>JAEXRM010000013.1 GCA_023440865.1 Bacillota bacterium
CCATGGCGTCGGACTCCTCTCTCCTGCAGGCGACAATTTGTGGCATGCCCGCAAGAATACAATAGCAGAGGATGGTTCCCCTGTAAACGCAAGGCATGCATCAACCGGGTGTATCGGTGTTCTCCTCCGCCGGATTGCGCGGTGCGTTTCCCGTGTCGGGCTTGACAGCCGGCACATTTGATTCGGACAGGCCGGGCACGCCGGTGCCTGGCGGGGTGAGACCCCCGGCATCATGTCCGGAACCTGGCCCATATCCCGAGTCGGGACCGGCGCCAGGCCTGTATTCCGGACCGGGTCCGCCACCAGCGCCAGGGGTGAAGCCTGGTCCGGGTCCGTACCCGGCACCAGGATCAAAACCGGTGCCGGGTCCATAGCCGACGCCAGGTCCAAAACCGGGGCCAGGTCCATATCCGGGGCCAGGTCCATATCCGGGGCCGGGTCCATATCCATATCCGGGGCCGGGGCCGGGCCCAGGTCCGGGGCCGGGTCCATATCCATATCCGGGGCCGGGTCCAAAACCGGGACCGGGTCCGGGTCCGGATCCGTAACCGGGGCCTGGACCATAACCGGGCCCATAGCCTGCGCCCGGACCGTACGGCTGCCCCATGTACGGCCCTGCCGGCGGCGCGCCGAACGCACCATCGTAGGCGAATGCGCCACCGGGAACACCGATGTACCGAACCTGTTTCGAAAACGCAAGATACGGCAGGTAGAACGGGGACAGGAACATGTACAGCAGCACGGAGCCGATGCCCGGCCTGCCGTACGCACGCACAAACGCCTGTGCCATGAGTACGACCGCCACGATGTTCACATAAGGTATGAACAGCAGCGCCAGCCACCATCCCGGGCAGCCCGATATCCGCAGCATCACGTAGATGTTGTAGAACGGAACGATGCTCTTCCAGCCGGGTTGACCTGCCTTGCGGAACAGGCGCCACATGCTGACGATCGAAAGAATCGAGAACACCACCGCGATGGCCGCCCAGAAAATCAGCATGCCGACAACAATGGACTCGATCATGCCGCTGTACGCCGCAAAGGGCATCTTGTCCGCATACCCCTCGAATGGGTTGGCGCCGTCGTACCCGCCGCCGAAGTCACCGCCGAATGGGTTTTCACCGCTGTATGGATACTCGAACGGGTTGTCTCCTCCGACGGGATACTCGCCGCCATACGGATTGGCTTGTATGAACGGCAGTGTCGAGCCCAGACGGCGCACCGCCGGGACACCAATTGAAAGCGCGGTCTTCACCACACCGTACCATTGCATCATGAAATGCCTGCCTTCCCGAATCGCGCGCACCGCGCGATCCTGACTCCATTCTACCGGTCGTTCGGAGGGTTGTCGACGCCCCAAAAAAGAATCCGCCCCATGTCGTCGCGTCGCGTGACGGCGCATGCACAACACCATTGCCGGGAACGCACCAGCGGGATACAATACGGGAAAGCAGGCGTTTGGTCGCCTTGATCGCAAGCATCGCTCCCCAGGCATGCGACACCGGCCCGCGTGAACCCCGACACCACAGGAAAGCAGGCATCATCCCATGGCGCATCCATCCGACCGCACCCCGCAGCGGCCACGCTTCATATACGTCACAGGCCGAGCGGAACAATCCGCCGATGGGCGCATCACGGTTCTCCGCGTCCCTCATGCCGAACCGTTGCCTGATCGCCGCAACGGTTTCCCGACAACGGGGCGCCCCCCTGCAGCGGCACAACTGCCGCTGACGCCAGCCACCCGCCTGTTGCTCGATGCCTTTTCCCCGGTCAGCGACGTGCCGGATGCGTCAGAAGACATCCCCATGCGTTCGGGCGCATCCCAGGCATCCGCCGCTGCCCACTCGGCCGCGGCAACCCGTTCGACATCCGCATCCCGTTCATCCGCGGCCGCCGGCGCCCGCAAGGCGGAAACGCCCGCTGTCCTGACGCCCACGATCCACATCCGGCCGGGCCTCGTGCGTCAGTTGGATGTCTCCTTCCAGTTCGGACCACCCGATACCCCCTATGTGCTCAAGGATCTTGCCGGCTTCCTGCGCGCCATGCGCCGGGGAACGCCCCTGGTGCTGGGGCGCCGGTTCACCTTCACGCCCGGCAGCTCGCGTCTGGCTCCCGGTTCCGCCGCCCTGGCGAGGTTTCTGACGGACACGCTGGCCGACCTCGAGTCATATTTCGGCGACCTGAACCAGTTCCAGCTTGCGACACGCTCGCGTGACGCAAAACGGGTCCCCTTGACCCGTTCCGGCACGGACCGGTTGCTCGGCATCCTGGAAAGGGGCGCGGATGAAGCGGACGGAAACACCCTGATGAACGCGCAGGCCGGAAGCCTTCATGGCAGGCGCGCTTTCCCGGGTATGCCGACCGGAAGCCGTCAGGATGCCCCCGCCCCGCTCCCCGTCCACATCGAATGGGAACCCGGCATGACCGAGACCGTCACGGTGAGAAGCGACGACTGGCGCATGCCGCTGCTGGTGGAATCCATCCCCGGCGGCTTCGCGCTCTCGCCGGACCTCGATGACCTCGCAAGCCTCGGCGTGCTCGACGCCGACCACCGGCTGCTGGTCCACGGCGGCATCCTGCACCGCCTCTCCGGGGAGGAGGCGACCCGCATGCGCACCTTCCTCCCGGCGCTGAACCGTACCGACGACCTGCGCCTGCTGGTGCCCGAGGGGGAGGCGTCGCGCCTGTTCGGCATGGTGCTGCCCGCGTTTGGCGACGAGGAACGGTTTCGCATGACCGGCGACATCGCCGCGAAGCTTGAGCGGGAACCCCTGGTGCGGCGCGTCTACCTCGACACCGACGTCGAAGGCCTGCTGGCATGGCCCGAGTACCGTTACGGCGACCGAACCGTCGACCCCGCCAACGCGCGGGAGGCTTTGTACACCGCAGACGGCCGCCTCATCCTGCGCGATCTGGCCGGTGAGGCGGTACTGCCGGCCTTCCTGACATCCTGCGGATTCATGCCCACAGCCTCAGGATACCGCCTGTCGGACGAGGACAACATCGTCGACTTTCTGACCGACGGATTCCCGCAGCTTTTCGACCTGGCCGAAGTGCATGCCACCACCGCCTTCTCGGGCCGACAGGTGCGCCGCCACGTCAAGGTGCACGCGAGCCTGTCGCTGACCGGCAACGAACTGCTCTCGCTCTCCGTGAAGCCCGAAGGCGTGAAACCGGCGGATCTGCTGCGCATGCTGGCCGGGTTCCGTGAAAAGCGCCGCTTCGTCCGGCTTGCCGACGAAAGCTGCGTGCGCCTTGCGGGAACCGGCGTCGAATCGCTGGCCGAGCTGATCGACGCGCTGGAATGCCGCGATCCGGATCTGGCGGATCCAGTCATCGAGCTGCCGCGCTACCGGGCGCTGTACCTGGAGAACCTGGCCCGCGACACGGGGCTCGCGCTCACCCGCTCCCCGGAGGTGCGCGCCATGGTCCGCGACATCACGGCCCCGGGGGACCTGACCTTCGGGGAACCGGCCGGCCTGACGGCAACGCTGCGCGACTACCAGAAGACGGGCGTCAACTGGCTGGAAACGCTGGCCCGCTTCGGCATGGGCGGCATCCTGGCCGATGACATGGGCCTTGGCAAGACGCTGCAGGTGTTGACCCTGCTGCTGCGCGAAAAGGAACGACGCGCGGCGGAGGGCCTTCCCGCAATGCCCTCGCTCGTCGTCGCCCCCACCTCGCTGGTCTACAACTGGCAGGCGGAGGCGGAGCGGTTCGCGCCGGGCCTTGAGACGCTCGTGATCGCCGGCGGCGCCGAACTGCGCGACCGCCAGCGGGATGCCGTCGCCTCGGCCGACCTGGTCATCACGTCCTATGCCCTCATCCGCCGCGACATGGAGGAATACGGCCATACCCGGTTCCGGTTTTGCATCGCCGACGAGGCGCAGCATGTCAAGAATCCGTTGTCCGTGGGGGCCAGGGCCCTGCGTGCGGTGAAGGCGGACATCCGCTTCGCCCTCACGGGCACCCCCATCGAGAACAACCTCACCGAGCTGTGGGCGTTGTTCGACTTCGTGCTGCCCGGCTACCTGCACAGCCATCGCCGGTTCCAGGTGAAATATGAAACCCCGGTCGTGCGCCAGCGCGACACAGGCGCCTTGCAGGAGCTGACACGCCATATCCGGCCGTTCATCCTGCGCCGCCTGAAGCAGGATGTGCTCACGGAGCTGCCGGAAAAGCTGGAAACCCGCATCCTGTGTTCCATGTCCGTCGCGCAGGGAGACCTGTACGCCGCGCACATGCTGCATGCGAAGCAGGAAGTCGAGACGACGCTGCAGAAGGCCGGCATCGACCGCAGCCGTATCAGGATCCTGGCGCTGTTGACCCGGCTGCGGCAGGTGTGCTGCCATCCGGGCATGTTCCTTGACGGGTACCGGGGCGGCAGCGGCAAGCTCGACGCCCTGCTCGAAGTGGTGGCCGACGCGCGCGAAAGCGGGCACCGCATGCTCGTCTTCTCCCAGTTCACGACCATGCTCGGCCTCATCCGGCAGGCGCTCGAGAAAGAAAAGGTGCACTGCCTGTATCTTGACGGCGACACCCCGGCCCAGGAGCGCCACCGCCTCGTGCGCGACTTCAACGCGGGAACCGGAGAGGTGTTCCTCATCTCGCTGAAGGCGGGCGGTGCGGGCCTGAACCTGACCGGCGCGGACACGGTCATCCATTTCGATCCGTGGTGGAACCCGGCAGTGGAGGAGCAGGCGACCGACCGCGCCTACCGCATGGGCCAGAAGAACACGGTACAGGTCATCCGCCTGGTGGCCGCCAACACGATCGAGGAGAAGATCGCGGCGCTGCAGCTATGCAAGAAGGGACTCATCGACCAGGCGATCCAGCCTGGCGAAACGTTCCTGACACAGCTCGAGCCGCAGGAGGTGCTGTCGCTGTTCGCATGATGCCACATGACATCTCCGATCAGCGGGCGTCGATGTCGCTGCTCGCGTGAGAGGTTGCGGACGGCGCAGGACTCACCTCATCCCTTTCGCCCGCCGCAGGGCCGAAATCTCAAGACGCCAGGTTTGCTCGATCTCGGATTGCGTCCTCTCCAGATAGCGGGCCGCCGTCACACGTCCCTCCAGCACGGGGTACAGGCCGTTCCAGAACACCTCGGCGGCCTCGCCGTCAAAGGGCGTCGGGAACATTGGCTCCATGCGCAGGCGGGCTTCCTCCACCAAAGCGCGGAGATCCTGTCCCCCATAAAAGCCAGTCGCATCCTTCTCCCGTGCGACCTGCCGCAAGCGGCTCTGCGAGAGGCAGGCCGTGATCAGGTCCCAGGCCGCCTGCTTGCGGGTGCTGTTCTGGTTCATCGATAGCCGGATGGTCCCCGATTCGGACGACAGCCCCATCGGCATGCGTGTCACCCGCCACAGCCCGGCCTGTTCGGGGACCCATTCGGGCAGCCGGTTCAGCTCGGCGGCGCTCACAAGGCACATCACGAGCGTGCCTTCACGCAGCAGGCGCCGCCCCTCCTCGCTGTCCGCATCCGCATTGGCGGAAAGCGCCTCCATCGAGGCCGCCGCCGACGCAGCCAGCGCCAGGCGCATCGTGTCGGTGCCAAGGCGCCAGGACAGATCGGAGCGAAAGGGGGTCCATACGCGCGAGCCGGCCGCCCAAGGCGATTCACTCCACTCCATGATGGTTTTTCCATATTCGTGCATCGTCCTTGCCAATGCAAGCCAGGCCGCTGGATCCTCAAGCCGCAGTGCGACCGCATCCGGGTCGGTCGGCCAGCCGGCGGCCGCGAGCGCGTCGGTACGGTAGGCGAGAAGCATGGGATACGTGTACGCGGTGATCGCCATGCGCCGGTAACCGTCGAGGGATCTTCCCTCGGCCTTTTCCGCCGGACTCATCTCCGACAGCAGCTCCGGCAGCGGATAGTCGTAGCCGGACAGGTCCTCGAACGCATGGTAGCCGATCGCCCAGCCTGCCGTGACCGCCGGATAGGCGAAGACGTCCGGTGCCAGACGGGCCGCACGCTCCGCTGGTTGTTCCCCCGCCGGATCCTCATTCAGGCTCGAACTCCGCTCGGACGCAAGCGATGAGATCCAACGTTCGGTATCCACCAGCGGATCATGGATCACCGTTCGATCGGGATGCGCTTGCTGATATGCATCCAGCACGCCTTCAGGCAACTCCCCCCAGACCAGCAGCGCGTTGCTGTCGATTTCCGGGGCCACCGTGCCATCCGTCGAACCTGGCTTGCCCGGGCTTTCCGTTTTTCCCGCATCCGAGGGCCCCCGCCCGTCGGGAATCCCAACATCGGCATCGGGAGGACCTCCAGGACCCGGTGCGCCCCACCCTGCACCCCGGACTCCCTCGACCGGATCATACACATCCCAGGGACCCGCGGCGCCGCATGCTGACAGCAACGACAGCGCGACGGCCATCACCAGGCAGCCGACACCTCTGCTCAAGCGGTACAGGCTTGAATGGCACCATTCCCTATGCATCCGGCCCCCTCTCCTCCTCGAGCGCGTTTCCTCCGAGCCGCTTGGCACGGTACATCGCCCGGTCGGCCTGCTTGAGCAGCATGCCCGGATCCTGACCTTGATCGGGATAGCGGCTGACACCAACGCTTGCCAGCACCCGTGCCGTGACACCGGCAACACGGATGGGTGCGGAGATCTCCCCGATGAGTTTTTCCGCCAGCTGCCTCACCTCATCGGGGGACAGGTCCGCCACCACCGCGACGAACTCGTCACCGCCAAGACGGCAGGCAAAGCGCCCCTGCTCCACGGAATCGCCGATCACCTCGCGGAACACCCGCCCCACCTCCTGCAGCACCAGATCGCCGACATGATGGCCATGCTGGTCGTTGATGGGCTTGAACCGGTCGAGATCGACAAGCATCAGGGAGAATGGCCGCTGTGACGCAATGAAGTCATGGAGCGTCTTTCTCAGATAGTGGCGGTTCGGCAGCTGAGTCAGCACATCGAAATGCGCCAGTCGGAACATCTCGGCCTCGGAACGGCGCAGGTGCTCCGACTGGGTCGCCAGATCCTCGTTGGTTGACTGAAGCTCCTGAAACAGCTCATCGAGCGTCGCGCTCATGAACCGGAAATTATCAGCCAGGGCATCGATCTCCGTGATGCCGCTGGGTGCGATCTCCGGCCGGTTCCCGCCGCCAAGTCCTGACAGCAGGCCGGTTGTTCCTTCCGCGAGGCGGTTGAGGGCGCGGACAACCACATGGCCGATCGTCAGCAGCAGCCCCAGTGACAGAAGCAGGAACGGCCCCACCGTCAGTATCATGCGATACTGCAAATCGATGATGTCGTCGACATGCCGCAACGGCAGGGTGATCAAGGCCGCCTGCCGTTCCATGGTGAAGGACTGGACGAACAGGCCGTCTGCCCATGAGCGATGCAGGAGGTGGGGCTTCGATCGCTCCGCGACCAGCAGCAGCCCATCTCCAAGATCGATGGAGGCTGCGCGGGCCCAGTCGATGTGGACATCCTCGGTGCTGCCATGCACGTGCAGCTGCTCGGTACCGTCCGGATAAAACAGGACGAGCTTCGCCGGCATGTCACGGCTCAGGAACCGGAACGCCTCCTCCAGCCTGGCCGCTTCTATGACGCCATTGAGGGAAAGCGACCGGCGTTCCGCGTTCGTCCACCCTGCCATCTCGCGGCTCATGCCGGAGGCCATCGAGGTGGTGAAGCCGCGGGCCTTGCCGACGATCTCTCGCATGGAAGACAAGCCGGCGAACAAGTAAAGCAGCATGGCGCAAAACAGCAGGGGACCAAACGTGGCGTAGATGAGCAGGCTGCGCATCCGGACATGGACCAGCACGGTCGTGTCGGGGTGCGAGGCGCCATCCTGGGTTTTCCTCCGGCTGAAGCGGAAATGCGGGGACACGTGCCGGTGCCAGGAGCGACGCAGCAGCGGCATGCCGATGACAATGAATGCCTCGACCACCAGCGCGTCCAGCAGGGAGTGAACAAGGTCCTTCGTCACAATAAGCCAAAGCTCCCTGGGATCGTGCACGAAGCCCAGCAGCAGGGCGACCAGAAAGAAGGGAACTGCGATCCCCATGACGAACAAGGCCTGTGCCAGCAGCAGTCTCCGTCTGAGCAGGACATGCAGCAGGGCCACGATGATGAACTGCAACACATGCAGCAAGTGGATCGGATCGGCATTCACCAGCAGCCACGCGGCACCGTGGGCAAGCACCGCGCCCACGATGCAGGCGGCAGGCCCATACAGACCCAGCAGCAGCAGCAGGAAGAAGCCTGTGAAGATGAAGGATTCATCGAAGAAATAGTACACGGGAAGGCATGAGGAAAGAACCGCCGCACCGATCAGCATGATCAGGAGAACCGGGTTGGCCGAGCTTGCGTAGGCCGGTCCGGACGGAATCCCCACCTTTTCGAAGTTGTGCGGGTGGTGCTCTCGCTTCATATCGCCTCTCCAACTATCACTTACCACACATTGGATGAGGACAATCGACACCCGCTCGGGGAGCGTAACGCCATTGGCGGAGAAAAAAATAAGGCCGCTGAACCGGGGGGGTTATCAGCAGCCGGAGGTCACGATTTCCATTGGAATTCATCGGGTTGGCACGCGATCTGACGTGGTCCGCGTACAGGTGAGGCATCGCTGATTTGCATCATGATGCTCCGACAGGTTGTCCGTGTGCACGCGCGCCGCCTTTCGGATTTTGTATACACATGGTACAATGATGTCCATTAGCAGCTTCATCAGAAGAGGGTCGCCGCCCGATCCACCCGCAACAGGTGCGGGACATCCGGTTGGGCGCTTGCCTCTGGCCCAAATGTATCAGCTATCGCCCCTATAGGGGAACTACTATTTTTCGAAATGACACACAACCCTTTCCCACCAATGGTTTTCACTGCATGAGAAGACTCTGAGCGGAGCGAGGGCAATCACACACATGAGCGAACCGAAGCGCATCCGATCCCGTGGGTTGACCACCCTGACGCTGCTCCTGTCCGGCATGATGGTTTTTTCCATCCACATGCCGGCGCGATCCCCTGACAACAGCAAAACCAGTGCCGCCTCCGTTCCGGCGGAAAGCGCCGCAATCCTGCCTTCCCACCTCGCAGGCCAGACGGATGTCACTGCCGGTTCCGGCCCCGCGGACACCCTGGTCATGCAAGCGGATGACACCGCAGGAAGTGCGGATATCGCCATCGGCATCACCAGCCCAAGCTCGATTGCGGGCGGAGCTGCTT
>JAEXRM010000014.1 GCA_023440865.1 Bacillota bacterium
ACCTCCATGCTGCAGGATGTGGAGTCAGGACGCCCCACGGAAGTGGACCTGTTCTCGGGCACAGTCATCGCGATGGGGAAGCGGCATGGCATCCCCACACCGGTCAATGACGTGCTGTATCGGCTCATCCGCCACAAGACGGCTTCATAGCGCATCCCAGCCACGCAGCCCCTGTCGGGCACGTACGGCACAAACCGGTTGCAGACACCACAAGGTGGCTTCCGGTTTGCTCTTTTGCCAATTTCTGATTCTCACGAACGCACACGGGTATACGTTCAGTACATCATCCATGCAGGAGGGGGCGGCATGTTCGGCAGGAAGAAGGCACCAAACGATCCCCAGGTATCCCTGTCCCTCATTCGGGAATTCGTCGAGGCTGCAGGTCATCCTTCAACCCTTCGGACGCTGCGTCAACGGCATCCCGAGCTCGATTTCCTCATCTCCGCGCTGGCCGGACGGGAGGAGGCAACCGCTTCGGAAAAGCCGCTCTTCGAGATCAATCATGCGTTGCGCCGCCTGACAGCCATGACGCAGGCCAAGCAACTGCTGCTTGACGTCACGCAGCAGAGCGAAAGGTCCCAGACCATCTCCGCGGCCAGCCAGGAGAACGCGGCCACCACGCAGCAGATCGCCGATGCCGTCATGCTTGCGGCGGAAGGGGTCACGCAGGTGGCAGACCTTTCCCGGGCCAACTGCGACATGGCGACGACGACCCGGCGCAACATCGGGCTCGCGCACGACGAGGTGCTGCAGGCCCGTTCCGACATGAATGCCGTCCTCGGCATGACAACCGAAATCGATCGCCTGGTGGAGATCATCACGGCTGTCGCCGACCAGACAAACCTGCTCGCGCTCAATGCCGCCATCGAAGCGGCACGGGCGGGCGAAAGCGGACGCGGCTTCGCCGTTGTGGCCGATGAAATCAAGAAGCTGGCCGTGGGTACGAAGGAATCCGTCGCCACCATCCGCACGAATGTCCAGAAGCTGCAGGCGGGTATCAACCAGGCGGCCGGTCGCATCGGCCATGCCAGCGACACCTTCCAGCAGGGACTTTCGGATGTCGAGGCGCTGGCCGAAAGCATCCGGACCGGCGAGCAGCTGGTGCTGCGCGCGGGTGACAGCATGACGCACATCCGTGAATCCGTGCAGGAGCAAAGTGCCGTCTGCGAGGAGATTGCCGGATCGATCGCTGTCATCCACGAGAAGACCCTGTCGGTTGACAAGCTGGCGCACGAGGTCGGCAAGGGACTGCATGACCTGTCCGGCCTGCTGACCACCGCCAGAGGCACGCTTTCCGATGCCGTGCCGAACCCGACGGACCGGCTGTCGCTGAACCTGTGCATCACGGACCACCTCAACTGGCGGTGGCGCGTGTACAACATGATCCTGGGATATGACCGCATCGAGCAGACCGGTCTGGGCGATCACACCACCTGCCGGCTGGGGCGTTGGGCGCACGATGCGGCCGACAGGCTTCCCCAGTTCACAGCCGAGCTTTCCAGGCTGCAGGGGCCGCACGCGCGCCTGCACGCGCTGGCGGCGGATGCGGTCCGGGCACATGCGTCCAGGGATGCCCAAACGGCGGAACAGCGCCTGGAGGACATGGACCGGTGCTCGAACGAGATCGTCGGCATGCTCGAGGGCATGCTGCGGCAAATCTGAGCCATTCACAGGAGATGCAGGCAGGGAACACCATGCGGCGGGCAAATGCGGATTCGGTTACGGATACGGGGCATACCGGACATCTTCGCCGGCATGCCCTCATTGCTTGAGCCAGGACAGCAGCCGCGCTGCGGTGATGTTCGCCACCACGGAATCTGGCACAGCCAACCCGCTCAGAAGCGGCAGAACATTCGTGAAGTTGCCGACATCCGTGTGAACATGGGCGTCGCTGTCGACGATCAGCCGGGCGCCGTGCCGCAGGGCGGCCTCGATGAGCCGCATGCAGTTGTCCTGCGCGTTCTGGCGGTAGGAACGCGGGGAAAGCGAGGAGTTGTTCAGTTCGAGCAGCGTGCCCGTAGCCGCCGCGGCCCGCGCAAGCTCGTCATAATCGAGCGGGATGCGGCTGTCGTCGGGATGGCCGAGGATGTCAACATGGCGGGATCGCATGGCGCCTGTCGCCGCACGGGTGTTCTGCGCAGCCGTGCCTGCCTGGAAGCATGGCACGTGCAGGCTTGCGATGACCAGATCGAGGCCGCCGAGTGTTCGATCATCCAGGTCGAGCAGACCGTCGAAGTCGAGGATATTCACCTCCGCCCCCTTCAGCAGCCGCACACCGTGCAGGACTTCCGGCAGCACATGCATGTTCTGGAAATGGAAGATGTGCGTGCCGCCCGGCATGGCCGGCGCGTGATCAGTCATGGCGATGAGCTCGATGCCCTTTCCCGATGCGGCTGCGGCACATTCGCCGATGGTGCTGTAGGCGTGTCCGCTCGACAGGGTGTGAATGTGGCAATCGCAAACCAGACGCATGCTTTCCTCCCCGGCGCCGCCCGCCGGCATCCGCGCCGTGCGCGCGTCAGCCGGGGGAACACCATATGCCCATTATACCGGAGAGGGCGGGCCGGAACGATTGACAAAAGCGAAGGCCTGTCCGCCCATGGCGCAACCCGGTTGTGGATCTTCCACAACCACAGTC
>JAEXRM010000020.1 GCA_023440865.1 Bacillota bacterium
AAGGCGGCGCGACCTGCCTGGCGTTGTGCGACACGAACGGCGGCTGCTTCCCCGACGAGATCACGGAGATCGTGACTGCGGTCAGGACCGCGTTCCCGTCCGTCGAGATCGGCATCCACTGCCACAACGACACGGGCATGGCGGTCGCCAATTCCTGCATGGCCGTGGAAGCCGGCGCGACTCACGTGCAGGGCACCTACATCGGCTTCGGGGAGCGGTGCGGCAATGCCAACCTCTCCACCATCATCGCCAACCTGCAGCTCAAGCGCGGGATGTCCTGCATTCCCGAGGTGAACATGGCCACGCTCACGGTCACCGCGCGGCGTGTCGCCGAGATTGCAAACGTGTCCTTGAATGAACGCGACCCGTATGTCGGGCACAGCGCGTTCGCCCACAAGGGCGGCATGCACATCGACGGTGTCACGAAGGCGTCCCGTTCGTTCGAGCACGTCGCACCTGAAACGGTCGGCAACGAACGGCATTTCCTCATGTCCGAGGTCAGTGGCAGAAACACCATCCTCGAGAAGATCCGCCAGGTCGCCCCACGGCTCGAGAAGGATTCGCCGGAGACCGCCGAGATCATGAAGCGGCTCAAGGAGCTCGAGCACCTGGGGTACCAGTTCGAGGGCGCGGAAAGCACCTTCGAGCTGATCATCCGCAAGCAGCTGGGCAAATACAAGCCCTTCTTCGAGCTCGAACACTTCAAGATCATCGGAGAGCAGCCGCCGACGGGTCCCTACAGCTCCTCCGCCATCATCAAGGTGAAGGTGGACGGAACAAGCGAGATTTCTGCTGCGGAGGGCGATGGTCCGGTTCATGCCCTCGACCGCGCGCTGCGCAAGGTGCTGGTCACCTTCTATCCTGAGCTGGCCAAGGTTCACCTGACCGACTACAAGGTCCGCGTGCTCGACACCCGCTCCGCCACGGCCGCCAAGGTCCGCGTCCTGATCGAGTCCACGGACGGCGAGAGCGTCTGGACAACGGTCGGCGTATCCACCGACATCATCGAGGCCAGCTGGATCGCATTGGTCGATTCCATCGAGTACATGCTCCTCAAGGAGCTGGAGAAGAAGATCCGCGTGTACCTGTAACCATAGACACGCGCCTGGCGCATCCCGCGCGGCGAAAGCATGCTGCGGGTCCGCGCCGCGGGAATCCCCATGGAGCCCGCGAACACGGCGTTCCGGCATGATAGATCACAAGCAATGGGAGGGACGGCAACATGGAGTTCAGAATCGCACTCATCCGGGGAGACGGCATCGGTCCGGAAGTGATCGGCGAGGCCGTGAAGGTGATGGAAGCCATCGGTACGAAATTCGGGCATTCGTTCGCGTTTTCCGACGTGCTCGCGGGCGGCTGCGCCATCGACGCAACCGGCGGTCCGCTGCCACAGGAAACCATCGACATCTGCAAGGCCAGCGACTCGGTGCTGCTCGGTGCGGTCGGCGGATGGAAATGGGATGTCCTGCCCGGCCACATGCGTCCGGAACGTGCGCTGCTCGGCCTGCGAGGCGAGCTGGGCCTGTATGCGAACATCCGCCCCGCCATCCTGCACCCGGCCCTGAAGGAGGCTTGCCCGCTGCGAGCCGATATCGTCGAGGGCGGTCTGGACATCTGCGTGGTGCGCGAGCTGACCGGCGGCATGTACTTCGGCGACCGCGGCCGCCGCACAAGCCACAAGGGCTATGGCGAAGAGGCGTATGACACCGAGGCCTACAGCGTGGCGGAGGTCGAACGCATCACCCGCTCCGCCTTCGACATCGCGATGAAGCGCGGCAAGAAGCTCTGCAGCGTCGACAAGGCGAACGTGCTGGAAAGCTCACGTCTGTGGCGCGAGGTGGTCGTGAAGATCGCCGCGGAATATCCGGAGGTCGAGCTCTCGCACATGTACGTCGACAACGCGGCGATGCAGCTGGTGCGCAATCCGCGCCAGTTCGACGTCATCGTCACGACGAACATGTTCGGCGATATCCTGTCGGACGAGGCCAGCATGATCACCGGTTCCATCGGCATGCTGCCCTCCGCGAGCCTGGGTGCCACGAAATGCGGCATGTACGAGCCCATCCACGGCTCCGCGCCGGACATCGCCGGCCAGGACAGGGCCAATCCCATCGCGACGATCCTCTCGGTCGCGATGATGCTGCGGTATTCCTTCAGCCTCGAGGCCGAAGCGGTGGCCATCGAGAACGCCGTCACCCAGGTGCTCGAGGCCGGCTGGCGCACGGGTGACATCATGAGCCCCGGCATGAAGGCCGTCGGCACAAGGGAAATGGGCCGCCTCATCGTCGAGGCGCTTTGATGCAAGACCACCCTTGCCACGGGCTTTGTCCGTGAACGGGGGCGTCGGATCCACTGCCGCGTGCATCGCCGAACGATGCCGGTCATCGGACGAAAGGAGCCAGCATGAACAGCAACAAAATCAAGCAGGGCGTCGAACGTGCCCCGCATCGATCCCTCCTCAAGGCGATGGGCATGACGGACGAGGAGATCGCCCGCCCGCTCGTTGGTGTCGTGAATTCCTTCAACGAGGTCATTCCCGGGCACATCCACCTGAGGACCATCGTGGACGCAGTCAAGGCGGGCATCCGCATGGCCGGCGGCACGCCGGTTGAATTCCCCGCCATCGGCGTGTGTGACGGCATCGCAATGGGACACGCGGGCATGCATTATTCGCTGGCTTCGCGCGAGTTGGTCGCTGATTCCACCGAATCGGTCGCGCTGGCGCATTGCCTGGATGCGATGGTCATGGTGCCCAATTGTGACAAGATCGTACCCGGCATGTTGATGGCGGCCGCCCGCGTGAACATTCCCACCGTGGTGGTGTCCGGCGGCGCGATGATGGCGGGCCGGCGCGATGGCGCGGTGCTCGACCTCAATTCTGTATTCGAGGCGGTCGGCGCGGTCAAGGCGGGCAACATGTCCGAATCCGAGCTCGCCTGCATCGAAAATGGCGCCTGCCCCAGCTGCGGCTCCTGCTCGGGCATGTTTACGGCGAACAGCATGAACTGCCTGACCGAGGTGCTCGGCATCGGATTGCCTGGCAACGGCACCATCCTCGCGGTGATGGCCGAGCGCGTGCGCCTGGCGAAAACAGCCGGCGTGAAGGTCATGGAGATGCTGGAAAAGGGCCTCAGGCCGCGCGACATCATGTCGCGGGCGGCCTTTGAGAATGCACTGGCCGTTGACATGGCGCTGGGGTGCAGCACGAACAGCATGCTGCACCTGCCGGCCATCGCGCATGAGGCCGGCGTGGCGTTCGACCTCGAATGGGCAAACGAGATCAGCGCAAAGACCCCGAACCTGTGCAAGCTCGCACCCGCGGGGCCGCACCATGTCGAGGATCTCGACGCGGCCGGCGGCGTGCAGGCCGTCATGAAGGAGCTGGCACGCAAGGGGCTGCTGCATCTTGATTTGCCGACGGTCTCCGGCCGGACGGTCGGGGAGAACATCCAGCTGGCGGTCAACCGCAATCCCGAGGTCATCCGCCCCATCGAAACCCCCTATTCCAAGACAGGCGGCATCGCTGTCCTCAAGGGCAACCTCGCACCGGACGCCTGCGTGGTCAAGCGTTCCGCCGTTGATCCTTCCATGCAGCGATTCTCCGGCACAGCCGTCGTGTTCGATTCGGAGGACGCCTCCATCGAGGCCATCTATGCCGGAAAGGTGAAGGCGGGCGACGTGGTGGTCATCCGGTACGAGGGTCCCAAGGGCGGACCCGGCATGCGCGAGATGCTTTCGCCGACCTCCGCAATCGTGGGCATGGGTCTTGGCAAGGACGTTGCGCTGATCACGGACGGTCGGTTCTCCGGCGCGACGCGCGGCGCCTGTATCGGACATGTGTCGCCCGAGGCCGCGGCCGGTGGTCCGATCGCATTTGTGCGGGACGGCGACCGCATCGACATCGACATGCACGCCGGCACGATTTCCGTCGATGTGTCCGCCGACGAGTTCGTCGAGCGGCGCAAGACCTGGATGCCGCCGGAGCCCAAGGTGAAGACCGGCTACCTCGCCCGGTACGCGAAGCTTGTGACCAGCGCGAACAGGGGGGCTGTACTGGAGTAGAGACGGCCGCAGGCGTGCCATCACCTTTTACCGGTGCGGCGCGCCATCACCTGAGTGGAGGATAAGATGAAACTCAACGGAGCCGAATTGCTCGTCCAATGTCTGCTGGAACAGGGCGTCGACACCATCTTCGGGTTTCCCGGCGGTGCGGTGCTCAACATCTACGACGCGCTGTACAAGTACCGCGACCGCATCCGGCACATCCTGACCTCGCACGAGCAGGGCGCCGCCCATGCGGCGGACGGTTATGCCCGCTCGACCGGCAGGGTCGGCGTCTGTCTCGCCACATCGGGACCTGGCGCCACCAACCTGGTGACGGGCATCGCCACCGCGTACATGGATTCGATCCCCCTGGTCGCCATCACCGGCAATGTGGCGTTGGGCCTGCTGGGACGCGACAGTTTCCAGGAGGTGGACATCCAGGGCATCACGATGCCCGTGACCAAGCACAACTACATCGTCAAGAATGTCGAGGATCTGGCGGACACCGTCCGGGAAGCGTTCCGCATCGCCCAGTCCGGCCGGCCGGGACCGGTGCTCATCGACATCCCCAAGGACGTGACCGCCCATGTGGCGCGCTATGTGCCCGCGGAGCCGGTTGCGGTGGAACGCAGCACCGCACTCATCACGCAGGCAGGCCTGGAAAAGGCCGCCGAAATGATCCATGTCAGCAGGAAGCCCTTCCTGTATGCGGGCGGTGGCATCATCGCCTCGGGCGCCTCCGAGGAGCTGCGCCTGTTCGCGGAGGCTGTGAATGCGCCAATTTCCACCTCGTTGATGGGCATTGGCGGTTTTCCGGCCGATCATTCCCTCTTCACCGGCATGATCGGCATGCACGGCTCCAAAACCACCAACCTCGCGGTCTCGGAATGCGACCTGCTCATCGCCATCGGCATCCGGTTTTCAGACCGGGCCACCAGCAACCTCGCCCGGTTCGCACCGCACGCGAAGATCCTGCACATCGATATCGACGCGGCCGAGGTCAACAAGAACGTTCATGTGACCCACCACATCATCGGTGACGCGAAAGTCGTGCTGCAGCGGCTTACGCCCATGATCCGCAAGGTTGGCCGCGAAGCATGGGACGGCTACATCCTGGGCATGAAGCGGCAATACCCGCTGGCCTATGAGGATGTCTGCAGCGTGATGCCCCAGACGATCATCCGGAAGATCCGCGAGCTTGCCGGTCCGGACGCGATCGTGGCGACGGAGGTCGGCCAGCACCAGATGTGGACGGCGCAGCACTACGGTTTTTCCAAGCCACGCACCTTCCTGACCTCGGGTGGCCTGGGGACGATGGGCTACGGGTTGGGCGCCGCGATCGGCGCGCAGGTGGCCTGCCCGGACCGGCGCGTGTTCAACATCGCCGGCGACGGCTCGTTCCGCATGAACCTCACCGAGCTGGCGACGGCGGTGGAATACAACCTGCCGGTCATCGAGGTCATCCTGAACAACCATGTGCTCGGCATGGTCCGCCAATGGCAGGACATGTTCTATGACAAGCGCTACTCCCACACGACGATCGACCGCGGCACCGACTTCGTGAAGCTGGCGGAGGCATTCGGCGCGCTGGGACTCACGATCGCGACGCCGGAGGACATCGAGCCGGTGCTCCGGCAGGCGATGGAGTCCGGACGCACGGTGGTCATCAACTGCGAAATCGGGCAGGACATCAAGGTATTCCCGATGGTGGCGCCCGGCAAGGGCATCGACGAGGTGGTCATCGAGTCCGATATTTCCTGAAGAACGGATCCATGGCATGCAGATTGGACAGGGGTGAGCTCCGGGATTTCAAGGAGACGCACCCCTGTCTTTTTTGGGCGAACCGCATTGCGGCGGAAAGCCGCCGGGCGTATCATGACAGGGGGCGCATCATATGCCAGACGCCGGCGCCCTGTCACCATGAACCTTGCGGGGAGCGGAAGGAGCCGGACAGGATGAAACCCGTGATGACGCTGACCCTGAATCCGGCCGTAGACCAGATCATCGAACTGGACCGGCTGGTGGTCGGATCGATGAACCGTGCCAGATCCAGCACCCCCATGACGGGTGGCAAGGGGGTCAATGTCGCACGCGTGCTCAAGGCATTCGATGTGCCCGTGCTGGCTGCGGGATTCGCCGCAGGGGCTGGCGGGGCGTCCGTCATCCGCACGCTCGGAGCGGAGGGCATTCCCGCACGATTCCTCGAAGTGCCGGGCGAAGTGCGGATCAATCTGAAGATGCATGACGCAGCCAGCGGCAAGACCACCGAAATCAACCAGCCCGGCTTCACGGTCGACGAGGCGGTCTTCGGGCGCCTGCTCGCGATGCTGGCGCCGCTGGTCGGCGAGATGTCGGCGCTTGTCCTGACGGGCAGCCTGCCGGCGGGCACGCCACCGGATGCATACAGAAGGCTGGGCATCCTGGCGCGCGAACGGGGGGTTCCCGTGTTTCTGGATGCCGATGGCGATAACCTCAGATGGGGCCTTTCGGCCTATCCCTTCGCCGTAAAACCCAACCGCGACGAACTCGAACGCCATACAGGCGTACGTCTTGGCGGCGATCGCGATTGGCTGCGCGGTCTGCGCGGCCTGCAGACGGCCGGGGCGGAGCGGGTGGCCGCGACCATGGGGCCAGAAGGTGTGATGATGCTCGACGGCGATACGGCCTGGCATGCCGGGGGACTGCGCATCCAGCCCGCCTGCGCCACCGGTGCGGGCGACGCGGCGCTGGCGGCCATGATCTGGGCCTGGAGCCGGGCGCTGCCGCCTCGGCGCACCGTGGCGCTCATGAGTGCGGCGGGCGGCGTGACGACATCGAAGCCGGGGGTTGCGTTCTGCACCCTCGAGGAAGCGCTCGCGGCGTCGGAGCGGATACCGGTACGCGAAGTGCGATGATTCCGGCAGCACGCTGATGACATGTGGCAAGGAAATGGAACAACCATGAATCCATGATATGTGTGTGATGAAAGCAAGGGCGCAGGCAGAACTGGGTGGCGGAAGGAGCGGAGCATGGCGGAGAAGCTGGGTGTGGTGCTGGTGGGCATCGGCGGATACGGGGGCCTGTATGTTGAGGAACTGCTGGATCGCGCGGACCGGACCGGGGTGGTGCTCAGGGGCGTTGTGGATCCCTGCCCGGAGAATTGCCGGCGCATCGCGGAAATCCGGGAGAGGGGCATACCGGTCCATGCGAGCCTTGCGGCCTTTTATGCGGCATCCGGCGCGGAGCTTGCCGTGATCTCCTCGCCCATCCAACATCATGCAGATGATGTGTGCCTCGCATTGGCGCACGGCAGTCATGTGCTGTGCGAGAAGCCGGCCGCCGCGCTGCCGCAGGACGTCGAACGGATGATGGCCGCGCGCGACCGGGCGGGCCGCATCGTGGCCATCGGATACCAGTGGTCCTACAGTCCCGCCGTGCAGGCCCTCAAGCGCGACATCCTCTCCGGCCGGTTCGGCAGGCCGGTCAGGCTCAAGACCATTGTGCTGTGGCCGCGCGGATGGCAGTACTACGCACGCAGCTGGGCGGGCCGCGTGAAGGATCCGGAAGGGCGCTGGGTGCTTGACAGCGTGGCGGCAAACGCGACGGCGCACTACCTGCACAACATGCTGTACCTGTTGGGGGCCGAACCCGATCGCAGCGCCGTGCCCGCCCGCATCCAGTCGGAGGTTTACCGGGCAAACGACATCGAGAATTATGACACGGCTGCGTTCCGCATGTGGACGCGGGACGGCGTACCGCTGCTGTTCCTCGCGTCGCATGCCATCACGCCGGAGGCGGTGCGCCAACCCGAGTTCGTCTTCACGTTCGAGCGGGCGGAAATCCGCTATTTTGCGGAGTTTGGCGAAGGTACGGGCAACATCCGCGCCATGCTGGCGGATGGGAGCGAAACCAACTACGGCAACCCGTCCGAGGACGACCTGCTCAAGTTCCGCACCACCATTGATGCGATCCGCCATGGAAACGGCGTTGCGTGTGGGTTGGAAGCAGCAGCCGCGCACACGTACTGCATGGAGGCGGTGTACCGTGCGATGCCCGAGGTGCCCGTGTTCCCGTCCGACTGGGTCGTGCGCGACGACGTGCGGCGCGTTACCTTCGTCAAGGGACTCGCCGGCCTGTGCAACCGCTGTTATGACGAGTGGCGCCTGCCGTCCGAGGTGGGCGCGACCTGGGCGTACAAGGCCTCGGACGTGATGGTCTGACCGCAGGCATCCCTGTGAATGAGGCTGTGTGCCGAACCGCATTCGCGAGGCGGAGGCATGCGGGCCAAGGCCCGAGGTACGACCGAATCTCCGGATCTTCAAGATCAGGGAATGATGACCCGGTGGTTTGCAGGCGGCGTTGCCATATCCTGCATTTGTTCTGTATAATGAATGAGCCTTGTTGCGGTATTCCGCACGGGGTTCATTGGTGCGACTCAAAGCGTAAGGGTGGACAACGACACCACCCCATTGGAGGCAGCGCATGGGCAGACTATTTGGAACGGATGGCGTCCGTGGTGTGGCGAATACGGAACTGACAGCGGAACTCGCGTTCCAGCTCGGCCGGGCGGGGGCGCACGTGCTTGCGGGCGAGACGCACCATGTCCCGCGCATTCTGGTCGGCAAGGACACGCGCCGTTCCTGTGACATGCTGGAGGCCGCGCTTGTGGCGGGCATCTGCTCCACGGGAGCCGATGCGGTGCTGGCCGGGGTAGTGCCCACACCGGCAGTCGCCTGGATGCTGCGCGCCGGCGGCTACGATGCGGGCGTCGTGATCTCGGCGTCGCACAATCCGGCGGAATTCAACGGCATCAAGTTTTTCAACGGCGACGGCTACAAGCTCCCCGACGCGCTGGAGGCATACATCGAGAGCATCCTGCTCGACGCGCAGCAGGAGATACCCCATCCAACAGGGTCCAAGATCGGTCGCGTCATCCGGCTCGATGATGCGGCGGACCGATATGCCGCTTTTGCCGCCGGCACCATCCGGGGCGATCTGGCCGGCCTGCGCGTCGCAATCGACTGCGCCAACGGCGCGGCCCACCGTGTTGCCCCCAAGGCCCTGCGCGACCTCGGCGCCGAGGTGCTTGTGCTCAACGATGCGCCGGATGGCATGAACATCAACGCAGGCTGCGGGTCCACCCACATGGGGGATGTCGCCGCCTTTGTCAAGGCGCACGGCTGCCAGATGGGCCTTGCCTTCGATGGCGACGCCGACCGCGTGCTGGCCGTGGATGAGCATGGCGAACTGGTCGACGGGGACCGCATCATGGCGATCATCGCCCTGGCGCTCAGGGCACAGGGAAAACTCGCCCATGACACCATCGTCGCGACCGTCATGAGCAACCTGGGCCTCGATGTCATGGCGAAGGCGCACGGGCTTCACATTGAGAAGACAAAGGTCGGCGACCGGTATGTGCTGGAGAAGATGATTGCCGATGACCATGTCATCGGCGGGGAGCAGTCCGGCCATATCATCCTGCGCATGTTCAACACCACGGGTGACGGCCTGGTGACGGGCATCCAGCTGCTCAAGGCGGTCAAGGATGCAGGCAGGCCCCTTTCCGAACTGGCCGCGGTCATGCAGGTGTTCCCGCAGGTTTTGAAGAATGCCCGCGTGAGCAATGCGAAGAAGCACCACTACCTCGATGACAAGGTCATCGCCGCTAAATGCCGCGAGCTGGAGGAGACGTTCCACGGCGAGGGACGCGTGCTCATCCGCCCTTCCGGTACGGAGCCGCTGGTGCGCGTCATGATCGAGGGACGCGACCAGGACTTCATCACCGCCAAGGCGGCCGAACTGGCGGCATTGATCGAGGCCCGGCTGGGTTGAGGCCGCTTGACGGCCGGGAACAAGCAAAACGTGACGGAGAACCGCCGACAATCCTTCGGGAACTGTCCTGCCGCTTGGTGGCACATTCGGATGCATATGGGGGCGGCGCTTTCTTGCAAGGATGCGCCGCCCTGTTGTATGATGGGTGTACCGGGCGCTATCAGGTCGAATCGGCCTGCCGCCGCCCGCCATGCGGATGCACCGTCGGGAAGGGAGGACCGGGCACGCGACGGATGAAAAGCGCCAGCGCCCCCAGGCACGAAAAGCCGGGAGCGGACGAGGAGAGGGAGGCTATCGAAGCTTCGGCGGAAACCCTCCGGTGTTCCACCATCGTGAAGGCACGACAAAACCAGGCGGCAACGCCTGGCACAGACCGTGCGGCAAGTGGCTCTGCATGAATCCCATTGAACAGTTGCATACAGGACCAATCGGACATGCCGGCTTCGACTTGAAGTTTTTTTGTGCAACCGGTTGGTCGTGCGCCCTGCCTGAAGTGGGTAGGGCCGATGTGTCGCGGCGTCAGCCGGCGGACGCTCCGGATGTGCCTGGAAGAGAGCAGCCTGCTGTGTGGATTTCCGGGATATGGCCAAACCGGCCATTCGTATCGGAACGAGAGCAGATGCTTCTCCGGCGCAGGGCTTCAGGCTCTGTGCCCCACGGGCCGGAGCGCCTGTTTCCGCGTGATGCCCCGATGGGACCCCGGCATGCGTGCGCATGGCCGTCGCCTTTCTCCTGCCATGTGTGGGCAGCACGGATGACTTGATGGCATGCCGTTCCGCACTGGCAGTATGGGATGCGCGCCAGGTACGGCCGGGAGCATGATGGAGGAGATACCGCATGTGTGGCATAGTTGGATACATTGGCCGGAAGAACGCGGCGCAGGTGTTGGTGAACGGGCTTCGAAAGCTGGAATACCGCGGGTATGACTCCGCCGGCATTTCCGTCTTCTGTGGACCGGAGCTGCAGGTCATCAAGACCCGGGGACGACTCAGCGCGCTGGAGTCGAAGCTGGAGGGCTGCCTCCTCGACAGCACGGTCGGCGTGGGGCATACCCGCTGGGCGACGCATGGCGAGCCCAACGACGTGAACTCCCATCCCCACCTGAGCCAGAGTGGCCGCATCTCGGTGGTGCACAACGGCATCATCGAGAACTACGGCATGATCAAGGCGTTCCTGCAGGAGCACGGCTTCGTGTTCCGCTCGGAGACGGACACGGAGGTCATCGCCCATCTCATCGAGTTCCATTACCGCGGTGACCTCATGGCCGCCCTGCTGACCACCCTCAACGAGCTCGAGGGCGCCTATGCGCTGGGCGTGATGTGCGTGGACAATCCGGACGAGTTCCTTGCCGCCCGCAAGGACAGCCCGCTGATCGTCGGCCTTGGCGAAGGGGAGAACTTCATCGCCTCGGACATTCCCGCCATCCTCGAGCACACGCGCGAGATCCTGATCGTGGAGGACCGCGAGGTCGTCCGCATCACGCGCGATCAGGCCGAGCTGTTCGACCTGCTGGGGGAACCGGTTTCCCGCAAGCCGTTCCATGTCGACTGGGATGTGGAGTCCGCCGAAAAGGGCGGGTATGAGCATTTCATGATGAAGGAGATCTGTGAGGAGCCGGCAACGGTGCGGGCCACGCTCGGCCCCCGGCTGCGGGCCGGCCGCATCGAACTGGGGCTGGATGCGCTTTCGGACGAGTACCTGGCCACCGTGCGGCGCATCCACATCATCGCCTGCGGCACCGCATACCACGCGGGCATGGTCGGCAAGTACGCCATCGAGCGACTGGCGCGCATCCCCGTGGAAATCGAGGTGGCGTCCGAATTCCGCTACCGCGATCCGATCGTGGATGAAACGCATCTGGCCATCGTGGTCAGCCAGTCCGGTGAAACCCTCGACACGCTGATGGCGGCCCGCGAAGCCAAGCGGCGCGGTGCGAGGGTGCTGGCCGTGGTGAACGTGGTGGGCAGCTCCATCGCCCGCGAGGCCGACGCCGTGCTGTACACCTGGGCGGGGCCGGAAATCGCGGTCGCTTCCACAAAGGCCTACAACACCCAGCTTTCGGCGCTGTACCTGGTGGCCTGCGACCTGGCGCACCGGTTGGGCCGCATGACGGACGAGGCGGTTGCCGAGGCGGTCGCCTCACTGGGCGGCATGGCGGATGTCCTCGAAACTGTGATCGCCCGCAAGGAATCGATCCAGCGGTTCGCGGCCGAGCACTACAACGCGCAGAGCGTCTTCTACATCGGCCGTGGCCTCGACTACGCGCTGAGCATGGAGGGGTCGCTCAAGCTCAAGGAAATCTCCTACATCCATTCGGAGGCGTATGCCGGCGGCGAACTCAAGCACGGCACCATCGCCCTGATCGAGAAGGGGACCCTGGTTGTCTGCCCGGTCACCCAGGAGGCCCTGCTCGAGAAAATGATCGGCAACATCCGCGAGGTCAAGGCGCGCGGCGCGGTCGTGATGGCCGTGACGCTCGAACGGATGGAACCGGCTGTTGCCGCCGTGGCCGACACCGTCATCACCATTCCGGACGTGGATCCCGCGTTCGCGCCGATTGTGGCGGTCACGCCGCTGCAGCTGTTCGCCTACTATGTGTCCGTCATGCGGGGCAACGATGTGGACAAGCCCCGAAACCTCGCCAAGAGCGTCACGGTGGAGTAGTCGGACATCGTGGGAGTAGGAGGGAAAAGGACGGAAGGGCCGGCCATGCGCGCCTCGGTCATCCGTCCTTTTCCCATAGGTTCATGCTGGTGACCCCATGGCGTGATCCCGATGGCAGGACAGACCTCCATGCATCCCGCGGGAGGCACAAATCCACCTGCAAAAGCGCATCAAGGTTCGATTCATTCCATCGCTGCTCCGTGCATTGACAGGATAGACCGCACATGGATTCTCCGGAATGCACCATCACATTCCTGCAAGTGCGTCAGAAATCCAGGATCGCCTGCAAGGTGATCCTGGCGTTCCGCAGCCACGCAAGCGCCTCTTCCGGCCCGTCCGACGGGATCGGAGCGGGTTCCGGCTGGACGGGACCGGTGAACGGAAACGGCCGCACCGCCTCCAGGGACCAGACGCCCTGATACCCGGCGGCCCGAATCTGGTCGATCCGACGGCGCCAGTCGATGGTGCCGGTGCCCGGAAGTCCGTGCCGGTCCTGCGTGCCGTCGTTGTCATGCAGGTGCAGACAGGCGAGGCGATGCCCATGCCGTTCGAGCAGGGAGCCGGCTGGGTGCCCGAAGATGTGGTCGTGGCCGGAATCGTAGCAGAATGCGAGATGCGTTTCGTCGTCCCCGGCGAACAAGTCGTCCAGCGTGCGGGTGACATGCAGGTTCTCCAGGGCCAGCACCGTTCCGTTCCGGCCGGCAAGGTCCGCCAACCGGCGGATCCGTTCCCGGCCGATCGGACGGGTGGGCGGCGGTTGCGGTCCGTCATTCGGATGCAGCACGGCGGCCGGGATGCGGTGCATGCCGCACCGTTCCACCAGGTCCGCCAGCTGCCGATACAGCGCATCGGCCCGCAGGGAGTCCTCCCAGAGCCAGTTGCTGTCCGCATACGGCAGATGGGCGCTGTCGATGGACAGATCATTTCGATGGGCCAGCTCCGGATGTGATTCAAGAAGGCCATCTGTCTCTTCGAACTCGTGCCCCCACCAGAGAGACACATGGGTGAATCCTGCCTCGCGAATGAGGTGAAGCCGCTGCCCCAGCGGCAACACATACCCGAACCAGGCGAAGATGCCGATCGGATCCATCGTTGCGTGCCCCCTTCCTGCAGCCGGTTGCCGAGATCCTGATGCCGCGGCCTCAGACCACCTACTCGTCGAACAGCGCCCGGATCTCCTCCATCGACAGGGCGTCGAGGAAAGTGCCGCCCGGCTTGACGAGCTGGTCGACCAGGCTGCGCTTGCGTTCCTGCAGCTTGAGGATCTTCTCCTCGATGGAGTTGCGTGTTACCAGCCGGATCACCTGCACGGTGCTTTGCTGTCCCATCCGGTGCGCCCGGTCGGTGGCCTGGTCCTCGACAGCCGGATTCCACCAGGGATCATAATGGATGACCGTATCGGCACCGGTCAGGTTCAACCCCGTGCCGCCGGCCCGCAGGGAGACCAGGAACACACGGCCCTTGCCGGCATTGAAGGCGTTCACCAGATCAAGACGGCGGTCGACGGGTGTCCTGCCGTCCAATCGCATGCGGTCCACACCGCGTTCGGCAAGCACGGCGTCGATGCGGTCGAGCATGCTGGTGAACTGCGAGAACAGCAGCACGCGGTGGCCGCCACCGAGCGCATCATCAAGCACCTCGGTCAGCAGGTCGAGCTTGCCGCTGCCCGCGCCGCAGCCGGGTTCGACCAGCTCCGGATCGCAGCAGATCTGCCGCAGCCGGGTCAGCAGCGCAAAGATGCGCATGCGTCCCTGGGACCGCGGCTCCGCGCCCGATGCCTCCTCGAAGGCCTTTCGGGCCATGCGCAGGAACGTGGTGTACAGGTGCCGCTGCTCGCGGGTCATGTCGCACAGCGAGAGCGTGTCGATTTTTTCCGGCAGCTCGGGCAGCACGTCCTGCTTGACACGGCGCAGGATGAACGGGCGCACCAGCCGGGCGAGGGTGTGCAACGCCTCCTGGTCGCCATTCTTGAGAATGGGGAACTCATATCGCGCCTGGAACTGGCGGTGCGTGTGCAGGCAGCCCGGCATCAGGAAGTCGAAGACGGACCACAGCTCGGTCGGCGCGTTCTCCATGGGCGTGCCGGTGACCGCGAAGCGGTGGACGGCGTGGATGCCCTTGACTGCCCGGGCGTTCGCCGTCTCCGGGTTCTTCACGTGCTGCGCCTCGTCGAGGATGCAGGCGGAGAAACGGAAGTGCCGCAGCTCGCCGATATCGCGCCGCAGCAGCGGGTAGGAGGTGACAACGGCATCCGCCTCCGGCAGTGCATGCCGCCCGGCTTCACGTTCCTGGCGGGTGCCATCCATGACCACGACCGTGAGCTCCGGAGCAAACTTCTGGCATTCCGCCTTCCAGTTGAGCAACAGGGAGGAGGGCGCGACGATGAGCGCCGGCATGCCGGCCAGTTCGGGCTGCGCGCGCAGCGTATGCAGCAGGGCGATGACCTGTACTGTCTTTCCAAGCCCCATGTCATCGGCCAGGATGCCGCCGAAACCGAAGCGGGCAAGCGTCGCCAGCCAGCGCCATCCGGTCTTCTGGTAGTCGCGCAGCACGCCCGCGAGTTTGTCAGGCAGCGCGGGCGGCGCCACACCGCGCGATGGATCGGACAACTGGCGGACCTGCGCGTCAAGTGTCCGGTCCAGCTCGACATGGCCCGGAACGGTTGCATGAGCGTGCGATGCCCCCTGTTCCGGTGAGGTCCTTCCGTCGCGGCCATGTGCCGGATGCGCCAGTGCCGCGATGGCGGGCAGCCGGTAGGCGGGCATGTCGAGAGTCGGCGGGTCTCCCGGATGGACATGGACCGCAGGATCGGACAGGATGGCCGCCAGGTCGGGCAGTTTTCCCGATTCCAGACTCAGGAACCGGCCATCGGCCAACCTGTGGAAGGCCGCGCCGGCGGCGAGTGACTGCACCATCGCGGGAAGCGCCGATTCCGGGATCTCGCCGGGATGCAGGCGCCCCTTGTGCCTGCTTTTTGTCTTGCGGTCATGCTTCCTGTGATCCGCACCGTGCTTGTCCAGGCGCACCAGGCCGGTCAGCCGGCCGGTCGTTTCTCCCTGCCGAAGCAGGAGGGAGAGTGGCGCGGGCATGATACGGAATCGTTCCGCGTCCTTGGGCTGCATGGTCACGACCGCGTCCGCCTGCAACACGGGGAGGTCGTCGCGCAGGAACCTGTACTGGAGTTCGTCCCCGTGCAAGGCGAGCATGCCGTCGACCGGCAGGAAACCCGCATGCCGGAAACGCCCAAGAATGCGGGCTTCCCCGTGGCGGTCGCGCAGCGGCGACATCTGGGTGGTGTCCTGTGTGAGCAGCGGATCGGCCTCCCACGCGCCATACCGGAACCGGATGCCGGCCGTGATGCTTCGCCCCGACCAGGCAAGCTCGACCAGCGGTTCCAGCGGCGCCGGACATGCCAGCAGCTCCGCCGCCGGATCGAGACGCACCGTGTGGTGTGCGCGGATCGCCGGCAGCCGCTCGGCCACGAAGCGCGAGGCCTCCTCGGTCGTGAGGGCCAGCGTGCTTTTCTTCGCACGGCGCAGGGCGTCCAGCACGGGTACCAGCGCCTCGACGGTCTCGGCATCCGGCACGATGAACCGGTTCTCGATGCGGAAAGCGGTACAACCCTCATTGAGGAAAACCAACGGCAGATCGCTCTCCAGGTGCAGGTGCAGGCGGGCATCGAGGTACAGGGCTACCGGAAGGACGCGTTCCACCGCCTTGAGCAGCATGTCCTGCCGGCGTGTCACATCCGTCCACCAGGCGTTGCCCGTTTCGGCGGCCATGGGCAGCAGGAGCGGCAGGTCGCGTCCCGAAAGGCGCACGGCACGGGTTTCGGCGAATATGCCGCGGCCTTTTGCGGCGGGTTGTGCCGCGGCACGTTCGGCAAGCCAGTCGACGAGCCGCTGGCCGGCGGTGGAAAAACGGCTGGGATCGTATTTGCCAGAACCCGCCCGCCACGATGCGAGAAAGGTGGCCGCATCGAGCACGGGACGCAGGGTGTGTGCGGACGGGCCGATCTCGAGCTCGACACAAACCGGCATGGAAGGGTTCGGCGGCAGGATGACCAGGGTTCGCAGCATCAGGGGGCCGGCCGGCATCGTGCCGGGCACATAGCCAGGATAGGCTTCCCGCATCCGCTGGCGTTCGCGCGCCTCGAGCAGGAGGGCGACCTGATGGCGGCACAATGCTCCGGAACGGTCGTTTTCATGACAGGAACAGGCGCGCTCGCCCGGCATGCCGGCGGTATCGAGACGGATGCGGACATGCTCTGTCTGCCGGTCGCGGACATCGGCCTCGAGAACACGGCCGTTCTCGCCCCAATGGAAACGCAGGACGGCCTTGCCCTCGTGGAGGGCCCGGCCGCGCGTGTAGACTGTATCGTTGCCGGCCAGCGCGTGGATCCGGTTTCGATCGAGCATGAACATGGAACCTCCCGGTCTGGTATCGGCATGACCGCATCGGGGATGCAGCGGCCGGTATCCTACCATGATATCACATGCGGGAGGAACCGGCACCACCCCATGTCGTCTCCAGTCCGAAAATGCCTTCACGAGCGGATTGTACGGGCAGTTGACGGCTTTTCGCGCAATCAATATACTTGAAAGGAGACAGGGGGGGACAAAGAGATGCGCGATATGCCAAACGGCATGCCGGCAAAGCCGGTGGTGCCCTCGCCGGAATCCGGCGTGGCACTGTACCCATTGAGATTCGTTCCCGCCATGAAGAGCTATCTGTGGGGTGGCAGAGGTTTGGAGCGCCTGGGCAAGGTGCTGCCCGCCGGCATCGTGGCTGAAAGCTGGGAAATCTCCGGGCACCCCGACGGTCCGGGGACGGTGGCGGATGGCCCGTTGGCCGGCAGCACGCTGCCGGAACTCATGCAGCGGTTCGGACGCAGCCTTGTGGGAACCGCGCTGCCGCCTTCCGCACTTGTCACATTCCCGCTGCTTGTCAAGCTCATCGATGCAAACGACAGGCTGTCCGTCCAGGTACACCCCGATGATGCGTATGCGGCGCAGCATGAGAACGGCAGTCTGGGCAAGACGGAGATGTGGGTCGTGCTCGACGCGCGTCCCGGCGCAAAGCTTGTCTACGGTCTCAGGCCCGGCGTCACGAAGGAGCTGTTCGCTCGGGCCGTGCGTGAGGGTACTGTTGCCGAATGCCTCAACGAGGTGCCCGTACGCAAGGGCGACGTGTTCGACATTCCGGCCGGAATGGTCCACGCCATCGGCGAGGGGCTCATCATCGCGGAGATCCAGCAAAGCTCCAACACCACCTACCGTGTGTATGACTACGACCGCGCCGACGCCGCCGGCAACAAGCGGCCCCTGCATGTCGACAAGGCGCTCGACGTCATCCGCTTCGGGGACGGGGCGCCGCCCGCACCGCTGATGCTGGCGAAAGCGAACGGGCAGGGTGTGGAGCAGACGCTTTTGGTTCAAAACCGGTACTTCGCCGTGGAGCGCATCGAATCGAAGGGCTGTTTCCAGTCGCACGCCGACGGCAAGCGCTTCGAGCTGCTCATGATCCTCGACGGTTCAGCGGTTCTCTCCTGGCAGGGCGGCACGATGCCGGCCGCGACGGGCGAATCGTTCCTCATCCCCGCAAGTCTGGGCACCTACACGGTGGAAGGCGGCTACACGGCGCTACGCGCGTGGGTGCCATGAGCGTATGGCAGGTGAACCAATGAAGAGAATCTACATCCTTCTGGCCCAGTCCGACACGCTTGTGTCCCAATGCATCCGGTTCTTCACGAAGGCGCCGTACAATCACGCAGCGCTGGGGGTGGACGACACGCTCCACGAATACTGGACGTTTGGCCGGAAGCTCCGGTTTTTTCCCGTATGGGGCGGTTTCATCCAGGAGAAGATCAAGGAGGGCATGTACCACCACCATCCGGAGACCCGCTGCCGCATTTCCGCGCTGGAGGTGACCGACGCCGAGTACGAGGAGGTCTGCGCGATGCTGCGGCATTACCGCCAGCACCGCAGGGAATACCGATACAACCACGCGGCGCTTATCGGCGGGCTCATCGACCGACCACTGTACATGGACAAGCGTCATACCTGCGCGGAATTTGTGGCGACCGTCATCCAGCGTTGCGGCATCCACACCTTCGCCAAGCCGCTGCCACTGACACAGCCCTTTGAGTTGACGCAGATCCCCGGTCTTGAGCCTGTGTTCGAGGGTCTCATGGCCGATTTTGATCCCACAACGGCATTCGGTTGAGCCGGATACCGGAAGGAGGTGCGCATGAAGTTGCCCAGGCATGCCGCTTCGCAGCGGATGTTCCCGTGTGCGCCTTTGAAATGCCTGCTGCCGGTTCTGGCGCTGCTCCTGGCATGCATGCTGGCTGGCTGCGGCGGTGTCGGGGGTTCTGCCATGAAGGTGGCGGACGGTTTCTTCGATGCGGTCGCCAACGAGGATCCCGCCGAGTTGCGTGGCCTGCTCGATGAAGCCGACCGGCAGGATTTCGAGGCGGCCATGAGCGACGCGGAACTGGCGGATTACCTGGCGCAAGCCAATTCGGCCCTCACCGCGCGGTACGGTGCCGGTTGGCGCAAACGCATCACGATGATCTCCGCGAATGCGGGTCAGGCCGGTGCGGACGGCATTCCCTGGTCGGTCACCGTTTCTCTTGGTGAGACGGCTGAGGATCGGCAGACAGTGCCGGTGATGGAACGGGAAGGCACGTTCTGGCTCGACCTTTCATGGGCGTCGGCCCAGCAGTAGGGTGTTCATGCATCGGCCGATGATTGCGGTGCGCGCGTCGCCCCCGGCATCGAGACCGTTTGAGCAGGAGGAGGAAGGCATGGCCAAACAAAAGGACCCGACGCTTCTCTGGAAGGACCGCAAGCGCATTCTGGGACTGCCCATCACCTTCACGAAATACAGCATCCGCGAGAATCGCCTCTTCTACTCGAAAGGCCTGCTCAACACAGTCGAGGAGGAGCTGCTGGTCTACCGCATCCTCGATGTGCAGCTGGCACGGTCCTTTGGCGAGAAGCTGGTCGGCGTCGGCACCATCACGCTGTTCACAGCTGACAAAACCAATTCCGAGCTCAAGCTTGTCCACATCAAGAAACCGAGGGAAGTGCGGGATCTCATCAGCCGGCTCGTCGAGCAGGAGCGGTCGAAGCTCAACATCCGCGGCAAGGAGCTGTTCGGCGTGGCCGACCAGGATGCGAATGGCGGAGTCGACATCAACGGCGACGGCATCCCGGATTGAAACGCATCCTCCAGGTTCTGTATGATGAGACATCGGACCGGCCACCTTTCGGTCATAGCTGCCGGCGGGGTGGCCGGCTTTCCTGTTCCTCCTGCTTCGGGACCCCGATTCCGACAAAAAGACATGTTCCCCGCTTCTTCACCATGGAGTGCGGCGGCTTGCAGCGGTACAATGATGACGGTGTGGCCGGGGCGATCCGCCACCGACGCGACAATTCATGGTGTTCGTGTCAGCCGCGCAGGGCCGCAGTTGATCAAGGAAACAAACATGCATGGCACCTCTGGAAGGAGATACCGATGAGCATTCAGATCACCGATCCCGGACCGACATTTCACCTGCGTACGGCGCATGCGAGCTATGTGATGGCCGTGCGTGACGGATACCTGTGCCACCTGCACTGGGGCGGCGCACTGACCGATCGGCCGGAGGATCTTGCCGGCATGCTGCGCATTGAGGGCCGCGCGTCCTTCTCCGCGACCCCCGATCCGGCCAAGCCGCTGACGACGGACGGCATTCCGCTCGAGTATCCGGTGTACGGCACCGGCGACATGCGGTTCCCGGCCATGCAGGCGCGCTTTGCCGACGGCAGCTCGGCCTGCGAGCTGGTGTATGCGGGACATCGTCTGACAAAGGGGAAGCCGATGCCCGATGGTCTGCCCGCGGTGCGGGCAGAGGAGGGGGACGGCGTCGAAACGCTGCAGATCGATCTGCGGGAACCGGCCAAGGGATTGGTCGTGACACTCTTCTACAGCGTGTTTCCGGATACGGATGCGATCGTGCGCGCCGTGCGCGTCCGCAACGGATCCGGGGATCCGGTCGTGCTGACCGGCGTCTCCTCGGCCGCACTCGATTTTCCGGACGGCGCCTGGGACATGCTGCAGCTGCCCGGATCCTGGGCACGCGAGCGGCACATCGAGCGGTTCCGCGTGCGGCATGGCGCGCAGCTGGTGGAAAGTCGGCGCGGTCATTCCAGCCATGAGCTCAATCCGTTTGTCGCCATCCTGTCGCCCGATGTGACCGAGCACACGGGCGATGCCTACGGTTTCAGCCTGGTGTACAGCGGTTCCTTCACGGCGGCGGTCGAGGGCGGCAGTTACGGCTCGACGCGCGCGCTCATCGGTTTGCCGCATTTCGATTTCGCCTGGCGCCTGGAGCCCGGGGAAGCCTTCCAGACACCGGAGGCCGTACTGGTGCATTCCGCAGAGGGACTCGGCGGCATGTCGCGCCGGTACCACCGCCTGTACCGAGACCGCCTGAACCGCGGCGTCTGGCATGACCGGAAGCGCCCCGTGCTGGTGAACAACTGGGAGGCGACCTACTTCGACTTCACCGAGGAGAAGCTGCTGCGGCTGGCCCGCCAGGCCAAGGCCCTCGGCATTGACCTGCTGGTCATGGACGACGGCTGGTTCGGCCGGCGCAACGACGACCATTCGTCACTGGGCGATTGGTTCGTCAACACGGAGAAGCTGCCGGACGGTTTGCCTCAGCTGGTCCGCCGGGTCAACGAGACCGGCGTCGGCTTCGGCATCTGGTTCGAGCCGGAGATGATCTCGCCCGACAGCGACCTGTACCGCGCCCATCCGGACTGGTGCGTGCATGTGCCGGGCCGCCGCCGCACCGAGGGGCGCACGCAGCTCGTACTCGACCTGTCGCGTCGCGACGTGCAGGATTGGTTGATCGAAACGCTTTCCGGCATCCTGTCCTCGGCGCCCTTCCTGTATGTGAAGTGGGACTTCAACCGCAGCCTGACGGAAATCGGCACGCTGTCCCTGCCGGCGGAACGCCAGCGTGAGACGGCGCACCGGTTCGCACTGGGCACCTATCGGGTCATGGAAGCGCTGACGGCGCGGTTCCCGGAGATCCTGTTCGAGGGCTGCTCCGGCGGCGGCGCCCGGTTCGATCCCGGCATCCTGTGCTACATGCCCCAGATCTGGACCAGCGACGACTCCGATGCGGTGGAGCGTCTGAAGATCCAGTACGGCACCTCGCTGGTCTACCCGTTCTCCGCGATGGGCGCGCACGTGTCCGCCGTGCCGAACCACCAGTGCGGTCGGGTCACGCCCATTTCATTCCGCGGGCATGCGGCCATGACGGGCGCATTCGGTTACGAGCTCGACCTCGAGGGCCTGTCGGAGGCCGACAAGGCGGAGGTGGCGCTGCAGACGGAGCAATACACGCAATGGGGCCATCTGCCCGCGCGGGGCGACCTGTACCGGCTGCTCAGTCCGTTTGAAGGCAACACCGCCGCCTGGTCCTTCGTCATGCCCGACCGGTCCGAGGCGCTGGCGCTGCACTTCCGGGTGCTGGCCCGTCCCAATCCGGAACCGGAACGCCTGCGCCTGATGGGACTGGATCCGGAAGCGGCATACGAGGTGACCGCCTACGAGGGGACGAAGCAGGCCGGTGAGGCCGTGCGGCTTTCCGGCGCCCGTCTGATGGCGTTCGGCCTGCACGTGCCGTTCGGGCACGGCGACTTCGCCAGCGCGCTGTGGCACCTGCGCCGCGTTGACGCGTGAGCGGGGGGGCTGCCGGCGCAGCGGCAACTGCATCCGCCACCCTGAACCGACAGGAGGAAACGGCTGCCGGGAGCGGACGGTTGCCCGAGCAAGGGCGTCTGTCATCCAATGGCGGGCCGGTTTCCGGACACGGACGACTGCCTGTGGCACAGGCCTGGTATCTGCGCGTCTGGCGCGATTTCCGCATGGAGGCGCCCCAGGTGCACGACCGACTGGAGATCATGTACGTACTTTCCGGCACCTGCCGCATGGGGGCGGGCGACCGCCGGCTCCGTGAGGGAGCGGGGGGGCCGGTGTCGTTGGAAACCCGCACGATGCGCCGCGGCGACTTTCTCTGGGTGGATGCGGATGTGCCGCACACGCTGGTGACGGACCCCGACGGCGACTGCCGCATGTTGAACGTGGAGTTCCGCCTCGAGGCGATGCCGGCCGGCATGCCGATCGCGGATCTGGCCGCACAGGCTTCGGCCGTCCCGGAGCTGGCGGCGCTGCTTGCCGAATCGCCGCCGCGCATGTTCCTCAAGGACACGCTGGATGTCGGTGGCCTGCTGCAGGGCCTCGTGATCGAACTCGACCATGGCACGCCGTGCGACGACTGCCTCGTGCAGCACCTGTTCTCCGCGCTGCTGATCCGCATCGCGCGGCAACGCGCCGAGGCGGGGCGCTTTTCGGCCGCTGCCGGCGAGCGGTATGTGGCCGGAGCGATCCGGTTCATCCGCGAGGCGTACGACCGCGACCTGCGCGTGGCGGACATCGCGGCGGCCGTCTCGGTGCACCCGTCGTATCTGCAGCGCCTGTTCCGCGCCTCGCAGGGCGTGTCGATCGTGACGTACCTCACCCGGGTGCGGGTGGAGCAGGCCAGGATGCTGCTGCTGTCGACCGATCTGCCGGCAGCGGACCTGTGCGGGTATGTGGGGTTCGGCAGCCGGCAGCACTTCACAAGCGTGTTCCGGCAGGAAACCGGCATGAGTCCCGGTGAATACCGGCGTGCGGCTTCCTGGACACGGTTTGCGCCATGACAGGATGAGTGGCGGCCGCCATGTGCGGCTTGTTCGGACGGGATGTCAGGATTTCTGACATCCCGTCTTGCGTTAGGATGGAATCCGGTCCACATCTTCAAAGCGATTCGCATATACTTGCTGTGGATCAGTCGGCCGGAGATCATGCGATTCCGGTCAGCCCAACTGCAAGGAGGTACCCGCCATGTCCTTCAAGATCGCGTTCATCGGTGCCGGCAGCGTCGGCTTCACCCGCACGCTCCTGTCCGACCTGCTCACCGTGCCGGAATTCCGGCACATCGACGTTTCCTTCACCGACATCAGCGCCCACAACCTGCAGATGGTCACCGACCTGTGCCAGCGCGACATCATCGAGAACGGGCTCGACATCCGCATCCACGCCACGACAGACCGGCGCGAGGCGCTCAGGGGCGCGAAGTATGTCGTCATTTGCGTGCGCGTCGGCGGCCTCGAGGCGTTCGCCCTCGACGTGGACATTCCGCTGCGATACGGTGTCGACCAGTGCGTCGGCGACACGCTTTGCGCCGGCGGCATCATGTACGGGCAGCGCGACATTCCGGTGATGCTCGACTTCGCGCGCGACATCCGGGAACTGTGCACGCCGGACGTGCTCGTGCTCAACTACGCCAATCCCAACGCCATGGTCACCTGGGCGCTCAACCAGTACGGCGGCGTGCGCACCCTGGGCCTGTGCCACGGCGTGCAGGGCGGCCACCACCAGATCGCGAAGGTGCTGGGGCGCGAGAAGAAGGAGGTCGACATCATCTGCGCCGGCATCAACCATCAGACCTGGTATGTCCAGGTGAGGACCGATGGCGTCGACCGCACGGGTGACCTGCTCGAGGCATTCGAGAAGGACCCCGAGTTCTCCGTGACCGAAAAGGTGCGCATCGACATGCTGCGCCGCTTCGGCTACTACAGCACCGAGTCGAACGGCCATCTGAGCGAATACGTGGCCTGGTACCGCAAGCGGCCCGACGAGATCCGCCGGTGGATCGATCTGGGCGTCTGGATCAATGGCGAGACGGGCGGCTACTTGCGCGTCTGCACCGAGGGCCGCAACTGGTTCGAGACCGAGTTCCCGCAGTGGATGCGGGAGCCGGCACGTCCGTACACCGCGGAAAAGCGCAGCGAGGAGCATGGGTCGTACATCATCGAGGGGTTGGAGACGGGCCGCACGTACCGGGGACATTTCAATGTCGTCAACCGCGGCTGCATCACCAACCTGCCGGATGACGCCATCGTCGAGGTGCCGGGGTACGTGGACCGCAACGGCATCAGCATTCCGAAAGTGGGCGATCTGCCGATGGGCTGCGCCGCCGTCTGCAACGCCTCGATCTCCGTGCAGCGCATGGCCGTGAAGGCCGGCGTCGAGGGCGACGACACGCTGCTGCGGCAGGCCATGATGATGGATCCGCTGGTGGGCGCCGTCTGCAATCCGCCCGAGATCTGGCAGATGGTCGACGAGCTGCTTGTGGCGCAGGCGCAGTGGCTGCCGCAGTACGGGGCGGCCATCGAGGCGGCGAAGGCACGGCTGGAGGAAGGTCGAAAGGCCGGCACCCTGATCCCGGTCCGGGAAGGCTATGCCGGTGCGGCCCGCCTCAAGACCAAGACCGTGGAGGAGATGCGCCTGGACCGCGAGGCCGCGGACAAGAACGCGGGGGAGACCGACAAGGCGAAGGAGCGGCCGGCGGAGTGAGGCAGCCGGAAGCCATCACCCACATGGTATCCGGACGGGATGGCGGGCCGCTCCCGAAACGGATCTGCCGCCATCAACGCATTGAATTGATTGACAGCCGCGCGGCGCCGCCGTACCCTTGAAGGGGTATGGCGGCGCCGTCCGGTTTCCGGTATTCCTTTGGCACCGTTGGAGGTTCTCCCCATGATGATTCCCGGCAACATTCTGCTTGCCATCGGCCTGACATTGCTGGCCGGCCTGTCCACCGGCATCGGGGGGCTTGCCGCCCTGTTCATGAAACGCACGAACACGAAGGCCTTGTCGGTCGTGCTTGGTTTTTCCGCCGGCATCATGCTGTATGTGTCGTTCATGGAAGTGCTTGCCGAAGCGCGATCCCATCTGGTGGCGGGCATGGGGGAGGGACCCGGACATTGGACGATGGTGGCCGCATTCTTTGGCGGCATCCTGCTGATCGGCCTGATCGACAGGGTCGTGCCTTCGTTCGAGAATCCGCACGAGATTCATCGCGTCGAGGAGCTGAACCAGTGCGCGCTGCCGCAGGGCAAGGTGCGCAAACTGATGCGGACCGGCATGATGGTGGCGGTCGCCGTCACCATCCACAACCTGCCCGAAGGGCTCGCCGTCTTCACTTCTGCGGTGTCGCAGCCCCGGCTGGGCATCGTGATCGCCGCAGCCGTCGCCATCCACAACATCCCCGAAGGCATCGCCGTTTCCATCCCTGTCTACTGCGCCACGGGCAGCCGGCGCAAGGCGTTCTGGTTCTCCGTCGGCTCCGGGTTTTCCGAGCCGCTGGGCGCGGTCATCGGCTGGCTGGTGCTGATGCCTTTCATGAGCGACATGCTGTTCGGCATCGTCTTCGCCGCCGTTGCGGGCATCATGGTGTTCATTTCACTCGACGAGCTGCTGCCGACGGCCCAGGAGTACGGCGAGCATCACCTGTCGATGTACGGATTGGTCGGCGGCATGCTGACCATGGCGCTGAGCCTGCTGCTGTTTGCCTAGCCGACGATTTTTTCTTCGAAAAACCTCGTCGGCGTGGGTGATCGCATGTGGCCGGTGCCGACGATTTTTTCTTCGAAAAACCTCGTCGGCTACCCCTTGAACCTTGCGGCGGGGGGGATAAAATGGAGACGATGAGACGTGGTCACCCTTGGGTCAGGAAGGAGCGCGCCATGGTCATGGAATCCCTCGGCAAGCATGCCTGCAGGACGTATCTTCTTGCTGACGAGGAAGAAGGGTTCGCCGCCCTGGTCGACCCCGTGCTCGATCACTTCGACGAATACCTCGATCTGCTGAAGAAAAGGAAGTTCACCCTTACCCATGCCATCGACACGCACACGCATGCCGATCACATCTCCGCCTGCGCCGCCCTCAAGGATGCGCTGCAGTGCGCCTACGCCATGCACGAGCAGGCCGCCTGCGGCTGTGTGAACGAGTTGGTGCGCGATGGCGACATCATACGCATCGGCAGGCTTCAGATTCATGTGATGCACATGCCGGGTCACACGGAGGATTCGATCTGCCTGAAGGTGGGGCACCACCTGTTCACCGGGGATTTCCTCTTCCTCGATGGGGCGGGGGCCGGTCGCGACGACCTGCCGGGTGGCGATGCGGGGCGCCACTGGGACAGCCTGCAGCGGCTGCACGAACTGCCCGAGACGCTGGTGATCTGTCCCGCGCATGAGTATCACGAACACAAGTGCTCCACGCTGGGACACCAGCGCCACACCAATCCGCACCTCAGGCAACGGTCTCGCGATGAGTTCATCCGGTACATCGAGGACCTCCGGCTTGGGCCTGCAGACTGGATGAACGATGTCCTCTCCGCCAACAAGGCCTGCGCGACCAACCCGAAAGCGGCATGGATCCCCGCCGACCTGCCGGTCTGTGAAATCCAGGGAAGCCTTGCGATGAACGTGAACACGCTGCCGGTGCTTCTGATCGAGGTACCCGTGTTCCTGCGCATGTACGAGCTGCAGCAGGGCATCCGGCATGCGGCCGGCGCCAAGGCGCACCGGGAGGCGTGGCTGCTGCTCGACGTGCGTGAGCCGGAGGAGCTCAAGGGTCGCGACAGTGTCATTGGCGGCGCGCTGAACATCCCGATTGGCCAGCTTCACGCAAGACTGGGCGACCTCGAGGCACACAGGGACAAAACGATCATCACGGTCTGCCGGTCCGGCTCCCGCGCGGCCACGGCGGCACGGATCCTCATGGCGGCCGGTTTCCCGAACGTGAAGGTGCTCAATGGCGGCATGCATGCGTGGAACCACGCAATGCACGCGTTGGCTTGAGATCCTTCTCCCCGGAATACGGTGCCTTCCATTGACATGGATCGGACCCTCTGGTACGCTTTGCCCATCGTACATGGCCTGTGCGGCAAACGGCGGAGTCCGGACCATTCCGGCAGCCACTTCTTCCTGCAGGTCGGAAAGAGGCGGCGTGAAGGCTTCCGGGATAATCAAACGGTTCGACATGCAACGCAAGCCCGTCCGTCAGCGCGGCTATCTGCGGCCACTGACCTGGCTGCTCAGTTTTCCTTCGGTCTGGAAGCGCCGGCTTCGGATTTCACGCTCCGGCATGGAGGGATTGCGGCCGCCGTACCTGCTGCTTTGCAACCACAACGCCTTCATCGACTTCAAGGTGACCACGGCCGCCATCTTCCCGCACCGGGCAAACTATGTGGTGGCCATCGACGGGTTCATCGGCCGCGAGTGGCTGCTTCGGCAGGTTGGCGGCATCTGCAAGCGCAAGTTCACGAACGACATGCAGCTGGTCCGCCACATCCATCATGTGCTCCATGAACAGAAGGACATTCTGGCACTCTATCCGGAGGCCCGGTATACTTTGGACGGCTCACAGGCATCCCTGCCGGGTTCCCTGGGCAAGATGATCCGCATGATGAAGGTGCCGGTCGTGCTGCTGCTCATGCACGGGAATCATCTGCAACAACCCGTCTGGAACCTGAAAAAAAGAAACAACCGCATCGATGCGGAACTGACCTGCCTGTTTACGGCGGAGCAGGCCCGAACGCTGACGGTCGAGGAGATCAACCGGCGATTGTCGGAAGCCTTCCGGTACGATGAATACGCCTGGCAGCGCGAGAACCGCGTCCGCATCGATGCGCCGGACCGTGCCGAGGGTCTTCACAACGTGCTGTACCAGTGCCCGGCATGCCTGTGCGAGAATCGGATGGAATCGCAGGGACACCGGCTGCGTTGCGGTGCCTGTGGCAAGCAGTGGGCCTTGTCGGAGTACGGCGCGTTGTCAGCCGAAACGGGCGAAACGGAGTATGCCAGCGTACCCGCATGGTTCCGGTTCGAGCGGGCGCAGGTCAGAAACCAGCTGCTCGCGGGCACCTACCGGTTCGAGGACGACGTGACGGTGGACTGGCTGCCGAATGCCCGCGGCTACATACGCCTGGGAACGGGACATCTGATCCACGACGCCGAAGGTTTCCGGATGACGGGCAACTTCGACGGGAAGCCTTTCGAGCTCGTCAAGGAACCCCGCAGCATGTACGCCTGCCACATCGAGTACAACTATTTCGGGAAAGGCGACTGCATCGACCTTTCCACACTCGAGGACACCTGGTACCTGTATCCCAGGACCGCAAGAACCGCAGTCACGAAGATCTCCCTGGCTGTCGAGGAGCTGTACCTCATGGCCAAGGAGAGAGAGGAAACCGCGAAGCCTGATTGAACCAGCGGATTACCCGCAGGTGCCGTCGGCAAGCCATGCCGCCACATCGGCACGCCTGCCTGCCAGCGCACAGCCGCCCCTGGTTTCCGACAACTCCCCGTGGTGTTCGCGGATGGCGCGCAGCAGGGGCGAATTGAGTGCCTCGCGCAATCCTGCGGCCAGGGCGTTCGTGTCCGACACGTCGGAAAACGGGCATGCTGTCAGGCTGCCGTCGGCACCGACATGAAGGAAGCCGCGGCCTGCCGCAAGACAGCCTCCGTATGCGGTTTCATCACCCGGAAAAGCGATGACGGGCATGTGGTGCCGCCGCATCAGACGATCCTGCAGGCCGGACAGGTATGCCTTGGCGCGGGCGTCAAGAGCCAGCGGCAGGTCGTCCTCCTGCTGTGGCACATACTCCACGTGAAAAATCACATCCGTCCCCTGTGCCGCCATCTCTGACAGGAACGCATCCGATATGGCGACACCGAGGTTATCCATCGTGACCGTGATGGATGCGCCGAATATGCAGCCTGCCGTCTTGAGCGACCGCATGGCCCGCATCACGGCGGCATGGGTGCCCTCGCCGCGTCTTGCATCGGTTTTGGCCTCATCCCCCTCCAGACTGAGGACGGGCACGATGTGCGGGTTGTTCCTGAAGAATCCGACTGCGGAGTCGTCGCAACGCGTGCCATTCGTGAACACCACAAACAGCGTGCTTTTGCATTCGGCGGCGACGTCCAGCAGATCCCGTCGCAGCAGCGGCTCGCCGCCGGCCAGCATGACGGTGGTCACGCCCAGGTTCTCGGCCTCGGAAAGCAGGGAGCGGAATGCGGCCGCATCCATTTCCCTGCCGGTGCCGCACGATGCCGTGCCGGCATAACATCCCGCACAGGACAGGTTGCATTGGCGGGTGAGGCTGACGATCATGAGCGGCGGCACCGTCAACCCGGAATCCGCAAGGCCGGCTCGGATGAGGTCGCGCGCGGCAAAGCCGTCTAGTACGCGCTTCAGCGTCTTGGCGGCACGCGGCTTGGCCAGCGCCAGGCGGGATCCGAGCGCGATTGTCTGCGCCAGATTGAGGCTGAACAGCGCCGATGCGTGGGCGTCGGCGGAAGAAGCAGGTGCGGGGCGGGGGATCACATGGCTTTGAGCAGTTTGGTTCATGGCGGGTGTCCTTTCCGATGGGTACATGCCTTTTGATGAACATACGCCGCACTTGCCGAAACGTCTTGGCCGGTTTACCATGAAGACAAAGGCGGCAGGTCGGCCGCGGGTCGCGGCACCACGCCGTTGGCGGAACAGGAGACCCGGATGGAACGCATGAATCTGACGATGCTCGCGGACTTTTATGAACTGACGATGGCCAACGGATACCTCTCGGAGCAGATGCAGGACCGCACGGCCGTGTTTGACATGTTTTTCCGGCGTGTGCCCGCCGATGGCGGCTACGCCCTCACGGCAGGATTGGCGCAGTTGGTCGAGTACCTTGAGAACCTGCATTTCGATGAGGAGGACATCGCCTTTCTCCGGGGCAAGAACCTGTTCAGCGAGGATTTTTTGGCATACCTGCGCCATTTCAGCTTCCATTGCGACGTCTGGGCGATCCCCGAAGGCACGCCCGTGTTCCCCAACGAGCCCATTGTCGTCGTGCGCGGTCCGGTCATCGAGGCGCAGTTCATCGAGACGATGGTGCTGCTGTCGATCAACCACCAGAGCCTGATCGCAACGAAGGCCAACCGCATCGTGCGGGCGGCGGAGGGGCGCGCCATCATGGAGTTCGGGTCCCGGCGGGCCCAGGGGTACGATGGCGCCATGCTCGGTGCGCGCGCCTCCTACATCGGTGGCTGCCACGGCACGGCCTGCACCATCGCGGAGCGGGAATACGGCATCCCGGCCCTGGGGACCATGGCGCACAGCTGGATGCAGATGTTCCCGGACGAACTCTCGTCTTTCCGGGCGTACGCGCGGACCTACCCATCGGCCTGCACCCTCCTGGTGGATACGTACAATGTGCTCAAGTCGGGGGTACCCAATGCCATCCGCGTGTTCCGGGAGGAAATCGTGCCACGCGGTTTTCGTCCGGCCGGCATCCGCATCGACAGCGGGGACATCGCCTGGCTGTCGAAGGAGGCGCGCCGGATGCTCGACGAGGCCGGCTTTCCGGATTGCCGCATCGTGGCGTCCAACGCGCTCGACGAATTCATCATCCGCGATCTGCTGCGGCAGGGTGCGTGCGTCGATCTCTTCGGTGTCGGCGAACGGCTCATCACCTCGCGTTCCGAACCGGTGTTCGGCGGCGTCTACAAGCTGGCGGCAGTGGAGCACGACGGTGTGATGGAGCCGAAGATCAAGCTCAGCGAGAACGTCGGCAAGATCACCATACCAGGCTTCAAGCAGGTGTGGCGCCTGTTCGACCGCGTCAGCGGCAAGGCGCTGGCGGACGTTGTGACCGGGCATGACGAGGTGATTTCCGAGGACAGCCCGTACGAGATCTTCGACCCGGAGTACACCTGGAAGCGCAAGCGGCTGGCCAACTTCGAGGCGAAGCCCCTGCTGGTTCCTATCTTTGAAAAGGGACGGCGTGTGTACGATTCGCCGGATCTCGCGGACATCCGCATGCATTGCGCCGATGGCGTTGCCACCCTGTGGGAGGCCGTGCTGCGGTTCGAGAATCCGCACAAGTATTACGTGGATTTGTCCGCCTCGGTATGGCAGACACGCGAGCGGCTGCTCAAGGAGATGTCCTGCGGATGAAGCTTGGATCATGGCGCATCGGAGGAGAAACGCCCGGGAAGGCGGCTGAACCGGAATTGTTGGAAATCGTCCGCACCCAGCGGTTGCGATCGGGCATGCTGATGCTGGTCAGCCTGCTGCTCACGGTCACTGCGTTTGCCCTGGAGCCGCCGGCAACAATCCTTCATGGCATGGGGCGCATTCTGGTTGAGCCCGGCGTCCTGATCACGGACTACATGGCCGTAGCCGGCCCCGGCGCAGCCTTCCTCAACAGCGGCCTGCTGCTGGCGGTCGGGCTGCTGCTCGTGCGCATGAACCGCATTGCGATCTCGGGGCCGGTCATTGCCGCGTTGCTGACGCTGTGCGGGTTTTCCTTTTTCGGCAAGAACCTGTACAACTCCTGGGCGGTGCCACTGGGCGTGCTGGTGTATGCCCGATTCACCGGCGCGCCATTCTCACGCTATATCCTGCATGCCCTGTTCGGCACGGCGCTTGGTCCATTGACCAGCCAGATATCCTTCGGACTCGGCCTGCCGCCGCAGGCAGGCATCCCCCTGGGGAACCTCGCCGGCATGGTGGCCGGTTTCCTGCTGCCTGTGCTTGCCGGCCACTTCCTGAAGTTCCATCAGGGTTACAACCTGTACAACATCGGATTTACCTGCGGTATCATCGGCATGCTCTTCATGGGTGTGCTGCGTGCCTTCGGGTACCAAAGCACGCCGGTGCTCGTGGTTTCGGAAGGGCTCAACCTGCCGTTGGCCGAGTTCATGTACCTGCTGTCAATTGCATTGATCATCGGCGGCTTGTTGACGGGCGGCGCGGACTGGGGGCGCCTGTGGCTGTTGTGGCGCCAGTCCGGCAGGCTGGCCGCGGACTTTCCCGAACTCGTGGGTATCGGCACGACGATGGTCAACATGGGGCTGCTTGGGCTGTTGGCGACCACCTATGCCCTTGTTGTCGGGGGAGAGCTCAACGGCCCCATTCTGGGAGGCATCTTCACAATCATCGGATTCGGGGCATTCGGCAAGCACCTGATGAACACGTTGCCGATTCTGGTGGGTGTCTATCTGGCCGCATTGATGCATGTCTTCGACCCCCATGCCACCGCATCGCTGCTTGCGGCCCTGTTCGGCACGACGCTTGCGCCGATGGCCGGCGCCTTTGGCTGGCCTGTCGGCCTGCTTGCCGGTTTTCTGCATATGTCGATGGTGATGAACATCGGCTACCTGCACGGAGGCCTTAACCTGTACAACAACGGCTTTTCCGGCGGTTTCATCGCCGCTGTGCTGGTTCCGGTGCTGGAGGCGGTTCGGGAACGGATGGGCGATCAAAACCGGTGAGAAAAAGCCCCGGACATGCGCCGGAGCCTGAATGGGAGGGGATCGACATGAGACGGGTGCGCAAGACGGCCGAGCGGGTGCTCCAGGAGCTTGTGGGATATGCGCATGGACACGCCATGGATGATATCACCGTACGCGTGCTGTGCCTCAATGGCCGGTTCACGGTGGAGCTTGATGCCCCCTGCACGGAGGTGCCCGCAGACCTGGGCACCCTCAAGGAAGCCGCTTACTCCCCGAAGCGACCGGAGATCGAAGGGTACTACCAGGTCCTGCCGGTCGCCAATGCCGAACAGAGGCTGCGCCGTATAGGCGCGTTGGTGGATGCCGCTTCGGTGAGTCATGCGGACGGGCGCCTCGTGATCCGTGTCGAGGGGGCCGGTCAGCCGGACTGACGCCCGCGTGCGGCGGTAGATGCATGCAGGGGCGGGCCCATGCCTGTCCGTCACGTGAAGGACATTGTGTACGCGCACGAAAAGGTCTTGCCGGGCGCCAGGTGAAGCAGGCCCGCCTTCCGCTCGAAGTCGGGCGCGTCGCCATGCGTGGAGTCGAAGCCGAACCAGGGCTCGATGCAGACAAACGGCCCATTGTTTGCCGAGGACCAGATGCCGAGGTCGGGAAACCCTGCAAAATCGACGCGGATGACATGCGGATTCTTCGTGTTGCGGATTTCGAGCCAGCTCGACTTCATGTCGCGCAGGATGGCGGCGCCGTTGCGGAACAGGTCGTGCGTCAGCGGCTTCGTGCGTGAACCATCCAGAAACGGCACCGTCTTCCCCGTCAGCAGGCCGTCGGCCTTCACGCGGCTATCCAGTGTCTCCGGGTGCTCGAACACAAGGCTGTAGTCATCCATCGCCTCACCGGGCAGCAGCGGGCAGCGGAAGCCGGGATGCCCGCCGATGGAAAAGGGCATGACACCCTCGTTGCGGTTGATCACGGTGAAGCCGTGCAGCAGGCGGTTGCCATCAAGCGCGTAGGTGACGAGCAGCTCGAAACGGAACGGATACTGTACCCGTGTGGCCTGGTTGTCACACAGGCGCAGCGTCAGGCGGTCCCTTGTCTGCTCGAGCAGTTCGAAATCCGCGTTGCGCGCGAAACCGTGCGGTTTCATGCGGTACGGTTCATTCATCCAGCGGTATCCGCCGTCGGGCAATCCGCCGACGATGGGGAAGAGGACATAGGACTGGCCCGGCCAGAAGGCGGGATCACCCTGCCACAGGTACTCGATGTCGTCCCGCCGGGCGCGGATGCTGGTGAGTTCCGCTCCCGCGGGCTTGACCAGAACGCGGAGATCCGGATTTGACAGTTCATGTAGCATGCAGAAGCCCTCGCTTTCCGTGTGAAGGTGCGCAGACGCGGGTGCGCGCAAGCCGCACAGCAACATCGTACCACACGGTGGGCATGATGGCACGGTGAACCGGATGCACAACACGCGTTCCGGCACATGTCTTGCGCGACCGCGGCAGGCCGTGCCGGTTCGGGCACCATCGCGAACGGCTTGCGGCCTCAGATGACGGATGCCAGCCGCGGGAACACGCGCAGCGCGTTGCGGAAGAAGACATCGGCCTGGCAGGCCTGCGGGATCAGCTGGCGGATGAACGGGATGTAGGCTTCCATCGGGGCCAGCGGCCAGTCCGAGCCGTACAGGAAACGGTCGTACCGCTCCTCGAACAGCAGGGGCTGTCGCCAGCGCAACGTCTCCACGGGGTCTGCGGACTTGCGCGAGATGGCGGCGGCATCCGTCACAAGCAGCCCGGACAGGTCGGCGACGACATTGGGACTCTTGGAGATGAGCGCTGCCGTATCCATGACCCAGGGTTCCCCCATGTGGCAGATGACGAAGGTCAGCTCGGGATGCCGGACAATCGCCTCGTCGAAGGACAGGGGATGGGCATACTTCAACAGTCCCCGCGAAGAGTAGGTGACCCCGCCGTGTACGACGATCGGCAGCCCACGCTCGCCGGCCAGGCGATAAACCGGTTCATAGACCGCATCATCCACATAGAAGGGGTAGTATCCGGCGTACAGCTTGATCCCCACCGTCCGTGGACTGTCGAGCAGACCGGCGAGCGCCGCAAGCGCCGCTTCGCCGCGCCTTGACAGGTCGAACGGGTTGATGCCGGGGCACAGGAACAGACCCGGCGGCAGCGTCTCCTCCAGGTCGGCTTCCATGGGCGTGCGGGCGGCGGTGTCGGGGAATCCGCCCGGAGCGGTTTCGGCAAGCCCCATCGCGATGCCCGCGACCACGCCGCTCTTTTTGCACTCGGTCCGGAAGCCTTCTCCCGAGTAATCGACATGGGAGATGGCTTGTGCCGTCTCCTTGAATACGCGGATATTGGAAAAGTGGATATGTGCATCGATGATCTGCAAGTGCATACTCCTCTTCTGCTGCAATCGGGCAGCCATGCGAATCTCCGGCTCAACCGGCAGCCGGGTGCAGCCGAGCCGACATGGACGCAGCCCCGTATCGGCCGTTCCGAGGGCGCTTCGGCGCGAGATCGCCATACCGGACGACCGATTGTGCCGTGTTCGCCCTGGCCTCATTTTATCACGGGGGAGGCGATGGGCAATGGCCGGGACACATCCGGCCTGATCGGGCATGCGCGTGGTGCGGGACGGCCTCGCGTGGCACCGGAATGGGGACGGGTCGCGGCTTCCGGACGGATGAGGTGCTGCGTCGCAACGCGATGCAGGAAATGAAAGTCAATCCTGCATATTTCTCATGTATACATTGCTCCGTGAGCCGAATATTGTTGAAGAATTCACAAGGATGTGATAGCATTTCAATGGGATTTCGGCGGGTTTCGGACAGCGAGCGCTTCCCGACAAGCCGGTCCTGGCAGCTTATGACCGCAATGGGAAGGACAGCTGTTTGAAAAAAGCGTTGGAAGGAGCAAAGACATGACAACGAACAAGAAGTTGCTGGCCTGGGTGGAAGAAATCGCCGCCATGTGCCAGCCGGACCAGATTCACTGGTGCGACGGCTCCCAGGAAGAGAACGACCGCCTCCTCAAGGAAATGGTGGACGCCGGCATGGCGACGCCCCTGAATCCCGAGAAGCGCCCCGGCTGCTATCTGTTCCGCAGCGACGCCTCCGACGTCGCCCGCGTGGAAAACCGCACCTACATCGCTTCCAGGAGCCAGGAAGACGCCGGTCCGACCAACAACTGGATCGACCCGGCCGAGCTGAAGGAAACCATGAAGGGCCTGTACAAGGGCTGCATGAAGGGCCGTACGATGTACGTCATCCCCTTCTCCATGGGCCCCATCGGTTCCCCCATCTCCAAGATCGGCGTCGAAATCTCCGACAGCGCGTACGTTGTCGTCAACATGCGCATCATGACCCGCATGGGCCAGAAGGTCCTCGAGACCCTCGGCGACGGCGAGTTCGTGCCCTGCCTGCACTCCATCGGCGCGCCGCTGGAGCCCGGCCAGCAGGATTCCACCTGGCCGTGCGCACCCATCGAAAAGAAGTACATCTCCCACTTCCCCGAAGAGCGCACCATCTGGTCCTACGGCTCCGGCTACGGCGGCAACGCCCTGCTGGGCAAGAAGTGCTTCGCGCTGCGCATCGCGTCCGTCCAGGCCCGCGATGAGGGCTGGATGGCCGAGCACATGCTCATCCTCAAGCTCACCAATCCCGAAGGCGTCGTCAAGTACGTCGCCGCCGCGTTCCCGTCCGCCTGCGGCAAGACCAACCTGGCCATGCTGGTTCCGACCATCGAAGGCTGGACGGTCGAGACCATCGGCGACGACATCGCATGGATGAAGTTCGGCAAGGACGGCCGTCTGTACGCCATCAACCCGGAAGCGGGCTTCTTCGGCGTGGCACCCGGCACCTCCATGGACTCCAACCCCAACGCGATGCGCTCCATCGAGAAGAACACCATCTTCACGAACGTCGGCCTCACCGACGACGGCGACATCTGGTGGGAAGGCATCGGCTACGAAGCCCCCGACCACCTCGTCGACTGGAAGGGCAACGACTGGCAGAAGGGCACCAAGGAGGTGGCAGCGCACGCCAACGCACGCTTCACCGCACCGGCAGCCCAGTGCCCCGTCATCGCCTCCGAGTGGGAGGATCCCGCCGGCGTGCCGATTTCCGCCATCCTCATCGGCGGCCGTCGCCCCAGCACCATCCCGCTCGTGCATGAATCCTTCGACTGGAACCACGGTGTGTTCATGGGCTCCATCATGGGTTCCGAGCTCACCGCCGCCGCCATCTCCGACAAGATCGGCCAGGTTCGCCGCGATCCCTTCGCCATGCTGCCCTTCATCGGCTACCATGTGTGCGACTACCTCCAGCACTGGCTCGACATCGGCGGCATGACCGACGCCGACAAGCTGCCCAAGATCTTCTACGTCAACTGGTTCCGCAAGGACGACTCCGGCCGCTGGCTGTGGCCCGGCTTCGGCGAGAACAGCCGCGTCCTCAAGTGGGTCTTCGAGCGCGTTGAAGGCAAGGCGAAGGCGGTCAAGACCCAGATCGGCTTCATGCCCACCGAGGACGCCATCGACCGCACCGGTCTGTCCTCCGTGTCCGATGCCGACATGCACGAGCTGCTCAAGATCGAGGCCGACAAGTGGCTGGCCGAAGTGGAGTCCGTCAAGGCCCACTACGCCACCTACGGCGAGAAGCTGCCCACGGAGCTCTCCAACCAGCTCGCCGCCCTGGAAGCCCGCCTCAAGGCGTAAGACCCTTCCCGTTCAACAGCGCTGCGGACCGGCAGACTGATTGTCTGCCGGTCTGTTTCTGTTTTTGCGGCATCCGCATAGACGCCCGACCGTCAGCCATGAGACAATCAAATCGGCGAACCGCCCAACTTCCGGGTTCACGCGCCAAACGGCTCCGAGAAGCGAGCGAACTCGCATGACCGACTCTTGGAAAGGCATGCCACATGAAACGCGTCATCTTCCTCGTCGACATGAACGCCTTCTTCATCTCGTGCGAGACCACCCGCCGACCGGAGCTCGCTGGCGTTCCTGCCGCCGTGGCGGGGGATCCGGCCTACAGGTCCGGCATCATTCTCGCGGCCAACTACGAGGCGCGCCGGTTCGGGGTCCGCACCACCATGGTGCTCCACGAGGCGAGGCGGTTGTGTCCCGGCCTGGTGCTGCTGCCACCGGACCATGACTTCTATGTGGCCAAGTCCGAAGAGGTCATGACCCTGTTTGGCCGCTACACCCCGCTGGTCGAGCCCAACAGCATCGACGAGGCCTGGCTCGACATGACCGGTTGCGAGGGCTTGTCCGGACCTCCTCGCACCGCAGCGGAATCCATCATGGCGGGTATCCGCGACGAGTTGGGCCTGTGGTGCTCGATCGGCATCGCGGAGAACAAGTATCTCGCGAAAATGGCCTCCGACATGAAAAAGCCCATGGGCATCACGGAACTGTGGCCCGAGGACGTGCCGGTGAAAATGTGGCCCCTGCCGGCCGGAGAACTGCTTGGTGTGGGGAAGAAGAGCGCCGAGCGGCTCGCGCGCTACGGCATGCGCACCATCGGCGACGTCGCGCAAACGGACCCGGCGGTGCTGACTCGCCTGCTCGGCAAGGGCGGATACGACATCTGGCTGCATGCAAACGGCCAGGATGAGGAACCGGTCCGCGTCCATGGCGAGGACGAGATGAAGTCGATCGGCCGATCCACGACCCTGCCGCACGACCTTGTTTCCCTGGAGGAGGCGCGACCCGTCCTGATCCAGCTGGGCGAGGCGATTGCGGCCGCCGCCCGTCAGCATGGCAAGAAAGGCCGCGTGGTCCAGATCACGATCAAGCATGCGGATTTCACGACCGTGACACGACAGGTCGCCATAACGGCGACACACGACACGGACCGCATCCTCGAGGCAGGGCTGGAACTGCTCGCCCGCAACTGGGACCCACGGCATCCCGTCCGCCTGCTGGGCATTTCCCTGAGCGGTTTCGAGGCCGATTCGGGCCAGATCTCCCTTTTTGATCTGCCTGGCGGAAATCCGGAGACCCTACGAAAGCCTGCTGTCCCAAAGCCGGCCGACGTCCCCCCGGCTGCTGACGGCACGGCTGACAGCCGTCATGCCGCTACCCGGCATGAAGCGCTGGATGCCGCAATCGACGGGCTGCGAAGCCGGTTCGGTGAGCGGGCCGTCCAGCGCGCGAGCCTGGTTGGCCGGGACAAGCCCCGGCGGCATGGCGGGCCACCACACAAGGGGGACTAGGGCGCCGATCGGAAGATACAGTAGGTGACAAATTGGTCATCTACCCGAAAGCGACTGACAAATCCTGCTGGAAACGGTACACTTGTTCTTGCGGCGGAAAGGTCGCCGGGTGGCATCGCGATGCTGCCACATGCCGGCCCGCATGGTCAGTTCGCCGGTCTGCACGGTATGGCACCCTGCGCGGACCGGGCCACATCGGAAGGGAGCATCATGGAAGGCAGTCTGGCATTGATACTCAAATCCCTGGTCATTGCCGTGGTGGAGGGCATCACGGAGTTCCTGCCGATCTCCTCGACCGGTCACATGATCCTGGCAGGGCATTTCATCGGATTCACCGGCGAGTTCGCCAGGATGTTCGAAATCGTCATCCAGCTGGGGGCCATCCTGGCCATCGTGGTGCTGTACCGGAAGAAAATCCTCGATTCGTTGCGCCATCTCAAGCCCGGGGAAGCGGGCTTCCGCTTTTGGCTGGCCGTCTGCGTGGGTTTCGTGCCCTTCGGCCTGGTGGCGTTCCTGTTCCATGATGTCGTCGAGGAACGGCTCATGGCGCCGCTCCCGGTAGCGGGAGCCCTGCTGGTGGGCGGTATCCTGATGGTCGTGGCCGAAAACCGCTTCCGCAATCGGAAGGGCCTCGAAAATGCCATGGACGTGCGCCTTCGGCAGGCGGTCCTCATCGGCCTGTTCCAGTGCATAGCCCTGTGGCCGGGGTTCTCCCGCTCCGCCGCCACGATCATCGGCGGCTGGGCCGCAGGGCTTGGCACCGTTGCGGCCGCCGAGTTCTCCTTCTTCCTCGCGTTGCCGACCATGGTCGTCGCCAGCGGCTACTCGCTGCTGAAGACGGACATGGTTTTGACCGGCATGGAATGGGTGGCGTTGGGATTGGGTTTTGTCACGGCGTTCCTGGTCGCCCTGTTCGTGGTCGGCCGTTTCGTGCGTTTCCTGCAAACGAAGCCGATGCGCGGCTTCGCCTATTACCGGTTCGGCCTGGCCCTGGTGATTCTGGCCCTGTCCCTTATGAGGATTCTGTGAAGGAACGACAGGCGGTGACCGGGCCAACGGCGCGTATGGCGCCGACCGGGTGCCGGGGAGGAGATGCGCATGCACGGCAGCCATAAATGGGAAACACATCTCCATACCAGCGAGGGCAGCGCCTGCGCCCATTCCACGGGCGCCGAGATGGCAAGGGCACACCTTGCGGCCGGGTACGAGGGCATCATTGTCACAGACCACTTTTTCAACGGCAACTGCGCGGTGCCCGGAGATCTGCCATGGGAGGAGCGCGTGGCGCGATTCTGCGCCGGCTATGAACACGCCAGGATCGAGGGAGAGCGCATCGGCCTGCGGGTGTTGTTCGGACTGGAGTTTTCCTTTCGCGGCACCGATTTCCTGACCTATGGCATTGATCGCGGCTTTCTGCTTGCCCATCCCGGCATGGACGCATGGGAGCCCGCCACCTTCTTCTCGGAGATCCATCGGGCCGGAGGTTTCATTGCCCATGCGCATCCCTTCCGGACTGCGTTCTACATCAGTGAGATCCGCCTGTATCCCGAGGGGGTGGACGCGGTGGAGATCGAGAACGCCAGTCACAGCGATCCGGATACCGACAGGCAGGCACATGCATTTGCCCTTCGGCACAAGCTGCTCATGACCGCCGGTTCGGACACCCACGACGACGACCGGCTGTTCGGCGGGGGCATGCGGTTTCACCATGCGATCGGGTCGATCGGCGATTTCATAGCCGCGGTCCGCAACCGGCAGTGGGACATACCCGGATCCGGACGCTGATAGGCGCCTGGAGACACCGGCGGGAAGGGGCCGCGGGGCGGACCCCAAGGAGGAATCATGGCAACGGTTTTTGAACGGGCGACGCCTGCGGACTTCGAGGAACTGGTGGATCTTGCGAACTATGTCTTTTCACACGCAGGCGGGCGCACCGACTTTCCGTCCCTGCTGCCCAAGCTGTACAAGCCCGCATACGGAACGGCCCCGCATCATGTCGTGGCGCGCGAGGACGGGCGCATCCGCGCCGTCGTCGGCGCATTCCCGCTGCCGATGCGTGTGGCGAGCGAGGATCTGCTTGCTTACGGCATCGGAACGGTCAGCGTGCACCCCTATCGCCGCAGCTGCGGATACATGAAGGCGCTGATGAACCTCGCGCATGAGGGAATCCGTGCCGCCGGCGCCGATTTCGGCTGTCTGGGCGGACAACGGCAGCGCTACCAGTATTTTGGCTATGACCGCTGCGGGCAGATGGTGAAGCTGAGCGTCAACCGCACGAACATCCGTCACGCGTTCGGGCGCGATTACCGCCCCGCCCACACCTTCCGGCTTCTCGAGGAGGGGGATGCCGCACTCGAGAGGTGCCTTGCGTGGTTCAACGCACGGCCTGCGCACGCCGTCCGGGAACCGGAGCGGTTCCTCGACATCCTGCGCTCCTGGTATTGCGGTGCCTGGGGAATCGAAGCGCAGGGGAACCTGGTCGGTTACCTGGTTGCCTCCAAGGATGGCGGGGAAATCAATGAAATCGTGACGGGCGACGGATGCGACGCCGCCGTGCTTCTGGCAGACTGGCTTACCGGACGCGACATCGAGAAGACGGTCGTGGAGCTGCCGCCATTTGAACAGGGCAAAATCGACCGGCTGGCGCGCATCGCCGAGTTCATGACCGTGGAGCCGGCCGACAACATGGCGGTATACCATTTTCCCCGCACCGTACAGGCCTTCCTCAAGCTCAAGGGCACCTGGCAGCACCTTGCCGAAGGACAGCTCGTGCTGGCGGTGGAGGGGCATGCCCCCTTCCGGATCGAGGTGTGCGGCGGTACCGTGCGGGTCGAAGCGACCGACAGCCCTGCCAACCTCGCCATGTCCTATGCCGATGCGCTTGCCTTCCTGTTCAGCCCCCTGGGTGCGGTCACCGCAGGCGCCCTGGAGAAGCGCTGCATGGTGGGGGCGGATGGCTTCGGGCCTGCGGAGCGCGTCCTGACCGCCTCGTGGTTTCCGCTGCCGCTGTTCTTCGAGAACGCGGACAACGTATGATCTGGCCGGAGGGACTCGAGATCCGTTTGACGCATCACGGGAAGAAACCGCTGCATGCACAGCTGGCGGAGTTGCTGCTGGCTGCCGCCGCGGATGGCCGCCTGCCGCCGGGAACGAGGCTTCCTTCCATCCGATCCGCCGCGGCTGATCTGGGTATCAATCCCGGCACGGTCGCGACAGCGTACGGCACGATGGTGCGCATGGGTCTGCTTGACGCGCGCGCCGGAAGCGGGTATCGCATGCCCGAACGGGTGCGTGCGGTCGAGGTGGCCGACGTGCCGGATCTGGCGGACGAGATCTACTCGCTCGAGGACATCGAATGGATGGGGGGCGTCCGGTCCGGCTCGGCGGCCCCGCTTGTCAACATGGCATCCTCCACACCCGAGCCCGATCCCCTGACACAGGCGGATGTGCGCGATGCGTTCACGCATGTTCTGTCTCATTCCCTCCGCGACGCGTTCGACTACCAGGAGCCGATGGGCTTTCCGCCGTTGCGGGCGCTGTTGGCCGAGGCGCTGGGCCGGGACGGTGTCCGAGCCGACGCGGGCTGCATCCAGGTCATTTCAGGCGCACAGCAGGGGCTCGACATCGTCGCCAAGGCGATGCTGTCTCCGGGAGACACGGTGCTGGTGGAATATCCGACCTACCCGGGTGCCGTGGCGGTCTTCCGGTCGCGTGGCGCGCGTGTGGTGGGCGTGCCCGTCGGCCCGGACGGCATGGATCCGGACCAGGTGCGCGACATGATGCGCCGGTTCCGGCCGCGCCTGTTGTACGTCATCCCGTTCCATCAGAATCCGACCGGAGCGGTATACCCGCCGGAGCGGCTCAAGGAGCTGGTTCGCATCGCGGATGCCTTCGGCGCGCACATCGTGGAGGACGACTATCTCCGGGAACTCCGGTTTGACGGACAGGTGCCGCCGCCAATGAAGGCGTTCGACGATTCGGACCGCGTCATCCTCGTCAAGAGCCATTCGAAGCTGCTGATGCCGGGGCTTCGGGTCGCCCACATGGTGGTGCCGCAGGCGCGTTCCGCCCGTCTGGCGCTGGCCAAGCACACCACGGACATCTTCACGTCGGGGCTTCTGCAGCAGGGATTCCATGAGTTCTGCCGCTCCGGCGGCTGGGACCGTCACCTTGACCGGATGCGCATGGCGCAGGGGACGCGCAGCCGCGAGCTGGCCACGCATCTGGCGGCTAGTCTGCCGGCGGAGGTGCCGGTGTCGCCGGTCGAGGGCGGGCTGTCCTACTGGCTGGCATTGCCCGAATGGGCTGATCCCGAGGCGTTGTACCGGCTTTGCGGCGCACAGGGGGTGCGCATCGTGCCGGACACGCTTTTCCTCGATGACGGATTGCGCGCCACACTGCCGGCCCCATGGCGCGAACGGCGCCATGCCCGGGTCAGTTTCGCCGCCCTGGGACCGGAAGGCGCACGGATCGGCGCCGAGGTGCTGGGCGGATGCCTTGCGCAGCTGCGTGGCTCCGCTTGGCGGCAGGTACGCTGGAGGTCCTCGCCGTAATGCATGCCGATCCGGCTTGACTGTGGCGGGAATGTGGATTACAATCAGAAAAAAGCGGAACCTGTGGTTCCGTGAAAAGGCAATGAAGGAAAGAGTACGTCCGATATCGCCCGCACAGAGAGCCCGGTTGGTGAAAAAGGGCAGGCGCGCTTCGAACGGAAAATGGTTCCGGAGCCGCGCACCGACGGGTTATCCCGAAGGCTGCGACGGGTGCCGCCCGTGAGCGCGGCAGGGTATGAAGCGTGAAAGCGCGAGTACCTGGTGAGGTTCATGCCGCGAGGCATGGGCGAATTGGGGTGGTAACGCGAAGCACGGCTCTCGTCCCCGGAAACGGATGTTTTCGGGAACGGGGGCTTTTTTGCTGCATGGCTCCCGTCCACAACCGACCGACCCGCGGCGCGCAGCCGTGCATGAACGCGACGGGCCGGCGAAGAGGAGAAAGGGAGGCACACATCATGGACATTCTGATCGGAGGCGCATGGCCTTATGCCAACGGAGCACTCCACATCGGACACATCGCGGCGCTGCTGCCGGGGGACGTCCTGGCGCGCTGGTACCGCGCGACGGGCAACCGGGTCTGCTATGTTTCGGGCAGCGACTGCCACGGAACGCCGGTCTCCATCAGGGCCCGGCAGGAAGGGCGCCCCCCGGCGGAAATCAGCGACTACTGGCACGAGATGTTCGTGGCGACATTCCGGAAATACCGTTTCAGCTACGACAGCTACGGCAAGACGTCCGACGAGGGGCACAAGGCGTTTGTCCAGTCGTTCCACCGGTCGCTGTATGAAGGGGCGCACGTCGAGGAGCGTACCGTCCGGCAGGCCTGGTGCGCGCACTGCGACCGTTTCCTGGCTGACCGCTATGTGACAGGCCGATGCCCCGCATGCGGCACACCCGCCCGCGGCGACCAGTGCGAGGCCTGTGGCGCCGTCACCGATCCGGAGACGCTGCTCGAGCCGGTCTGCGCCCTGTGCGGCGCCACCCCTGAACCCCGGGAATCGAAGCAGCTGTTCCTGCTGCTGTCGCATTTCCAGAGGCACCTGGAGGCGTGGCTCGACGCACACCCCCAGTGGCGAAGGAACGCGCACGAGACCACCGCCCGCTATCTGCGGGAAGGCCTGCGCGACCGGGCGATCACACGCGATCTCGATTGGGGCATCCCGGTGCCGCGTGCGGATTATGATCAGAAGCGGATCTACATCTGGGCGGAGAATGTGCTTGGCTACCTGTCGGGCTGTGCGGCGTGGTGTGCCTCGCAGGGCATCGGGTTCCGCGATTTTTGGAACGAAGCGTTCCGGATCTTCGTCCACGGCAAGGACAACATTCCATTCCACACCGTCATCCTTCCCGGCCTGCTGCTGGCGGAGAACGGGGATGAGGCCGGGTGGCGGCTGCCGGACCAGATCGTGTCGAGCGAGTACCTCACGCTCGAAGGCCGGAAGATCTCGACCTCCGGCAACTGGTCGATCGACGCGCTGGAGCTGGCCGGCGAGGCGCCGGTCGATTCCATCCGCTTTTTCCTGCTGGCCAACGGTCCCGAGAAGCGCGATGCCGACTTTTCGCGCCGTGATTTCATCCAGCGCCACAATGCGGAAATGATCGGCATCTATGCCAACCTCGCCAACCGGTGCCTGACGTTTGTGGAGAAATATCTTGGCGGCGTCGTGCCGGCAGGCGCCCCCTCGCCCTGGCTGGAGCAGGCGGTGACGGATGCCTACCGGCTGGTGGGGGAGGATGTGCGTGCCGGCGAGTTCAAGCGCGCGCTCGAAACGGTCTTCTCCATCTTCCGGCTCGGGAACCGGCATTTCGATGCGGGGAAGCCATGGGAGACGCGGATGGCGGATCCGGAGGCCTGCCGCGCGACCCTCGCGGACTGCCTGTATCTGATTGCCAACGGCTGCCGCCTGGCCAATCCGTTTCTGCCCGAGAGCACGGAGGAGGTTCTTGGATGGCTGGGACTGGATGCCGGCTGGACTCCGGTCCGGACACGCGCCGGCTGGCGGCTGCCGGCCTTCCGTCGTCTCTTCGAACGCCTGGAAACAGCCGAGGATGCGGGCACGCGGGCCTGCGGCTGACAAGAATGCGCCAACGCGGGCCTGCGGCTGACAAGGATGCGCCAACGCGGGCCTGCGGCTGACAAGAATGCGCCAACGCGGGCCTGCGGCTGACAAGGATGCGCCAACGCGGGCGTGCGGCTGACAAGGATGCGCCAACGCGGGCCTGCGGCTGACAAGGATGCGCCAACGGGAGCCTCCTTCCGGTTTGACGTTGCCAAGCCGGGGTGGTATTCTAGAGGGCGACATGGATCCATGAAGGGTCCGCCGTTCCTTTCCCTGTTCCCTGCCCAAGAACAATCCGGATCATGAAGATCCGCATGCCGCGACCGCCCCGTCGGCATCCGATGACGGTTCGGGCCGCTAACCCGTGTTCCCGCGCACCCGCGGGAAAGACATGCGCTTTTTGATGCGGAGGATTGCATATGCACATGGCAGACGCCCTTGTCTCCCCCTTGGTCGGAGGTTCGATGCTGGCGGTTTCCGCCGGATTGATCGGCGCATCCGCAAGGAATCTGTCCCGGAACCCTGATGATACACGCATTCCCCTGATGGGCGTCCTGGGGGCGTTCGTCTTTTCCGCCCAGATGATCAATTTCACCATTCCCGGCACCGGGTCGAGCGGGCACATCGGGGGCGGCATGCTGCTGGCGGCCCTGCTCGGACCTGTCGGCGGTTTTCTGACGATGGCTGCCGTGCTGCTGGTTCAGGCCCTGTTTTTTGGAGATGGCGGTTTGCTCTCGTATGGCTGCAATCTATTCAACATGGGCGCATGGACCTGCTTTGTCGCTTATCCGCTGGTCTGGCGGCGCATCCTGGGCAGTAAGCCGGGCAAGGCGCGCATCGTCTGGGGATCTGTGCTTTCGGTTGTCACGGCCCTGCAGCTCGGCGCTTTCTCTGTCGTGCTGGAAACCTTCGCCTCCGGGCGCACGGAACTGCCAATCGGCGCATTCATGCTGCTGATGCAGCCCATTCATCTCGCCATCGGCGTTGTCGAGGGTCTGATCACCGCGGCCGTGCTATCCTTTGTGCATCAGGCGCGACCGGAGCTCCTGGCGGTAGAAGCCGGAAAACTGCCGAAGAACGTCTCCCTGCGCAGAATCCTCGTGGGGCTCGGCGTCGCGGCACTCGTGGTCGGGGGCGTGCTCTCGCTGTTCGCCTCCGCATATCCCGATGGGCTGGAATGGTCCATCACGGGCATTGCCGGTTCGCCGGAGCTTGAGGCGGATGGCGCTGTTCATGAGTTTCTGGCGGGTTTGCAGGAAAAGACCGCTCTCCTGAGGGATTACGGCTTTTCCGGTGCGGAGGGCTCGGCCGCCATGGCCGGCACTTCGGTTTCCGGTATTGTCGGTGGCGGGCTGACACTGTTGTTGGCCATACTGGCGGGCATCCTGGCCAAGCGGATCGGAAAGCGGGGAGGCAATGCCTGAAGTGGCACAGGCGGTCCGCGACATGCACCGCATGGAATCCCTGTCGCGAAAAACCTCCCCTGTCCATCGGCTGCATCCGGTGGCGAAGATGCTGACGACGGCGGTCTTTCTGATTGCGCTGCTGTCCCATGGCAGGCACGAGGTGGGCCGTCTTCTGCCGTTCATTCTGTACCCCGTGCTGGTCGCCTCTCTCGCCGATATTCCCTGGAAGCCCCTGCTGCTGCGCGTCCTCGCCGTCGAGCCGCTGATTGTGGGCATCGGCCTGTTCAGTCCCCTGTTCGAGCGGGCGCGCGTCGACCTGTTCGGTGCGACCGTCTCCACGGGATGGCTCACCTTCGCCTCCCTGGCCATCCGGACGACACTTGGTGTCTTGGTTGCGCTCCAACTCGTCGCAACCACCGGCATGGAACGGATCCTGGCCGGAATGAGGCGTCTAGGCATGCCGGCGGTCATGGTGCTGCAGATCGCGCTGACCTATCGTTTCCTGACGGTGCTTGCAGGGGAGGCGGGCAGGCTGCTGACTGCATATCGCCTGCGCGCGCCGCAGCACCGGGGCGTTCATCCATCCGCCTGGGGCTCGCTTGCAGGACAATTGCTGCTGCGGTCGTTCGACCGGGCGCAGCGGGTCTGGCAGGCCATGAAGCTGCGGGGATACGAGGGACATGTGCCGCTGCCTCCAGGCCAGCGGATGCGCCGCGCCGACTGGATGTGGCTTGCCGTCTGGTCCGTTTGGTTCATGCTCTCCCGCCTGCTTGACCTGCCGTCCTTCCTCGGCATGCTGGCGACAGGCGGGGCATGACCGGCGGCAGGGATGTGCATGGACGATTCTCAATGCGGCGGCGACTGCGGCCGGTACTGTCTCCTTCACGGTGTGACCGGTGCTTGACGTGATCAGGGATCACGGGAGAGGCGTAATCATGAGTCATCACAAACTGGAAGCGCGGCAGCTCACCTTCCGGTATCCCGACGGCCATCTGGCGGTTGACGGCGTCTCCGTGCTTGCCACCCATGGGGAGTGCGTCGGTCTCATCGGCGCGAACGGTGCGGGCAAGAGCACGCTGCTGATGCTGCTTGTCGGCCTGCTTGATCCGCAGGACGGTTGTGTCCTGATCGGGGATGCCAAACTGACCCGACGCACGGCCCGGGAACTCCGTCACCGCATCGGCATGGTTTTCCAGAATCCGGACGATCAGCTGTTCATGACCACGGTCGGGGAGGATGTCGCCTTCGGGCCGCGGAACGCCGGACTGACGGAGCCGGAGGTTGAAGCGCGCGTTGCGGCGTCACTGGAACAGGTTGGCATTTCGCATCTGCGCGATCGGGCGCCATTTCGCCTTTCCGGCGGGGAGAAGCACGCCGCAGCCATCGCGGCGGTGCTTGCGATGGAACCGGATATCCTGATTCTCGACGAGCCGACCGCTGGGCTCGATCCACGCGCGCGTCGCCGCGTGATGTCCATGCTGGCAGGCTTTTCACATACCCGCATCATCACCAGCCACGATCTGGACATGATCCTGGCGCTGTGCCCGCGTGTCGTGATCCTCAAGGAAGGGCGTGTCGCCGCGGACGGACCGGCACGGGAGCTGCTGGCGGATGCGGAACTGATGGCATCCTGCGGGCTCGAGGTGCCCGCGGATCTCAGGGCCTGCCCGCATTGCGGTTGCCTGCCCTGACGCCGGTATCCGTCCATGCGCCGCAAAGGCCTGCCCTGTGGCGGAAAGGATCACGCCTTGCCTCTTCCTTGCCGATTTCCGCTCCGCCACTTGCCCGGGACGCTTGCAAACGGTACAATCGGCTTGATTGAGGCGCGATGAAACACAGGAAGCCTCATCACGGAATCGGAGGCCATGCATGCGCATCGCGGTTGTGGACGGTCAGGGTGGCGGCGTCGGGAGAATGTTGGTGGAACGGCTGCGGGAAGCGCTGCCGGATCAGGTCGAGGTGCTGGCGCTCGGAACGAACGCCCTTGCGACGGCCGCCATGCTCAAGGCGGGTGCCCATCAGGGCGCGACCGGAGAGAATGCCATCCTGTACAATGCCCCGCGCGTCGACGCCATCCTCGGTCCCATCGGCATCGTGGGGGCT
>JAEXRM010000038.1 GCA_023440865.1 Bacillota bacterium
GGCCTTCCTTTTTCTTTCACACCCCCGCCAGGCACATGGCATGTGCCGAGAACGGCATGGCGCATGCGCACAACGCCCGCTTACCGGTACGAATCGACCAGGCTCCGGACGCGCAGCTGCGCCTGCAACGCTTCGCACGTCATCGGCCGCGACAGGTCGCCCCTGTCGATGACAACCACCTTCTCCTCCCCGGCGTGCAGATCGAAGAAGTTGTCGGAAAGCTTTGCATCCACCGTTTCGAAGTCCACCTCCACAAACCGTGCGAAGCAATCGGCCAGGAGCCGCACAACAAACCGGTCCGCCCGCTCCTCCACGACCGCCTCGATGCGGGGCAGCCGCAGGGAGAAGTGCTTGGGCTTGACGAAGAGCACCGTGCCCTCACTCCGGATCTGACCGTCAACCACAAGCGCAAAGGATACATACAAGTCACGCCGCTTCCCAATCGTATCCAGATCCGCCGCAAAATCCAGCGACACGACCTCCAGGGAGGACATCGCGCCAGCGAGGACCGGCTCCTCCCCGCTCCGGACAACGGTCGACGCCCCGTCGCGCAGGCGCCAGACCAGGCGCCCCGAGACCGGTTCCCGCGTTTCATTGGACACATGCAGCGACACCTGCGTGCCCTCCTCGCAGGCCGACGCCATCACCGGCGAGAAGAACCGCCTGGCGAAGTAGTGCAGCGCCTTCCATCGGCCGCAGCCGTCGATGCTCGACCAGGAGGCGACCGGCCAGCAGTCGTTGAGCTGCCAGTAGACGGCGCCCATGCACCGGCCGCGGTTGCGGCGCCAGTGCTCCACCCCGTAGCGGATGCCCTCGGCCTGGATGAGCTGGGACACGTACAGCAGGTTGTCGAACCCGTTCGGATACCGGAAGGTCTCGCTGATGTAGTACAGGATCTTTTCGTTGGAACTGCCGTTCTTCTGGTGCGATTCCATGACCGGCGAGAAGAGGTTGCGATCCTCGGGCAGCGTGAAGGTTTCCACCGTCTTGCGGCAGGGCAGCGACTGCAGGCCGAATTCGGACATGTAGCGGGGAAACAGCTTGCGGAAATCCGTGAACGGCTGACGTCCGTGCCAGACACCCCAGAAGTGCATGTCGCCTGCATTCTCACCATTCGGGTTGTCGAACGAGCCCTTCGAGGAGGGCGATGCGCGCCAGTAGAAGGTGTTCGGATCGTATTCGGCCGCCAGCTTCGGCAGCAGGCCCTCGAACAGGTGCAGGTAGTCTGCCTTGTGACGGGGTTTCATCGTCTGGCTCCAGCCCCATTCCACCCAGGCAACCTCGAGCTCGTTGTTGCCGCACCACATGCCCAGGGAGGCGTGGTGGCGCAAACGCCGCATGTTGTCCGCCGTTTCCTTCGCAATGCTTGCGGCGAACGCGTCGGAAAGCTCGTAGACGCCGCAGGCGTACATCAGATCCTGCCATACGACCAGCCCGTACTCGTCGCACAGGTCGAACAGCCAGTTCTCGGGATAGTATCCACCGCCCCAGACGCGCAGGGTGTTGAAGTTGGCCGCCACGCAGTCGCGGATGAGCGTTTCGGTGCGTTCGCGGCTGCAGCGCGAGAGGATGTTGTCCTCGGGAATATAGTCCGCGCCCATCGAGAAGAAGCTGACGCCGTTGACCTCGAGCTCGAAGGTTTCGCCCCAGGCATCCGGCTCGACCTTCACACGCAGGGTGCGCAGGCCGATGCGCCGCTCCCATGCATCGAGCACCGCCTCCCCGTCGCACAGGGTCACGGCCACCGTGTACAGCGGCTGCGCGCCGAAGGTGTTCGGCCACCACAGCAGCGGATGCTCAATGGAAACCGGCACATGTCGTTCGATGACCGCGGCTTGCGCCAGCAGGGTCTCCGCGACGGCGGGTTCCAGCGTCTCCGCCAGCGCCACGGCGTTCCGGCGTGTCGGTACCGGAATGGCCTGTTCGTGCCGGCTTCCGTCCGGCCCTTCCACACAGACCCGCAGCGTCGCACCGTCCGCCCGGCAGTTGGTCATGCGGACCCGCATGTCGAGGTCGACCCGGCCGGCTGCATGGTGCTGGGTGATGTAGACGTCCTCCAGCCGTGCATCGTCGTACGCGACCAGGGAGATCTCCCGGAATATGCCCATGTCCGGCAGCTTCGGTCCCCAATCCCATCCGAACATGCAGTGGGCCTTGCGCAGGTGCGAGATGCCCTCGACCGCATCGCCCACGTTCCAGAGCGGATTTTCCGCCTGTTTCGCCAATACGTGCGCAACCGGCGAACGGAACAGCACGCGGATGTGGTTGTCCCCCGCCTCCAGTACATCCCGCACATCCACCTCGTAGGTGTGGTGCATGTTCTCGCCGACAAGCACCCTGTGCCCGTTGAGGAAGACCTCGCACAGGGTGTCGAGCCCCTCGCACGCCAGCAGCACCTGGGGATGCGCGAGCGCCCCGTCAGGCAGCGGGAACCACCGCTCGAACTCGTAGTCGTGCCTGGACAGCTCGAGTGCTTCGTATTCGTTTTCCCTGAAGAAAGGATCCTCCATCCTGCCGGCCGCCAGCAATGCGCTGTAGACGGAACCGGGCACGGTCGCGGGAATCCATTCGTTGTCGGTTGTCCGTTTCATGGACCAGGTTCCGGACAGGCTTGCAAGCTTCATCGTGCTTCTCCTGGATGCGGAATTGTGGTATCGTGATGACGGCACCTGCATCCATGACTGATGATACCTGCACATATGCAGGATTTCTTGTGTTCCCCACGCATGAAACATGTGCTATTTTCACACAATCCCTCGGAGGAGCCGCATGGATCCCTATCGCCTGTCGCACGTCTACTACGTGGATCCCTTCGTCCAGGCCGTCACAAACGGCGTGTCCTCCATCCGGCATGCCAGCCCCGCGCATTGTCACGATTTTTACGAATTCTTCCTCATCACCCGGGGGAGCTGCATCCACCAGGTCAATGGGCGCGAGCAATACCTGACCGAAGGCTCCCTCGTATTCATGCGGCCGGAGGACCGGCATGCGTATCAGCCGGTTGACGACGGCGACTGCGAGTTCATCAACACGGCGTTCCTGTCCGAGGCGTTTGGCGCCGCGCTTTCATACCTGGGCGACGAATGCCTCGCGGCGAGGCTCTGTGCCGCCTCGCTGCCACCCGTGGCCTTCCTGTCCCAGGTGGAGGTATACCGCTTCATCGAGCAGACGCAGACCCTGCAGATGCTGACCGCAATCGACAAGCCACGGTGCCGTCTCCTGTTCCGGACGCAGCTTGCCGATGTGCTGCTGCGCTTCGCGCAAGCCGGAGCCCGCACCGCGGGCGACCCGATGCCGTTGTGGATGGAATCCCTGCTCATCCGCATGCAGCGCAAGGAGCACTTCACCGGTGGCCTCGAACGGCTCTGCGCCTTGTCGGGTCGAAGCACGGGCCATGTGAACCGCGCATTCAGGCGCTATCTTGATGAAACCCCCACGGCATATCTCAACCGGCTCAAGCTGGACCACGCCCGGCACCTGTTGACAACCACCCGCATGAAGGTCGTCGAGATCGCGCTGGAATGCGGCTTCGACAACCTGAGCCACTTCCATCATCGATTCCGGCGCATGTACGGCATCACGCCCGCGCGCATGCGGGCGCAGAGCCGTTCCGCATGACCAGGCGGCACCGGCGCGCAACGGGACAAAAGGCTCCTGCCGACAGGACGGACGCGTGCGGTTGCAACCGTACCGCCCGCCCTGTCGGCAGGAGCCCATTCCGGCAGCCGTTGTCTTCCGGGAAGCCTCAGCGCGGCGACAAGCCGAACTCAACCGCCAGCTTCCGGAATGCGGGCAGGGAACGCTCGATGGTGCCAAGGTCGACACAGTACGCGAGGCGCACATACCCCGGACATCCGAAGCCGCTGCCCGGCACGACAAGCAGGTTGTGCTTCGTCGCCGCCTTCGCGAAAGCATTGTCGTCCTCGACCGGCGTCTTCATGAACAGATAGAACGCCCCCTGCGGCTTGACACACTCGAACCCTGCCCCCACAACCCCGTTGTAGAGCGTGTCCCGGCGAATGCGGTAAAACTCGGTATCCACTGTCACATCGAGGTTGTCGGCAATCACCCGCTGGAACAGGGCGGGTGCGTTCACAAAACCAAGCGTGCGGTTGAGGGAGATCATCGCCCCCATCAGAACGGCGACCTGCTCGATGCGGCTCGACGCGACGACATAGCCGATTCGTTCCCCTGGCAGGGCCAGGGACTTGGAGAAGGAGTTGACGACGATGGCGTTGCGGAAGAGGGCCAGCACCTCGGGCACCTTCACGTCATCATAGACGATGCTGACATACGGTTCGTCGGAAATGACATAGATGTCGGTGCCAAACTCCCGACCCTTGCGTTCAAGCAGCGCGGACAGCGCCTCGAGATCGGCCTGCGGAAACACCACACCGGTTGGGTTGTTTGGCGAGTTGATGATGATGGCCTTGGTATTCGGGGTGAGCGCCTTCCCGATAGCGTCCACATCCAGCCGGAAGGATCCTCCGGCCAGGGGAACAATGACGGGTTTCCCACCGGCGTTGCCGATGTAGGCGAGGTATTCGACGAAATACGGCGCGAGCACCACAACCTCCTCATCGGGGTTGAGCAGCGCCTTGAGCGCGATGTTCAGGCCTGCCGCAGCGCCTGTCACCATGAGCACCTGATTGGCTGTGATCGGCACGCCGCTGCGGCGTGACAGCCAGACGCCCACCTTCGCCCGGACATCCTCGAGCCCGGCATTGGCCATGTACCGGTGCGTGCCCTTCTCCTTTGTCGTCGCATGCGCCGCAAGACTGGCGAGCACAGCCTCCGGCGGCTCCACCTCGGGGTTGCCGATGCTGAAGTCGTATACATTCTCGGCGCCGAACTGCTTGCGAAGCCGGTTCCCCTCCTCGAACATGGCGCGGATCAGCGAGGAGCCTGCCAGACTGTCGACCACTTTCTTCGAAAACATACGCAACCGCCTTTCCCTGCCGCGGCCGGGCGCATCCGACACGCCCGGGCATCACATCCGCCGTGGCGGACCACAACTGCACCATCCGGTGTGGCGCGAAGCGCTCACCGGGATGGCCTGGCGCATTCCTGAGAATGCATGTGCTCTCATCTTACGGGAGAACGCCGGTTCACGCAAGATCGGATGACGGATCAGGCGCCAGGCGGTCGCAGCCGGCGCAGCCGCCGTCCCTGCGGTGCGCGAAGCACCCCCAGATACATCACCTCGTCCACACGCTGCATCTGTCCGTCAATTCAGCCGAAACACAACGCCTCTTCCAGCGCCTCGTCCGGCTTCAGTGTGACAAGCGCATCCGAATTTACCGTAGGCCAGCCACACGCCACCATCCGCCTCACCGGACGCGAGCCACGCCCGGAATTGATCCGCGTGGCGATGATCATTTCCATCATACGCTCGCTCCGGCCTTCATCCTCCCCGCAGGAGACACGCCGGCCCTCCCCGGGGCGATCACGCATGTTCGGCATGCGATCCGCTTTTTGCGCAGGGGAAGGGTCAAGTCGTTTCGGGCTCCGGTTCCGCCATTCGCTGCAGGGAATCCCCCGCCAGTCGGAAAACAGTCCAATCCGACATCGGTTCCGCTGACAAGGCACGGTAGAAGGCGACGCTCGAGGTGTTCTCGTCGAGGCACCACCATTCGAGCCGGCCACAGCCTTCCGCCACCGCGATTTGTGCCAGTTTTCTCAGGAATGCCTTTCCATACCCGCGGCCGCGAAAGGCTTCCCGCACGAACAAATCCTCCAGGTACAGCCCGGAGCGGCCAAGAAAGGTGGAGAAGTTACGAAAATACAGGGCGAACCCGACAGGCTCTCCTTCCACTTCTCCAAGCAGCACTTGCGCGCCTTTTTTTTGGAACACCCACTCACGTATCAGGTCCTCCGACGCCACCACCTCATGCAGCAGGCCCTCGAAATCCGCCAGTTCCCGAATGAACTGCAGCACGAGCGCCGCATCCGCTTCCTGCGCTTCACGAAACACAATCGGCTTCATGCGTTCCATTTGCCCCTCCGCTGATGTTCGTTTGCCAGTCTCCCGCAACCGGGTTGCCGGAAACATCATTGTACCATGCTGCGAGCGGATCATGTGCGGACGACAATCCAAAGATTGCACCCAAGCCTTTTCCTCAATGTCCGTGCATGATACGATGAAATCGATTTCAACAGGTGTGCCCCTCAGGGGGAGGAGGTTGCCCAATGCATTCATCCATATCCATCTGGCGTACCGTCCGGGACGGTGATCAACGGCTCAAGCCCGATGCGGGCGTTTCGTTCCATGCCGACACCGAAGGGGTGGAAAATCGGGTCATCAATGTGTATGACGACCTCGTCGGCCAGGAACTCATCGGTTTTGGCGCAGCTTTCACGGAAGCCGCCGCCGTCACCTGGCAAAAGCTGCCCCCCGCAAGCCGCGAGGCCGTGCTCAAGGCGTACTTCGATCCACATGAGGGCCACGGCTACACCTTCTGCCGCACCCACATGAACAGCTGCGACTTCTCGGTGGGTAATTACGCCTGCGACGATGTCCCCGGTGATGTCGACCTCGCGCATTTCACACTCGCACGCGAGCTCGAGGCGATGATTCCCATGATGAAGGCTGCCGGAAAGCATGGCCGTTTCCGGCTGTTCATCTCCCCCTGGAGTCCGCCTGCATGGATGAAGGACACCGGACGGATGAACCGGGGCGGCCGGTTGCTGCCGGAATACCACCGGGCCTGGGCGCATTACTATGCGAAGTTCATCAAGGCCCTGCGCGCCGAAGGGCTGGACGTCTGGGGCCTGACCGTGCAGAACGAGCCCAAGGCCACGCAGACCTGGGATTCCTGCGTCTACACCGCGGAGGACGAGCGGGACTTCGTCCGCGACCACCTGGGTCCGGTATTGGAGGCGGAGGGTCTGGCGGATGTGAAGATCCTGATCTGGGACCACAACAAGGAGCGGCTGTATGAGCGGGCACGGGTCGCCTTCACGGATCCGGCCGCGTCGAAGCACATCTGGGGTGCCGGTTTTCACTGGTACTCCGGCGACCATTTCGAAGCGCTTGAAGCCGTCCGCAGGCGTTGGCCGGACAAGGGCCTGGTGTTCACCGAGGGTTGCACCTGCCTGCGTCAGGGTGACGAGGCCTGGGCCAACGCCGAACAGTACGGGCACGACCTCGTCGGCAACCTCAACGCGGGCATGCAGGCATGGGCGGAATGGAACATCATGCTTGACGAGATCGGCGGACCGAACCATGTGGCCAACTACTGCGAAGCTCCCGTCATTGTCGACACGCGGACCGGTGACATCGAATACAAGCCGTCCTGGTACTACATCGGCCATTTCAGCCGGTTCCTGCTCCCTGGCAGCGTGCAGGTGTGCACCACGCGTTTTTCCGACGTGGTGGAGACAACCGCCTTCCGCCGCCCGGATGGCACCTATGCGCTGGTGGCGCTGAACCGGTGTGGCACGGCCCAGGATTTCATCCTGCGGTTCGACGGGCAGGTGGCGGAAATATCGCTGCCGGCGCACAGCATCGCGACCTTGGTGTGGTGAATGGAGGCGGCGAACCGCCATGGCCGGAGCGACCGCCACATCGCGTTCACCGCGGGCCATGGCGTCCGCGACCATTCAAGGGACTTGCATGATCCCTGGCAGGACTGGATTCCGTCTGACGAAAAGGGGATCGGCTGCGCCCGTCGCGCACCCGATCCCCTATGACCATGCATCCTCAGGACTTGCGCTCCATCCCGTCCCCTGCCGGATCAGGCCTTGAGCACCATCACGCCGTACGGTTCAAGCACGGCCTCGCCGGTCACCGGCGTCCCATCGGCCAGCAGATCGGCAAACGTGCCGGACAGCGGCACATGCTGCCGTGCTTCGGTAAAGTTCATCAGGAACACGAACCGGCTGATCCCATCGGTGCGAAGCTGCGCGGAAACACCCTCGGGCAACGCCGCGTCGAGGCTGTGGAGCAGCATGAGCTTTTCGGCCATCCTGGCATAGAAGGCGTTCAGGAAACCCGGTTCGGCGTAGGCCGCCATATGCCAGGCCTGTCCCTTGCCGAAGTCGTTGACGGTGAGGGCGGGCTGTCCGGCATAGAAGTCGGACTCATAGGTCGCCACGACACGGGCCGTATCGGCATGGATGAGCTCGCAGAATCGGGTCGCCTTCCAGGTGCCGGAGAGACCGAGTTCATTGGCAGCTTCAAAGCGAATGCCGTTTTCGTCCCCATCGTAGAGGGCGTCGATCTCCTCGGCCCATACGCCGACCACCGGCTTCAAGGGACCGGGGAACCCACCGAGGAAGCACAAATCGCTCTGGTCGACATACCCGCTGAAGAACGTGGTCACCAGCGTGCCGCCGGCTTGGACGAACGCGGCAAGCCGCTCCGCCACGCCGGGCTTGAGCATGTACAGCATGGGTGCCACAACGAGGCGGTAGCCTTCGAAGGACTGCTCGGAGTCGAGGATGTCGCACGGGATGCCCTGACGCCAGAAGGCCCGGTAGTGGTCCTTGCAGACCTCCTCGTACTTCTTCTCGCCATGCCCGTTGCGGAGTGCCTGCGCGTCATCGATGGCCCAGCGGTTCTCCCAGTCGTAGACGATGGCGACATCCGGCCGGACGGTGGATCCCAGCACGTCGGACAGCTTGTCCAGATCGCGGCCCACGCCGGCCACATCCTGAAACACGCGCGTATGCTCATGTCCGACATGATCGACGACCGCACCATGAAACTTCTCGGAGGCACCGCGGCTCTTGCGCCACTGGAAATACTGCACCGTGTCCGCACCGTGCGCGACCGCCTGCAGCGAGGACAGCCGGTGCATGCCGGGACGCTTGAGCTTGTTGACGGGCTGCCAGTTCACCTGGCTCGGGGTGCTCTCCATCAGCATGAAGGGCTTGCCGCCCTTGAGCGAGCGGTTGAGGTCGTGCACGAAGGCGATGTCCGAGGCCAATTCCCAGGACTTCGATGTGTCGCGGTGCCAGGACGGATAGTTGTCCCAGGAGATCACATCGAGTTCCGGCGCCATCTTCCAGTAATCCAGCCCCGTGTAGGTGCCCATCATGTTCGTGGTAACCGGCACGGTGGGCGTCACCTCGCGCAACGGGGCGATCTCGGCCTTCATGAACTCGGTGGTCTGCCAGGTGATGAACCGCTTCCAGTCGAGGTTGTGCCCGTGCACGCAGTTCTCGCCGTGCGGTGCGGGTGACTCGATTTGGTCGAAGCTGTTGAAGGTGTGGGCCCAGAAACCGGTCCACCAGGCCAGGTTCAGGGCGTCGATGCTGTTGTTGTACCGCCTTCGGAGCCAGGAGCGGAACGCATCCTGGCACAGGTCGCAGTGGCATTCGCCGCCGTACTCGTTGGAGATGTGCCACACCAGCAGCGCCGGATGGTCCTTGTACCGCTCGGCCAGCAGGCGGTTGATCTTCTGCGCCTTCTCCCGGTAGACCGGCGAGGTGTAGCAGTGGTTGTGACGGGTGCCGTGCAGGTTGCGGTGCCGGTAGGCATCCACACGCAGCACCTCGGGGTATGTCGCGGACATCCAGGCCGGGCGGGAACCTGTCGGTGTCGCCAGCACGGCGCGGGCGCCCTCGGCGGCCAGCTTGTCCATGATGGTGTCGAGCCAGCCGAACTCGTATCGGCCTTCCTCTGGCTCGAGCGCCGCCCAGGAGAAGATGCCCACGCTCATGGCGTTGCAGTGCGCCAGATTCATCAGGCGCATGTCCTCGTCCCAGATTTCCGGTGTGCGATACCACTGGTCGGGGTTGTAGTCCCCGCCGTGGAGGAATTTCGGGTAGTCGGGACGGATGGGGCCATAGGATGCGGGTTTGCTGCTCATGGTGCGTCCTCCCTGCATGAACCGTCGCTTGTCATGCATGTCATGGAATGCCTGGACATGCATGTCCAACGTGACCATCATAGCAAAGCCCGGAAAGGCGGACAATCCGAGAATCCTCGCATCTATGAGGATATGAACCTGCCCGCGGACATCATGCACGACGACATGCGCGACGGACCCGATGCCATGGCCTTGCGCACATGCCTTTCCGGCACGCGCTCACTCCAGCACCAGTGTCGTGATGCTCCGTGCCGGAAAGGCATAGGATGAGCCGTTGCCCTGCGCGACCAGCTCCAGGTTCCGCTCCGCGGAGGTTTCCCATGCGGCATATCCGGCCGCGGCAGGCAGGCCGGCCGTGATGGCCTCGTCCCCCTCATTGACCACAACCAGCACCGTTTCCTTCCCGTCGGCGTTCTGCCAGGCGGAGACGAGCAGCTTGTCGTCAGGTGATGTGGCACCGACGCGCACATGCCCGGGCCGCACGAACCGGCTCCAGTTGCCCAGTGCCCACAACCGCTTCATGTCCGTGACCGTCCTTGCTGCGGTATCGGCATGAATCAGGCCGTCCTTGTAATCGTACCGTGTCACGGCGATCCAGGTTTGCCAGGCGGTGCAGTCGAGGATCGTCAGGTCCTCGTGCACGCAGCGGGCCAGCACCAGTGCCGGATCGATGCCGAAATCGGCGCCCCCTTCCATCTGGCACCATTCCGACTGCCAGAGCGGAAGCGGGTTCCCCATCTCCCGCAATGCCGTCGCAAGCAGCTTCTTGTCGAGTTCCGAGCTCCAGTAGGCGTGCGCGGCGAAATGCGGCAGCCTGCCTGCAAAGGCCGGATCTGTGGAGAGCGTTCTGTACAGCCCCAGTGTGTAGTCCTTGTCCCAAAACTTGCCCGAGTCGGCAAGCGATGCGGTCATGCCCTCGCCGCGCGCGTCGAGCTCCGCCACGAGCGCCTTGCCGACGGCGATCACGCCTTCCGGGGTATAATGGCAGCCCTCCTGTCCGTTCGAAGCCAGCGTCCAGTTCCACTGCGGTTCGTTCACCGGGCTGATGTGGTTGACCGGTATTCCTTCGGACCGGAAGTGCAGGGCGATATCCACCAGATAGCGCGCGAACGCCTCCTCCATGCCGGGAAGCAGGTTTGAGCCGCCCTTGTCGTCTCCGGTTGTCTTGCCGTTCTTGAGCATGCGCCCCGGCGGGCTGTTGGCGAAGAACAGCACGTCGTCCACACCCTTGTCCACGGCCAGCCGCAGCATGGCGACGGAACCGGCATCTCTTGCAAAATCATAGGTTCCCGGTGCAGTCTCGAATCCTTCGACCCGACGCCAGGGATCCTGCGCCTCGTTGATGCCGCCGGCCCCCACATTGAACCGGTACTGCGTCAGGCCGATGCCCTTCTCGCGGTCGAAGAGCCACGCTGCAACCTGGTCGCGGACCGCCTCATCCCAGGTGCCGACATCCTGCGCCCACCAGCAGCCGGACGTGCCGAAGCCGTCCATCGTCTGATGCCGTTCATCCTTGAGGATTGTGATGGTTCCCACCGGATCCTTCATGCTGCTCTCCTTGTCAATCACCTTGTCGACCTGCCCGTCCTGCCCCGAACCGGTTCCGTCAGCACCGGCACCGGTTTGCCCGGGGGCTTCCCCGTTGTCGGCGGCTGACCCGGTCACGGCATCGGTCACGCTGCTTGTGGTTTCGGCTGGCCACTTGCCCGGGGAAACGCCATCCAATGCGCCGCATCCACCCGATAGCAGCAAGGCGATTGCAAGCAGGACGCATCCGCGCCTTGCCGTGCGCCGGCACGGCAGTCCATGCCTGTGGTTCATGAACTTTCCCCCCGCCCTCTCTTCGTCCTCACGCATCCATCTCCGCGGAGATCAGCTCCGCGTCGGCACCCAGTCCCTCGAGAAGCATCGTCAGCAGGTTGTCAGCCCCCCGGTACCAGGGTTCGGGCAGATACAGCCGGTTCGGCACACCGCCGGCCATATCCGGCCGCCCCGCCCCCTCGCCGAGCACGCGGCCGATCAGACGGCCGTTGAACAGGACGGTCGCCTTCATATCCTTCATGTCCAGATACAGGTACCGGCAAGCCGCTTCCAGATCACCCAGGGGAACCTGAACCTGCAGCGTCCCGCCGGCCGCCACACGGATGCCGGGCAACGCAGTCACGGGCAGGGTCTTGTCCACGCAGGCACCCGCAGGGCAGGCAGCTTCCAGATCGGCGCCGGAAAATCCCCGTATCTGCGGCACAAGCCGTGTCATCTGATACAGGTGCGGCACACCGGCAGGCTCGGCCCAGTGCCGTTTGCGGCACAGCAATGACAGCGTGCGTGTGCGGCCGGGGTGGTACCACGAGGAAAGGTCGAGCCAGGGATCCTGGGGATTGATCAGACCGGCAAGGATTCCATCGACATATACGGCCGTTTCCGCCACCGGGTTTTCCATCCACAGGGCGCAGGCGTCACTGTCCGGATGCAGCGTCCAGGAAAGCTGGTACCGTGCGACCAGCGGCATGCGCGTCGTGTTCCAGGCGTTGGGTGGCAGGATGGCGTCAAACGGCGTGTCGTCGGTCGAAAGCGTTTCGGGCAGCCAGGTTTCCATCTGGCGGAAGCGCCACAACAGGCCGCCGCAGTCCTCCCGATCGATCTGAAACAGACCGGCCACACCGCGTTCGGACGCGATGCGCATCGACTTCAGTCGCGCATCGTCGAAGTTCGAATGCCCCCAGCTGTCCGTGCGGAAACGCCAGACGACCGTCGAGTCGCGCTCGCCGCCCACGGCCACTTGGCTTCCCGCCGGCTGTTCCGCGCCAACCAGGCTTCGCGGTGACGCGGCGTCATAACGCTGCCATTGGCACCCGGATATGCGTGTGCCGAGAAAGGCGTCACCGCGCCATGCACGGATGAGGTCCGCCGCTTCCATGACAACAACCGGACAGCCGGCGGCGGCACGAACGACATAATCGGCCGTACCCCGGTACAGGCCGTTGCGTTCCATGCCGGTCCCGTCACGCCCGTCACCGCAAGACCGCATCCAGTCGTCCTGGAGTTGTATGGACCGGCAGGATCCCGCGGGCAGGGGGATGCGCGGGCGTCGTTCCGCGACGGGGTGGGGAAACGCTCCGCGTCCGATGTCGATGCGTTGCGCCTCATGCCGCCGCAGCAATGAAACCGTGATGCGCTTGCCCTCCAGCACGATCGCATGAGCGCCAAATCCGGTGACCCGCAGTTCGTTCCCGTCATGCCCCGCCAGCACGGCCACGGGTGTGATGCCCGCGGCTTCGTCCGCATACAGCAGCACCGCACCGTCCCGCATGTGCAGCAGCTCTGCCGACGACCCGGCCAACCGGGCGCTGACGCCGGCCTTGGCAAGCGGGACATCGAACGGTAGAAAGGGGGCCCGCCGCGCACCCACGGCCACCTGCAACGCAAGCGCTCCGTCCCGGACGGTGAAAACCTCCGGGGTTTCGGAGAAGTTCGGGACGCACAGCAGTCGTCCCTCCTCCCCCATCTCGAGCACCCGTTCCGCCTGGCCGTTGCTGGGAACCGGCCGCTCCCATGCGACGGCAAACCGTTCCTGCTCGCGGATGTCGAGAACGGTGGCCGTGGTGAGGGGCTCACCGAGCGTGTCAAGCAGCCCGCCCAGCAGACGGCCCTCCAGGGCCTCCTCCGTGAACCTGCCGGCCGGATCGATCATCGAGGCGAAATCGTAGTCGGTTGTGATGAAGGACAGCGGGCTGCCCTGCCTTCCCCAGTTGTTGACGGAGGCTGTCAGGCCGAAATTCGTACCGCCGACCTGGTTGTACGCGCCCAGCAATCGTGCGCCATTGGCCATTTCCCGGCGAAGCAGGAAATGCTCGCGGCCCGTTTCCGTGATCAGGAACGGCAGGTTCCTCTCCCTGAGCATGCGGTGGACGGCCAGGCAGACCGGGTCGAAACCGGGATCGTACGGATCGGGATAGAAGTTGTAGGTAGGCAGGACATCCGGTGCAAATCCCGTGGCCCCTTCCGCGCTGCCCTGACCGGCACAACCGAAGATCGGCACCTCGATGCCGGCCTGGCGGGCCATGCCCGCCAATGCCGCCATGTAGGCTTGCGGCGCGGGGCAATCAAAGAAATCGAGCTCGTTCTCGACCTGGACGAGGATGACGCTGCCTCCCCGGTGCAGCTGATGCCGTGCAAGAATCGGCAGGATGCGGTCATACCAACCCTGAACGGCGTCGAGCCATTTCGGATCCGCGGAGCGAATGGGCATGCCGCCAGTCAGATGCCAGGCGGGAATGGCGCCGCCATCCCACTCCGAGCAGATGTACGGACCCGGTCTGGCCACCACGTGGATGCCTTCCTCCGCCATCAGGGACAGGAACCTGTCCACATCATGCTCCCCCTCGAATTGCCACGAGCCGGGTGCCGTCTCATGGTGGTTCCAGGGAAAGTACACGTCGGCGCAGTTGTAGCCGGCCAGACGGAGTTTGCGGATGCGGTCGCGCCACAAGGCCGATGGTATGCGGAAATAGAAAAGGGAAGCGCACAGCAGGATGTGGCGTTTGCCCCGGATGGATATGCCCTCGCGATCGATCACGACGGGTGTGCTGCTGTTCATCAAAGTCCTCCTGTCATCGCATGATGGCGGCACCCGCCTGAGACCGCCTCGGACGGGTGTGCCGATACGGATGCAAAACCGGTCGCATCAGCGTGTGTCAACGAGCTGCCTCATCAGATTCTTCCGCTTTGCAAACGGTTTTCGACATGCGGCGCTTGGCCGGGCCATGCCAAAGCCGTGCGCGAAACGGAAGAGATCGTTCAAGAAACGGGAGGTGTCCGCACGTCAGCGGAACACCTCCCTGCATCTTCAGAAACGTTCCCGGATTTGGGGGCCGGAATGCGTCAGCCGTTCCGACGCATCATGGGCCGGAACCGGGTGGTTGTTAGCGGGATGCCTTGTAGGCAGCCAGCTGGGCGGCGACTTCGGCCTGCACCTTTTCGATGCCGGCGGCCTTGAGCTTGGTGCGGTATTCTTCCACTGCGGTGGCCACATCCTTGACCTTGCCCATGCCGAGCGCGACGCCATCGGAGTTGACAACCTCGGAGATGGCGGCAAGTTCGGCCTCGACGTTGGTCTTGTCAAAGATGAACTGGCCGTACAGGAACGGCTTCACGATCTTGTCGAGCTGTGCCCAGATGTCGAAGATGCCCTTGTAGTCACGATCGGAGGGAATCTCGAACTTGTCGACGCGGCCACCCCAGTAGTCGGAGTAGAAGCCGTCACGGGCATCGTCATAGCCGGCCGGACGCACGCGGACGCCGTCCTTGACTTCATACTGCACGCCTTCACGTCCATAGTTGAGGAGCTTGTAGATGGTCTCGTCCTGACGGAGCAGTTCGTAGACCATCACGGAACGTTCCTTGTTCTTGGAGTTGGCGCCGATGGAGGTCGCGCCGTGGGTGATCGGTTCGGCCATCAGGAAGCCCTTGGCCAGCGCGATGTTGAAGAACTGGAGGTCAGAGCCGGGCTGCTTCTCGTCCATGTCCACGCGCAGGCCCTTGTAGGTCTGGGTGTGGTGCTGGTCGGCACCGGTCTGGCCGGCCTTGAGCAGGTCGCGGGTGTTGCCGGTGAAGCTGAGGGCGTCCTCGCGCCAGTAGCCGGCGTCGGACCATTCCTTCATCATGGTGGCGAACTTGACGTACTCCTCTTCCATGACAGGCAGCACAACGTTTGCATAATCGTCATAGCTCTTGGCCCAGAACATGGCGTCCTTGCCGGTGGGAACACCGGGAACGGTGATGTAGTCGGTGTAGAGGTTCATCCAGCCTTCATAGTTGTACTCGATGTTGGCGACGTCGTAAGGAACGATGTCGGGATGGTTCTTCTTCACGCCGGCCAGGTACTGGCCGAACTGCTCGAAGGAGGTGATGGGTTCGGTGATGCCGGCTTCCTTCGCCCAGTCGCCGCGGTAGTAGAAACCATGGTTGACATACTGGGTGTAGTCATTCTCGGGGAAGCCGATGATCTTGCCGTTGAAACGGATCTGATCCCAGTCTTCCTGGGGAATCTCGGCCCAGGTCAGCGGCGCCAGCGTCGGAATGAGGTCGTCCAGTTCGGCAAAGGCGCCGCGCTGGGCATTCGGCCACATGTCGAGCCAGGTGGAGGAGGTGTGGATGAGGTCGATCGGTTCACCCGAAGCCAACAGCATGTTGTACTTCGTCGACCAGTCCGCCCATTCGATCCACTTGAGCTCCATGGCGGTGTTGATCTTTTCCTTCATGATCTTGTTCCACTCTTCCTGGGCAAGCTCCAGCTGGCCGTTCTTCGGCGCGTCGCCCATCATGTAGTGGCTCACGGTCACGAACTCCGAGGTGTCGATGGCCGGCGCGGATTCGGAGGCCGCGGCGGAGGAGGACTCGGCCGCGGCGGAAGAGGATTCCGCGGCGGAAGAGGCCGGTGCGGAGGAAGCGGCCGGTGCGGCGGTGCCGCAGGCTGCCAGGGACAGGACAAACACGATGGCGAGGGCAAGGGCAAGGAATCTGGTAGACTTTCTCATGTTACCCCTCCTGTTATTTCCATCCCGATGCGGGATTGGAATCGATTTCATTCCGCTCCGGCCATTTCCATTTTGTGATCGACACCTATTGGCATCGATTTCACAATGAGCCGGAGCAGGCCCGCCGAGATGCGGCGGGCGGGCGTCGCGTCACCCCTTCACGGCACCGACGGTGATGCCCTGGATGAAGTACTTCTGGACAAACGGATAGACCATGATGATCGGACCGGTGGCAACCACCGCGGTCGCCATCTTCATGGATTCAAGCGGCACATCCTGCGGCGGCACGTTCGACATGGCGGCCGAGTTCTTGATGAAGTCCGCCTTGGTGACGATGTTGTACAGGAACAGCTGCAACGGACGGTACTTGATGTTCGGGGAAAGGAAGAGCATGGCGTTGTACCATTCGTTCCAGTACCCCAGGGCAAGGAACAGCCCGACTGTGGCCAGCGCCGGCGTCAGCATCGGCAGGATGATCTTGAGGAAGATCATGAAATCCCCCGCTCCGTCGATCTTGGCCGATTCGGTGATCGAATGCGGCACGGATTTGGTGAAGTTCTTCATCAGGATGATGAGCCAGGGGCTGATGAGTGCGGGCAGGAGCACGGCAAGGTAATTGTCCTTGAGCTGCAGGTATTTTGTCATCAACAGGTAGAAGGGCACCAGGCCGCCGGAAAACAGGGTGGTGAAGTAGATGAAGAAGGAGATGCCGTTGCGGGCGTTGAAATCGGGGCGCTGGAGCGCGTAGCCCGTCATGGATACCACAAACAGGCCGATGGCCGTGCCGATCACGGTCAGCAGGATGGTGGCGATATAGGAGCCCACGATCAGATCGGGGTTCTCGAAGATGAGCTTGTAGGAAAAGATGGTGAAATCGCGCGGCCATAGGGTGAAGCCCAGTTTGATGATGTTGCCTTCCGTCTCGAACGAGTTCGCGACAATGAGCCAGAACGGCAGGATGCACAGGAATGCGAAGATGCCGGTGAACAGGCCGCTCACGTTGCGCAGGACAACCTGTGAGGGGTCGGGCTTGATTTTGGTTCTGGCGCTCACGGGCGCCTTCAATGTCTGATCCGACATGGTGATTCCTCCTCCAGCTGGTTCCATGGAGCCGCATTGCGGCAATCTGCATCCGGTGGCGCCGGATCGGCGGCCAGCGACGCGTGGTTGTCAGAACAGGGCGTACTCCGGTTCCAGCTTCTTGACGAGCCAGTTCGCGCCAAGCACGATGAACAGGCCGAAGACCGACTGGTACAGGCTGACCGCGCTGCCCATGGAGAAGTTGAAGTTGTTGACCAGGGCGCGGAAGACAAAGGTTTCAATGATGTCCGTCTTCTTGAACAGCAACGAGTTGTTGGCCCCGACCATGTTGTAGAACAGGCCGAAATTGCCGCGCATGATGCCGCCGAGCGAAAACAGCAGCAGGATGATGAAGGTGGGCTTCAGGCAGGGCAGCATGATGTAGCGGATGCGCTGCCACGCGTTTGCGCCGTCGATATGGGATGCCTCGATCATCTCCGAGTCCAGCCCCATGATGGCGGCGAAGTAGACGACGGAACCGTAACCGGTCCCCTTCCAGATATTGGCCACATTGAGAATGACAGGCCACACATCGGGGTTCGAGTAGATCTTGATGCGTTCGCCGCCCAGTGCCGTGACCACCGAGTTGAGCAGTCCGTAGTCATAGTTCATGATGTTGTAGGCAAACAGTCCGAGTACGACATACGAGATGAAATGCGGCAGCATCATCGCCGACTGGGTGAGCTTGCGGTAGTTCTTGCTGACCAGCTCGTTGAGCATGATGGCCATCGTGATCTGCATGATGTTGCCCAGCAGGATGAACTCGAGGTTGTAGACGATGGTGTTGAGCGTGAGCCGTGTCAAATCTCCCGACAACACGAGGAACTTGAAGTTGTCGAGTCCCACAAACGGACTGGCGAAGATGCCCTTTGCATAATTGAACCGGATGAAGGCCAGATACAGCCCCGGCATCGGCAGATAGGCGAACACGATGAAGAACAGGATCGCCGGTACGCACATGAGGATGAGCGTGCGGTTGTTCATGAACCGCTGCATGCCGCCTCTTCTGCGCAGGGCACGGGCTTGCTGGACCTGGATGGCTCCGGCGTTCGTTTTATCCGTGCTGGTCACTTGATTCCCTCCTTGGTTTGTGTTGCTGGCGGTTCATCCGGACGACACGGCGTCGGGATCGTCGCCACGGAATCGGCATGAGAACGCGCTGGGAACGGATGGGGAACGGGTTTGGGCATGTTGCTTGAAATCGATTTCAACTTGGAGGAAAGAAAATGCAACCTCTTCGATCGCCGGACGGCTCGCCTCACGTGCGTCTGTGCGTTTGAAATCGATTGCAATCAAGGGAAGTACGCATGTGTCTGCTCACAGGTGACCGCCGGCAGTTCCGGCTCATCGGCAGATCCCCTTTACCTGGTTTCATTATAGTGAAACAGAGGATGGACTGTCAATCATGTCGGTGAAATTTCTTGATATGCTTTTCCGTTTGTGCACCTTTCATAATGAAATCGATTTCGTCAAACCCGGAAAAAATCAAGGTTTTCGCCCTTCCCGGACCGGCACCGTCGTGCCACGGACGACGAGCTGCAGCGGGAACATGTGGTCCTGCTGATAAATCTCGCCTTTGCCGCGGTTCATCGCGAAACCGACCACAAACTCGCTGAAGGCGGCGTAATCGACGGCGGCCGTGGTGATGCCGGGGTAAACGCTCTCGGTCAGGCTGATGCCATCCACGCCGGCCAGCGCGATATCGCGGCCCAGCCGCATTCCCTGCCTTTCGATGACGCTCAGCGCGCCAACCGCGACGACGTCATTGAAGGCCAACACGGCCGTCGGCCGTTCCTGCAGCTGCAGCATGCGTGTCATGGCCCGTGCGCCCGCATCGATCGTGAAGCCGTCCTCGATGATCCATTCGCCGCGGATTTCGAGGCCGAACTGGTTGGCCGCCTCCAACAGGTGGATCTTGCGCTCGAAGGCCGGCCGCACATCAAGCGCGCCGCACAGCATGCCCACCTTGCGGTGGCCCAGATCGGCGAAATGCCTCACGATGTCGAACACGCCCTGCTTCTCATCGGAATAGACCTGCGTGCAATGAACGCCGGGAAACTTCGAAAGCGTGATGACAGGCACCTGCCGGTTGATCTTCTCGATTTCGCGCAGAAGCTTCGGCTGTGGATACAGGTCGTCGACGATGCCCCCTGAAAGGACGATCGCCTCCACCTCTTTCTCCGTCAGCATGCGGAGGATCTCCATCTCCCGCTCGCGACGGGATTCCGAATTGCACAGGAAGACCGTGTAGCCGGCCGAGGCAAGCCGCATTTCGACATCGAGGTACATGGTGGAAAAGAAAGGGTTGGTGATGTCGGGCACGATGAAACCGATGGTTCTGGACCGGCGTTCCTTGAGACTGCGGGCGACCGAGCTGGGGCGAAACTCGTGTTTCTCGAGGATTTGCAGCACCAGCTCGCGCTTCTTCTCGTTCACCGGGCCATTCCCCGTCAGGACGCGCGAAACCGTGGAAGCCGAGACGCCGGCTTCCTTTGCGATATCGTATACCGTCATGCGCCGTTCGCCGCTCTTCATGCTTCCTCCGCCTATCGCGCGCCGTTATGTGGAATTGTCAGGAACTCTGATTGGATGGGACGATCCGACTGTTGTCCCAAAGTTGAAATCGATTTCATTTTATCGGTTCCAACACAAGAAATCAAGTGGCTTCCTGTGAAACCGAATGAAATCCCTGACGGCTTCACACGACCTGCAACATTTCATCCGCGGCACAAGCAAGGGAGCGGATCCCGGTACGTTTCCGGTTCTCCGCTCCCTGCCGCCATCTGTGGCCCGACACGGACAAGGGGGCGGCTGCGGCCCCTCGTGCCCGGCGTGTCAACCGAAAACGCGCCGCATCCTTTCGGTGTAGTACCGAACGGTGTCCCATTCGGCATCCGGTGGTATGCGGTGATCCGGACACGGGATGAATCCGCCGAGCGACACAAGGGGTCTGAGGCGTTCCACCTCGGCATCCACGTCAGCCCGACTGCCGGCGAACACCTTCTTGTCCATGCCGCCGACACCGCGCAGCCCCGGACCGTACTGCGCACGCCAGGGCGCAATGCTGGCGTTCCAGGTGCCCACCTCGATCGGGAACATGGTGTTGACGCCGTTGTCCAGCCAGATTGGCAGCAAGGCGTCGATCCTTCCATCGCAGTCGAGGGACACGATGTCGATGCCATGGGCGCGAAGCAGGTCCGTGATCCGCCGGTACCATGGCCCGACCTGCGCGGCAAACACGGCCGGCTGCACGAGCGGACCGTTCTTGAAGCAGATGTCCTCCCAGAAATGGGCATAGTCGAACGCGATGCCGCACGCGAGGACCTCCTCGAGCACCCTGAGGCTCAACGCGCCCACCGTGTCGATGATTTCGGCATAGAGCGCCTCGTCATCGGCCGCCAGGTAGCTGATGCCCTCCACACCCAGCCAGTTGCGGATTTGTCCGTAGAGCGAGCCGCAATACAGCCCCAGCGGCGTCTCGGATGCCGCCGACGCCGCGGCGAGACGCGAGAGCCATGCCGCATCCACCCGGTCGGGGCTCCATTGCAGCTTCGGCTTGTACAGCGTCTCCCAGGCGGCTCGGTCTTCGAGCAGGTGGCCGATCTCCATGGGGATGGATCCGGCGCCGTCCTTTTCCAGGATGATCATCCCTTCCCCGTTGCGCACATGCCGCGAACCATCGGGCAATGTCCGGACGACTTCGCGCGGGAACGCGGGAAACAGGTTCGCATTGCCGCCAACCGTGGTGCTCCAGTTGAAGTCGAACCCCAGGCGCGCCGAGAGCATCCGGTCCGTTTCATTGCCGTCACGCCAGGCATGGGCGTCTTCCATGGCAAGGTGCCCCTGGGCCGCCCATTTCTCCAGGGTCTCCGTCCAGAATCCGAAATGGACGACCGGCAGGCGATCATACGGTTGATAACGCAGTACGGCCATGGCGCGTTCGCGATGGTTCATGTCATGCCTCCATCATCGTTTTGTGCGACTCATCGATTCTGTGTAACGCTGGCTGCGGCATACCGCATCCGTTGTCCTTTTGACCTTTTCTCACATATGATATGCTGTGTTGAGGACAATCACATCCCCCATTGTTGCCATTCTATCATCACTTTCTGCGATCGGAGGCATGGCATGAAGCTGCGCTTCGACCTGACACTCGGCACAGGTTCGTTCAGCCTGGCCGCCCCCCCCGATGCCGATCGCGAAAGACTGCCGTTCCTGATGACCTCCTGCGGGCACTACCAGGCCGGCTCCTCCTACTTCACCGAGCGGGAAGGGCTGGAAAGCCACCTGCTGCTGTACACACTCGCCGGATGCGGACTGTTGGACACGGCAGGACGGTCGCTGCGATTGGGTCCGGCGGAAGCGGTGTTCTTCGATTGCCAGCCGCATCAGTTCTACCGTCCCGGCCCGGAAGGATGGACCTTCCGGTGGATCCACGTCACCGGCGCCGCCTGCGCCGCGTATGCCCGGCGCATCCATCCGCAGCATCCCGACGCATTGCCGGTGCGTGATCCGGCTGCCTTCGGACTCATGTTCGACGACCTGTTCTCCATGCTGCGCAGGCATGGCATCAATGCGGACGTGGAGACGAACCTGTCGATCACGCGTCTGCTGACGGAACTGGTGCTGTCCCGCTCCCATCTGCGCCGCACCGGTGCGGGCGCCCACCGCGAGGACGTGGCGCAGGCCGTCGCCTTCATCGAGCGGCACTGGCACGAAAAAATCGGCGCCGGAGACATCCTGTCTCCGGCGCACATCAGCCCCTTCCACTTCACCCGCCTGTTCAAGGAACAGACCGGTCGAAGCCCGTATGAATACCTGATCCAGCACCGCCTGAACATGGCGGTCCGCGATCTGCTGCAGTCGGACGAAACCGTCGCAAAAATCGCGGCGAACAACGGCTTCGGAGACGCCACCCAGTTCATCCGCCGCTTCCGGCGGCACTATGGCACGACGCCGGCGACCTTCCGCCGCCATGTTCATTGACCCGATCCCGTCATTGAATCCCCTCCCGGCCGAGGCAACGCGCGACCCGCATGTCGGGCGCCATTCCGGACCGACGCCGTCAACCCTGCGCATACCCCGCTTCGAACGCCTTGAGGTTGAGTTCGAGGAACTGCGGCTTGACGTTCGCGCGGATGGCGTCGAGCCAGATGTCCTTGCCGAAGGCGGTCTGCTTCGCCAATACGCCGATCATCACGACGTTCACCGCCTTGACCGATCCGCACGCCTTCGCCAGTCCGAGCGCGGGCACCACGGTCACGTTGGCGAACGCCGCCTGAATCTTTTCCAGAATGCCCTCGGGATACTTCGCGGCGCCCAGGATGACGGGCATGGGATCGATCTGCTGGTTGTTGACGATGATGCGGGCATCCTGTTTCGCAAAGTCGATCCACCGGAGCGCCTCGAGCTGCTCGAAGCACAGCAGCACATCCGCCTCACCCTTCTCGATGAGGGGTGAATGGATCTTCTCTCCCATTTTCACGTAGGTGACGACACTGCCGCCGCGCTGCGACATGCCATGCACCTCGCTGACCTTCGCGTCGAGGCCGCCGGCGACCGCCACATGGCCCAGGATGCGGCTGGTGAGCAGGGTTCCCTGCCCGCCCACGCCGACGATCATGATGGTTGTCTGTTGCATGGTCACTCACCCGCTCCTTCCATCGCATCGAACTTGCAGAGGTTTTGACAAAGCTGGCAGCCCACACACAGCGCCGCGTTGATTTCCATGTGGTCGCCGCGGTCGACGATGGCCGGACAGCCGATGCGCTTGCACATGCGGCAGTACCGGCACTTGTCGCGCACGATCGTGAGCTTGCCCTTGAAGGAAGCGGTTCGCAGCAACGCGCAGGGTCGGCGGGTGATGATGACCGACGGCTCCTCCGCCGCGATTTCCTCGCGTACGGCCGCTTCCGTCGCCTCCAGGTCGAACGGGTCCACCACGCGCACCCGATCGATGCCCACGGCGCGGCACAGCTGCTCGAGGTCCACCTGGCGCGTGGGTTCCCCCTTGAGTGTGCGGCCGGTGGTGGGATTCTGCTGGTGGCCGGTCATGCCGGTGATGGAGTTGTCAAGGATGATGGTCGTGGCCGTCCCCTTGTTGTAGACCACGTCGATCAGCCCGGTGATGCCCGAATGGATGAAGGTGGAGTCGCCGAGCACCGCGACGGTCTTGCGCATCGCGTCCCGTCCCATCGCCTTTTCCATGCCGTGCGCGACACCGATGGAGGCGCCCATGCACACGCAGGTGTCGAGGGTTTCCAGCGGCGGCAGGGCCGATAGCGTATAGCACCCGATGTCGCCCGTGACGGTGAGCTTGAGCTTCTTGAGGATGTAGAACAGGCCGCGGTGGGGACAACCGGCACACATGACGGGGGGGCGGCCCGGAGCGGGATCGGTGAGGTTGTTGCCCTTGACCCACACATCCCCGAACAGCTTCTCCTTCAACAGGCGCGCGCTGTATTCCCCGGTGACCGGAAGCGCGGACTTGCCGGTCACGGACAGGCCCAGTTTCCGGCAATGGTCCTCGATGTGCGGCTCGAGCGCCTCGATGACATACAGCGTCTTCACCTTCGCGGCAAAGGCGCGGAGGAGGTCGACCGGCAGCGGATGCACCAGGCCGAGTTTGAGGTAGTTCGCATCGCCGAACACCTCGCGGGCAAACTCGTAGTCGATGCCGCTGGCGATGACGCCGATGTCGGAGCCGGACCGGCTCCATTCGGTGCGGTTGAGCCAGCTCTCCTCCGCGAGCGCCGTCAGGCCGGCCAGGTGCTTCTCGACCTCCAGGTGCCGTTTCTGGGCCATCGCCGGCATCATGACATATTTGCCGGGATTCTTGACATAGGGCTTGCAGGTGTACGCCTCGCGCTCCTCGAGCGTCACGAGGCCCTGGGAATGGGCCACGCGGGTGGTCAGGCGCACGATGACGGGGGTGTCGAACTGCTCGGACAGCCGGAACGCTTCCTTCGTGAAGGTGCGGCACTCCTCCGAATCGGCCGGCTCGAGGACGGGCACCTTGGCGGCCACTGCGACCCGGCGCGTGTCCTGCTCGTTCTGGGAGCTGTGCATGCCCGGATCATCGGCCACAAAGATCACCAGACCGCCGTTGACGCCCGTGTAGGCCACCGTGAACAGCGGATCGGCCGCCACATTCAGCCCCACATGCTTCATCGCGCAGACCGAGCGGGCGCCGCCGAACGAGCCGCCGATGGCAACCTCGAGCGCAACCTTTTCGTTCGGGGCCCATTCCGCGTCAATTTCCGCATACTGGGCCAGATACTCGGAGATCTCGGTGCTGGGCGTACCGGGGTAGGCAGATGAAACCGTCGCACCGGCTTCATACACGCCGCGCGCGATGGCCTCGTTGCCCAGAAGCAGCTTCTTCATGTATTCTCTCCTTTGCGTTGATGACAGGGATGGACGCGACACGGGAACGCGATGGCGAAACCATCGTCCCTGTCGCGAAAGAAGCGGGTTCCGCTGGTTTTCACGCCCATTATACCGGCGCCGCACCGCGCATGTCCAGCACGCGTTTGGCTTTCCCTGCCGTGCGCTCGAGCGCCTTGGGATTGACAAGCTTGACCTTGGCGTCCACCTGCAGGACCGTGCGGATGCGGTGACGGATGTCCCCCTCGAGCTTCTCGAGCTCGCGGTAGTGCTCGAGGAGCGATTCGTCGAGCAGCTCCACATGCACCTCGATCTTGTCCATGTAGCCTTCCTTGGTGACGACGATCTGATAATGCGGCCCGATATGGCGCATGCCGACCAGCACGCTCTCGATCTGCGACGGGAACACGTTGACGCCGCGGATGATCAGCATGTCGTCGGTGCGGCCCTTGATCTTCTTCATGCGCACGGAATGACGGCCGCAGCGGCAGACCTCCGGATCGAGCTCCGTGATGTCCTTCGTGCGGTAGCGCAGCATGGGAATGCCTTCCTTGGAGAGCGTGGTCAGCACCAGCTCGCCCTCGTGTCCGCATCCAAGCGGTTTGAGCGAATGCCGGTCGATGACCTCCGGATAGTACAGGTCCTCGTTGATGTGCATGCCCTCCTGGAAGGTGCACTCGCCCGACACGCCGGGGCCGGTGATTTCGCTGAGCCCATAGTTCTCGGTCGCGATGATGCCCCAGCGGCTTTCGATCTCGCGGCGCATCTGGGGCGTATGCCCTTCGCCGCCGAACAGTCCCACGCGCAGCTTCAGCCTTGACCGGTCTACGCCCAGCTCGTCCGCGACCTCCGCCAGATAGAGCGCATACGACGGCGTGCAGACCATGACGGTGGTGCCGAAATCCTGCAGGTACATCATCTGCCGCTCGGAGTTGCCGCTCGAGGCGGGAATGACGGTGGCGCCGACGCGCTCGAGCCCGTAGTGCAGTCCGAAGCCGCCGGTGAACATGCCGTATCCGAAACAGATCTGCGCCGTGTCGCCGTCGGTCACACCGGCAGCCGTGATGAGCCGGGCAAGACCTTCGGTCCAGGTTTCCATGTCACCCTTGGTGTAGCCGACGACGATGGGCTTGCCTGTGGTGCCGGAGGATGCGTGCAGGCGGACGATCTCCCTCTGCGGGACGGCAAACAGGTCGAAGGGGTAGTTGTCGCGCAGGTCCGCCTTCGTCGTGAAGGGGATGAGGTCGATGTCCGCCAACGTTTGGATATGCTCCGGTTTCAGGCCGATGCCGTCAAACCGCTTCCGATAGAAGGGCACCCGCTCGTAGCAATAGGCGACCATACGCTTGAGCTTCTGGAGCTGCAGCACTTCCATGTCCTTGCGCGGCATGCACTCGATGTCCCGGTTCCAGATGGCATTCATGGCATTCTTCCCTTTCCGACAGGCGCTTGCGGTTTGTCGCCGGAATCCCGGCATGTGAACGGGCTAGGCAGCGTCCTTCTTCGCGTCGCCGAACACGCGGGCGAGATACGCCGCATCCTGCTTGCGGGTCAGCAGGCTCATCACCGGCACGGCAAGGAAGGACAGGACCATCGCGACCGAGGCGATGCCGGGCATGAAGAGCTTGCCGAAGTCGTTTCCGACCTTGGGCATTTCCAGCGCGATGCCGATGGCCATCGCCGCAAGGCCGGTGATAAAGCCTGCCCAGGCTCCCGCCTTCGTGGTGCCCCTCCAGAGCAGGCCGAACAGGTAGGGCGCGAGGAACATGCCGGAAATGAGGCCCCAGGAGAGCGCCATCAGCACGTCGACGGTGGGATTGGGCCACACCGCCATCAGAAAGGACAGCGCGATGAAGACCGCACAGCACAGGCGCATGATGCCCATCTGCCCCTTCTGCGTGATGCCGGGGCGGACGAAGCCCTTGACGAAGTCGATCGAAATGACCGAGCTCGACACCAGCACGAGCGAGGCGAGCGTGGACATCGAGGCGGAAAGCATCAGCACGAGGATGACGCCGAACAGCGCGTCGGGCAGCGTACCGGTGAGCATGAGCGGCACGACGGCGTCCATGCCGCCTTCCGGTGCGGTGTTGCCCAGGAATACACGGCCGAAGGCGCCGGTGAAATAGGCCGCGCCGCCGATGATGAGCGCGAAGGCGGTGGAAATCACCGCGCCGCGCCGGATGGCCTTCTCGTCGCGGATGGCGTAGAACTTGTGCAGCATCTGCGGCATGCCCCATGTGCCGAAGCTGGTGAGCACCACGAGACCCAGCAGCCTCAACGGGGCGGGACCGAACACGCCGGCGAGGTCCTTCCCTTCGGCTGCACCGAATTCGGCCAGTTTTGCAAGGCCCGCGGAGACGCCGCCGATGGCCGGGTGCGACAGGACGAACGCCACCATCAGGACGGAGCCGGCCAGCATGATGATGCCCTGCACGAAATCGTTGATGGCGGTGGCGACATAGCCGCCCAGCAGCAGATAGACGGCCGTGAGCGCCGACATGCCCAGGATGACCCAGACCATCGGCAGGCCGAACGCCTGCTCGAACAGGAAGCCCAGGCCCTTGTAGATGGATGCGGTGTAAGGCACGAGGAACACGAAGATGACGAGTGCCGCGACGATTTTCAACGCCTTGCTGTCATAGCGGGCCGCGAAGAACTCGGGCATGGTGGAGACGCCGAGACGGTGCGTCATGCGGCGCGTCTTCGCGCCCAGGACGATCCAGGCGAGCAGGCAGCCCAGGAAGGCGTTGCCCAGGGCAATCCAGATCGTGGAAACGCCCATGCCCCAGCCGAATTTGCCGGCGTAGCCGACAAAAACGACGGCGGAGAAATACGAAGTGCCATACGCGAAAGCGGACATCCAGGGCCCCAGACTGCGGCTCCCGAGGAAGAAGTCGTCCATGCCGGTGACCTTGCGCCGGCTGTACAGGCCGATTGCGACCGTGACGACGACAAAAAGGGCAAGACAAATGATCTTCACTGCCATGCTGCCATCCTTCCGTTTCGACAGGGGCGGTGCCGCTGAGAATGCGGTTCTCCGCCTGATTCACCCACCCGGGCGTCCTGCCATGCTTCCTCCCCGCGCCATGTCACACATGTCGCAGGTTTTGCCTGTGCATTCCATGAAATGCACGACATCCTACATGAACCGTGCGCGGGGATTTCCTGCCGGGCTGCTCCGCCGCGCGTTCCCGATCATTATATCGCCAGTGTGCGGCGCAAGTAAAGTTGATCCTCACACGGATGGTCCGCATGCCATCCTCCCCACCTGCCGCCGGAAGTCTGGTCCTCATGCGGGTCTCCGCTTCTGTGACATGGTGACGGTCGCCACAGGGCGACGAGGATAGAATGGGGACAGATGCAGGCGCATCACATCACACACCCCTGAGGGTGCAGCGATGACCACTCCCGGATGACAACCGCTTGACAGGCATTGCCCCGAAGGCCGGCATGTCGCAGACAGGCACTGTTGATCCAGACAAGGCGTGAACGCGAATGCCAGCCGGCAGATGCCGCTCGGAAAGGATTATGCCATGAAGCCTGACTTCCACGCTCCCCGACGCAACCGGGCGACGTTTCTTGCCGGTCCGCTCGCCCTTGCGCTGCTTCTATCGGCCTGCGGCGCCGGCGTGCCCGCTCCGACATCATCCGCCGGTGGCGACGTGTCCGGCGGACAGTCCATGTCGATCGCACCCCAGTCTCCGACGTCCGGCAGCACGCATGCGGAGGACAAGGCGAATGCAACCGGCAGCGAGATCGCCAGCCAACCGGTCGCACCGGTCCGCATCACGCCCGAGGAGGCAAAGACCAGGCTCGACGCCGGCGAGGCCATCATCCTGGTGGACGTGAGAACCGCGGAGGAACATGCTGAGGTGCGCATTCCCGGCAGCCTGCTGCTGCCGGTGGACGAGATCGGGCAACGGGCCGGCGAGGTGCTGCCCGACACGAGCGCCACCCTGTTCGTCTATTGCCGCAGCGGCCGACGCAGCGCCATCGCGGCGGACGATTTGTCTAAACGCGGTTACACGGCGGTTTATGATCTGGGTGGCATCATCGATTGGCCATATGAGACGGAAACAGGACCGACCGGGAATCCATGATCGCCCGCTTGACGCCAAACCCGGCCCATGATGCCGGTTTCACATTGACGCGCCCCGCAGGCGGGTTTGCAGCACATGCAAACCCGCCTGTATTTCATGCGGGCGCTTGACTCTATATCGGGTGCCGTTATATAATGAAATCGATGTATCGGTTGTCGTTATATCCATTGTCGTCACAACGCTCATCGAGGCATCCTCAGTCGATACCATGATCACCGACATGATGCGCCATGTCGCCGGAGCCCATCCGGCATCACAGGCGCGTGGAAAGGACGGAATGCGTGTGAATGAGCAAATCGCCTTGACGGAAGCAGTGTACTACATCCTTCTGTCGTTGTATGCCCCCCGGCATGGCTACGGCATCATGCAGCAAACCGAGCAGATGTCCGGCGGCCGGGTCCGTCTGGCTGCCGGAACGCTGTATGGCGCACTCAGTTCCCTGTGCGACAAGGGATGGATTGTCGCCCTGCCGGGAGAAGAGGGAGCGCGAAGGAAGGCGTACCAGTTGACCGAAAAAGGGTACTTTGTCCTGAAGAGCGAGCTGGATCGGCTCAGGGAGCTGGTTCGCAATGGCATGAACGTTTTGGGAGGCGAGCAGGCATGAAGAAGCACATGACGATCCGGAAAGTGTATTTCGTATGGGATTTCGAAAAGGAAGAGGACTGGCTCAACGAGATGGCGCTCGGTGGCTGGCTGCTCGACCGGGTTGGTTTTTGCACCTACCATTTTGTCAGCTGCGAACCGGGCACGTATGCCGTCCGTCTGGAGATGCGCCCCCATGACGACGCCTATCTTTCCTTCATGGAGGAAACCGGCGCGGAGTACATCGGCCGCATTGTCGCCTGGCAGTATCTGCGCAAGCCGATCACGGCCGGACCGTTCGACCTGTTTTCGGACATCGACTCGCGGATCGGCCATCTCGACCGGATCTGCAAGATGCTGCTGATCATCGGCATGATGAACCTGGTGATCGGTCTGATCAACCATGCCTCGGTGGGCTGGATCAACCTCATCTGCAGCACGCTGCTGATGTATGCGCTGGGCCGCATTCACGGCAAGAGGGAGGCACTGGAGCGGGAGCGTCTGCTCCGGGAGTGATTGGATCCGGTTCATGACGACGATGATGCAGGACAGGCGTGGCACGGTGCCTTCCCATGACGGAACGGCACCGGGTCACGCCTGTTTTCATTCACCGGCACAGGCATCGCGGCACCGCCGCGCCTGCACGGGCCCGTTCTCCGCGCGGCACCGCCGTGCATGCGCATGCCCGTTCCACGAATGAAGCCGTCGCGCATGCGCGCGCCTCATTCCCCGAGAGACACCACCGTCACACCGGACTCCCCTTCCCCGAACTTGCCAAGACGGAACCCTGTCACGCCCGGGCGGCCGCGCAGGAAGTCCTGGATGTTCATGCGCAGGATGCCGGTGCCCTTGCCATGGATGATCGTCACCTCGTGAAGCCCCGCAATGATGGCGTCATCGATGTACTTGTCCACCTTCTCGAGCGCCTCCTCGGCGTTCGCGCCGCGCAGGTCGAGCTCGAGCTTCACGGCATTGGACTTGACCCCCGTCGCACGGACCGTGTGCATCTTGTCCACGCTTTCCTTCTGCACGTCGATGCGCTTGAGCTGGCTGATGTGCACCTTCACCTTCATGATGCCGGCCTGCACGGTCACCTGGCCGTCCCCGTCCGGCTTGTCGACGACGGTGGCGCGCTGGTTGAGCGTCAGCACATGCACCGTCTCGCCCGGCTTGAGGTTCACCGGCGGTTCGGCATATCCGCCGCGCGGCAGGGCCGATTCGGCCAGCGAGTCCTCGAGCCCGTCGAGCTTGAGCTTGATGCTTTGCTTCATCTCGCGCAGCGCCTTTTCCTGGTCCTTCTCCTTCGCTGTCTTCTCGAGATCGCGCACGCGCGCCAGCAGGTGTTCCGCCTCGGCGCGGGCGTCGATGAGGATCTGCCGGGCTTCCTGACGCGACTTGTCGAGCACCTTGCGGCGCTCCTCGTCGAGCTTTTGCCGTTCCTGGCGCAGACTGCCCTCGAGCTTCTCCATTTCGGCCCGCAGGGCGCGCGCCGTGTCCTGGTCGCGTTCGGTCTCGGAGCGCTTCTTCTCGATGTCGCCGAGCACATCCTCGAACCGGACGCTTTCCTGGCTGAGCGTCTGCCTCGCCCGGTCGATGACATGATCCGGCAGCCCCAGCCGCTTGGAGATGGCAAACGCGTTGCTCTTGCCCGGTATGCCCACCAGCAGCCGGTAGGTGGGCCGCAGGGTCTCCACATCGAACTCGCAGCATGCGTTCTCGACGTTCTCGGTCGTCATCGCGTAGATCTTCAGCTCGCTGTAGTGCGTGGTCGCCATCGTGTGGATCCCCTGCTCGCGCAGGCCCTCCAGGATGGACATCGCAAGCGCCGCGCCCTCCGTGGGATCGGTGCCGGCACCCAGCTCGTCGAACAGGATCAGGGCGTTCGGATCGGACTCCGCGAGGATGTGGACGATGTTGCGCATGTGCGAGGAGAAGGTCGACAGGCTCTGTTCGATGCTCTGCTCGTCGCCGATGTCGGCGAAGACGTTCGAGAACACGCCCATCTCCGTGCCTTCCGCCGCGGGGATGTGCAATCCCGCCTGCGTCATCAGCACGAACAGGCCGGCTGTCTTGAGGGTGACGGTCTTGCCGCCGGTGTTCGGCCCGGTGATGACCAGCGAGGTGAAGCTCCGTCCCAGCTGCAGGTTGACCGGCACGACCGTCTTTTTGTCGAGCAGCGGATGCCGGCCCTGGCGGATGTCGATGAGAGGACGATCCGAAAGCCGGGGGCGGATGGCGTCGAGATCGCGCGACAGCTTGGCCTTCGCGAACAGGAAGTCGAGGCGCGCCACCACCGCGAGATCGGCTTCCAGCGCTTCGGCGGACTCCGCCACCAGCGCGGTCAGCGTCGCGAGGATGCGTTCGACTTCCTGCTGCTCCTTGATGGCGAGCGCGCGGATTTCGTTGTTTGCCTCGACGACGGCCATGGGCTCGATGAACACGGTGGCTCCGCTCGAGGACATGTCGTGGACAAGGCCGGGCACGAGACTGCGGCATTCCTGCTTGACGGGGATGACGTAGCGGTCGCCGCGCATCGTGACCACCGCGTCCTGCATCACCTTGCGCAGGTCGCTCGAGCGCAGGATGGCGTTGAGCCGGTCCTTGATGCCGTCCTGCTTGACGCGGATGTTGCGGCGGATGGAGGCCAGTTCGGAGCTGGCGTGGTCGTTGAGCTCGTCCTCGCTGGCGATGCAGCGGAACAGTTCGTCCTCCACCGGCCGGTTGGACACGAGTTCCCGACCGAGTGTCACCACAAGGTTGCCCTCGGCGCTCTCGGGGATGTCGCTGGTGGCGTACTGCTTCAGGAGCCTCACGCCGCGCAGGAATCCGGCCACCCGCAGCAATTCCGCGCAGGAAAGGACGGAGCCGAGGATCACGCGCCGGAACGCCCCCCGCAGGTCGGCGATGCCGCCGAACGGCGGCGTGCCCTTGCGCCAGTAGACCGCCTGGGCATCCGAGGTTTCCAATAGGGAGGCTTCGATGGTGGCTCGATCGGAGGACGGCGCGAGCGCGAGCACCAACTCGCGACCCAGTGATGTGGCGGTACGCTCCTCGAGCTTCTGGACGATCTTGTCGAATTCCAACAGCCGCAAGGCTTTCTGGTCCATGATGCGATACCCTCTGCCCTGCGGCGCGAAGCGGCTGCAGGTCTTTCTGGCACACTCCGGGGAATGAACGGTTGTCCACACCCGGAAATGCGTGTGTGACTCCCCCTGTAGGCATGTGGTGCGGCGGGAGGCTCAGCGACGGTTCCGCCGGACATGCGGGGCGATACGGTCGAAGTAGAAATGGATCCACTGCGTGAACAGCAGATCATACACGATAAAGCCGACCTCCAGCGCAAGCACGGCCCAGAGGGGCGCGGCGCCGGACAGCGCGGCGGGCAGCAGCGGGGCGAACAGGGCATAGCCGACAGCCAGCAGGACATTGAAGCCCACAAGCTTCAGCACCCATTCCAGCCAGAGTTTCCCGATGCGTTCCACCAGGTTTTTCAACACCGGGTAGATGCCGAACAGCAGGAGGAAGGGCAGCAGGCCCACCTTGTCAGGCACCACCACGAACGCGAGGGCCGCCGAGGCGACATAGGCGCCCAGCACCCATTTCATGCCGGTTTCAAGGAACAGGGCGCTCAGAATGAACGAGGTCAGCACATAGAAGCCGGCACGGCCGGTCGGCACGATCGATTCCACATACAGGCACAGCACCGTGAAACCCGTCAGGATGCCCGAAAGGGCAAGGGAACGGACGCGGCGGGAAGCCGACCGCATCGGCGCCAGGCGCTGCCCGTCCGGATCCGGCGCGAGTGCCCGGGCGGCGCCATCCGCCGTTTCCGGGCCTGGCGCTGTATCCTGTTCATGCACCGTAGCCTGCCCGGACGCGTTCTCCGGGTCGGACGAAGCTTCCGGCCCAGGCACGGCTGCCGGGCGATGCGCCGGATCAGGTTGCTGTTCCCTCTCCGTGCGCATCAGCAGCACCCGACCAGATCGCCGCCCATGCACTCACAGCAGGAGTCCGCGCACCAGATGGTGGTGCAAAGCTGGCACATGTCCGGATTTGAAGCCGACCCGCGGTTGACGTATTGCTGCCGGTATCCCTGGAACTGGCTGTTCATGCCGTTCATCGCATTGCGGTACTCATAGTTCCCCGGATCCATCTGCACGGCGCGCTGGATGGAGGCATAGCCGCGGTCGTACCAACCCTTGCGCAGAAAGATGAGGCCCTGCAGATAGTACCACTCGGCGTTGCGCGTGCGCATGCGGTCGAGAATGCGCTGTGCCTCGGCGAGGTTGCCCGCATTGATGAGATTGCGCGCGTTGCGCGCCATTTCCGCCTCATCGCCGAAGCCCGCCTGCTGCTGGCCGCCCTGCCAGCCGGCCTGTCCCTGCTTCCCCTGCTGCCCTTGCTGCCCTTGCTGCCCCTGCTGTCCCTGCTGTCGCGACTGGTTCTGGCCCTGCTGCCAGGACTGGTTCTGCTGGCGCGACTGGTTCTGCTGGCGCGACTGGCTCTGATTCTGCTGCCAGGACTGGTCCTGCTGGCCGGCGGAGCCTGTGCGTGCACTGCTCTGCGCACCGGCATTGGAAGAGTTGTAATCCTGCGCGGAGCCGTCCTCGGACTGGTACTGGAAAGCACCGCCCGCGTTCTTCATGACCGCGTCGTATGCCTCATTGATTTCGCGCATCTTCACATCCGCCAGATCGGCCAGCGGATTGTCGCGGTACTTGTCCGGGTGGTACTTCTTCACCAGCTCGCGGTAGGCGCGCTTGATTTCGTCATAACTCGCGCCTTCCTTGACGCCCAGCACCTTGTAGGGATTCTCTCTCATGGATTGTCCTGCTTCCTTCCGGCGTCCCCGGGGACCGCCATGTCTGCCGCGCCACCCAGCACGGCATCGGTTCTTTTGATGAGTCCCGCCTCCATCACGTTGTCGAGGATTTCGGCGTTCTTGCGGATATCGAGCACCTTGAGCGCCTTGTCCGCCTCGCTGAGGGAATACAGCAGCGAGAACGACACACGTTCCCGCACGGTTTCGCGAAAGGCCGGCATGGGCTCCCCCTTGTAGCCGTACTGTCGCAGATAGGGATTGTAGCAGCCCTGCTCGGCATCCTTGCCCATGTCGTCGAATGCGTCGAGCAGGTAGATCCAGCGGCCGAGGTTGTATCCGAGCCATCCGAGTCCCTTGCGGACCGCCTCATTCGTGATGAGCGGACAGGAAAAGAGGATCTCCATGATGTGGGCGAACGGCTCGGCCGCCTCGTCCGAGGATTCGCATCCCGCCTTCTCCAGATCGGCCAGCGCAACGAGCTGGCTGCGGATGGCTTCGACCTGTCCGGGCCAGCGCCTTGCGGCCTTCCTCGCCCCCATCGCCAGTGCGAGGGATCCGGCCGCACCCGGGATGCTGCGCTCGTCTGTCCACTTGTCCCTCAGGTTTTCATACGCCAGCAGCACATTCATGTCTGCCGCGTAGCCGATCACGGGTGTGGACGAGGCAATGGCGTGCCTGCGCGTGGGATGGGCCACACACCGCTGATGCAGCAGGCGGTTCGGCGCCGGATCGAGGGCATCGAGCAACAGGGCGAGAAACGAGAGGTCGTAGCTCAGCGCCAGTCGGGAAATCTGCCCCACCTGCCGGCCGATCGCCTTGCAGACGGCACAGTAATAGGCGCGGTACACCTCGTACTCGCGCATCCTCAGTTCCGGTTTGTCAGGATTCACGTACCCGAACATGCCGATGCTCCCTGTCGTAGTGCTTCAACCATTGTTCTTCGCCTCGAAGCTGACGCCCTGTACATGGATGTTGATCGCCTTGACCGTCAGCCCCGTCATAGTCTCGATGGCCGCCTTGACCTTTTCCTGCACCCGCCAGGCCACATCGGGGATGCGGGCGCCGAAGTCGACGACCAGGTACAGGTCGATGGTCACCTCCTTGTCGGCCAGTTCGACCTTGACACCTTTTGGCGCGCCCTTTCGGCCGAGAACCTGCGAGATGTTGTCCGCAATGCCGGCGCTCATGCCGGCGACGCCTTCCGTCTCGAGCACGGCTGTGTGGGCGATGACAACGATGACATCGGTCGCGATGCGGACCTCGCCGATGCCCTCGGCATGCGTCTCCACTTCCTGTGTCGCCTGCGCGCGGGCTTGTTCCTGCTCTTCCATCAGGTCCTCCTCCCTCCATGTGCGAAGCAGATGGAGGCATGTGCCGGTCGCTCCCGGGAATGCGTGCGTGCCCAGCCTGAATACGCACTGCGCCTTGCAGGTTGGGCTGGTGCGCCCCATGGACGCATGTGCCTACTTCAGCTCCTGGCGGTTGTGCCGGATGACCTCCATCGTTTCCGACAGGATGGACTCCACCTTGTCGAGCACGCCGTCGGCGTACTCGCGGGTGCCCAGACGAATTTCACGCGCGTTCTTCTTCGCGTTGCCGATGATGATCTCAGCCTGTTCGACCGCCTTGCGGGTGATCTCATGCTCGTCCACCATGGCCGTGATGCGTGTCTCGGCATTCTTGAGGATCTCTTCGGCATGATGTTCCGCTTCCTCAAGGATGCGGGTGCGTTCCTCAGAAATGGAACGTGCCTGCTTGATGTCGTCCGGCAACTTGAGGCGGATGTCCTGGATCAGCTCCAGCACGTCGTCGCGACGGACCAGACAACGACCGGACAAGGGCACGTTGATGCCCCGTTCCAGCGTATCCTCCAACTGTTCGAGCAGTTCCAGCAACTCCATCGCATCCTCCCGACCCGGTTCCGTCCGGTCAGGCACGCGAGTGCCCGACCCATGCCGGGTTTTCTTCCTTCAGCCCTTGCTGCGGTATTTTTCGCGGATCACCGCGGCGGTTCCCTCCGGTACGAAATCGTCCACGGACCCGCCGTGGCGGGCCAGCTCGCGGACGGCGCTCGAACTGAGGAACGAATACTGTGCGTCCGCCATCATGAAAAGGGTTTCGATGGCGGGATTCACATGCTTGTTGACAAGAGCCATCTGCATCTCGTACTCGAAATCCGACATCGCACGAAGTCCCTTGACGATGGTGGTGGCGCCCGCTTCCTCCATGAAATGGACCAGCAGCCCATGAAAGGAGCGGATCTCCACGTTCGGGCGATCACCGATCGCCATGCGCAGCAGCATGAGCCGCTCCTCCATCGAAAAGGCCGGTGTTTTCGCGCTGTTGTTCAAAACGGCGACAATGAGCCGGTCACAGAGGGCCGACGCCCTGACGATGATGTCCATGTGACCGCGTGTGACGGGATCGAAGCTGCCCGGATATACGAAGACGCTCATGCGCACCCTTTCCATGCCGCGGCACGCCGTGCCGCCATGAAGGTGAAGCCATGACAACCCCTACGGTCCGGCAGAAACGAACAGGTAAAAGGAAAAAACGGTATCACCGTACACCCGCCGCTGGTCGAGCCGCCACCGTCCCACCGATTCCGGCGGGGTCTCCCCGCGGTGATGCTCCACCACGGCCATGCCATCAGCAGACATTATATCATTTTCATCCAGCATTTGTAGCGTTTTCAGCACAAAATCGCGCCGGTATGGCGCATCAGCGAACACAAGGCCGAATCGCCGCACCTGGCCGGCAAGCCGGCGCATGGAGGCGGACAGCTCCATGCACAGCACCTCCGCCCGATCCGAGAGGCGCGTCTTGGCCAGGTTTTCCCGGATGACGGCACAGGCGTCCCGGTCCTGGTCGACAAACACGGCGGACTCCGCACCGCGGGACAGGGCCTCGATGCCGAGGCTGCCGGAGCCCGCGAAGATGTCGAGCACGCGGCGGCCGGCGATGTCGGCCTGGATGATGTTGAAGACTGATTCCTTGATGCGGTCGGTCGTCGGCCGCGTATTGACGCCGGCCGGCGCCTTCAGCGGGATCCCGCCGGCAAGGCCGGAAATGACTCTTGGCATGGAATTCTCCTTTCGTTTGCGTTGGCCTCGCTCCGCTTGAGCCAACGCGCTCCGCTACGGCGGCGGCGATTCATGGCTAGAGGTGCTCCACGTGGCTTTTCTGCACGCCTCCGTACGCCTCGCTTGCGTTGGCCTCGCTTTGCTTGAGCCAACGCGCTCCGCTACGGCGGCGGCGAAAAGCCACTTGCTAATTCATGGCCAGATCGCGGATGCGATGGCCGAAGCGGGTCAGCAGATGGCGGCGCAGCAGCGCGAGCGAGGGGTCCGTCACTTCGGCCAGGGGGCCTGCGAGCAGGATCGCCTCTTCCCGTGCGGCCTGCATCAGGTCGATGTCGCCGAACGGGTCGGCGATATGGCACGCCGGCAAGCCGCTCTGCCTTGTGCCGAACATCTCGCCCGGTCCACGCAGCTGCAGGTCGAGTTCTGCAAGCCGGAAGCCGTCCTGGGTGTCGGCGATGGCCCTGAGCCGTTCGGCGGCCACCTTCCCGCCGCCGCCACGAAACAGGATGCAGTGCGACTGTTCCGCCCCGCGGCCGACTCGTCCGCGCAGCTGATGCAGCTGCGACAAGCCGAACCGTTCCGCATTTTCCACGATCATGACGCAGGCATTCGGCACATTCACCCCCACCTCGATGACGGTCGTCGACACGAGGATGTCGGACGCCCCCTGTGAAAAGGCCAGCATCACCGCATCCTTATCCGCGGGCTTCATCTTCCCGTGTAGCAGCGAGATGCGCAGTTCCGGGAACACGGATACCCGAAGCCTCTCCGCCAGCGCTTCCGCAGACTCGGCCTGCAGCTCCTCCGATTCGGAGACCAGCGGGCAGACCACATACACCTGCCGGCCCTCCCCGACCATCCTGCGGACAAAGGCTTCGATGCGCAAACGCATGCCTTCCTCGACGACATAGGTCCTGACAGGCTTGCGCCCCGGCGGCAGGCCGTCGAGAATGGAAATGTCCAAATCTCCATAGAGCATCAGCGACAGGGTTCTGGGAATGGGCGTCGCCGTCATGACCAGCAGATGCGGCATGACCCCTTTCCCTGAAAGCATCGCGCGCTGCCTTACCCCGAACCGGTGCTGCTCGTCGGTGATCACCAGTCCGAGCCGGGCGAACGCGACATCTTCCGTCAACAGGGCGTGCGTGCCGATCACCAGGTCGGGGCCGCCTTCGGCCAGTTGTGCCAGCACGTGCTCGCGCTGCTTTTTCCGCATGCCGCCCTTGAGGAGCGAAACCCGCACACCAAGACCGTCAAGCAATGCTTCCGCCGCCCGGCGGTGCTGTTCGGCCAGGATCTCCGTCGGCACCATGAGCGCCACCTGGTGCCCGCAACGGATGGCGGCCAGCGCGACAAGAAAGGCCACAACGGTCTTGCCGGATCCGACATCGCCCTGAAGCAGCCGATTCATCGCAACCGGTTTTTCCATGTCCGCGAACAGCTCCTCCATCACCCGGGCCTGGGCCGATGTCAGTTGATAGGGAAGACGGGCCAGCGCATCGTCGATCCGTTGGCGGGGCATCGGCACCCCGGCCCTGCGCAGGCTGGCCCCCCGCTGCACCCGGATGCCGACCTGCAGCTCAAGCAGCTCGTCGAATGCAAGCCGGCGCCTTGCAGCCTGCGCCGCCTCCTCATGATCGGGAAAATGGATGCTGCGGACGGCATCCCGCCACGGCGGCAGACCATGGCGCAGCCGCATGTCCTCGGGCAGCATTTCGCCTTCCTGCGGCGACAGCACATGAAGCGCCTCGCGGACATGCACGCGGAGCTGGTTCTGGGAGATGCCCTCCGTCAGGCTGTACACCGGAAGAATCTGCCCGGCAAGGCCACCCCCCTCCGGAATGCGTTCAAATACCGGATTTTGCATGGATATCTGGTTCCCCAGCCGCTTGACCGTGCCGTAAAAGAGAAACCGGTCACCCTGTCGGATGGCGCGGACCGCAAAATCACGGTTGAACCAGGTGACGTTCATGTAGCCGGTTCCATCAGAAACCAGCAACCGCCAGACGGACAGGGTTTTGCGCGGCCGGCTGTGCGCGGGGGATGCCGCGGCTTCCGCCTCGATGGTGCAGATCTCGCCATCCTCCAGCTCGGTGATGGAACGGGTGTGTGTTCTGTCCTCATACCGCACCGGAACATGGAGCAGGAGATCGCGGATCGTGTGGATGCCCAACTTCGCCAGCAGGGCGGCGCGCTTCGCGGCGATACCGTGCAGGGCGGTGACCGGCGTGTCCAGACAGGATCCCGGATGATCCGTCGCCATGCTAGCCGTCCTTGCCATGCAGCCTCCTCGCTTCCTGTGGATGACGGATCGGGCAGTTGCCCGCCTGCGTATCCCTGCATTATACCGCCACGACGCAAGGTTGAAAATCCTTGCAACACGCCGGAATACATGGTAAAATATCATTCGCTGTGAAGTTTGGCCGCGAGACCCCTTCGGGTACGGCTTTTGATACGATTCGTACGCAGCACGAGGAGGTGTTTTCGATGGCAAAGTGTGAAGTTTGCAGCAAGGGCCAGCATTTCGGTTTGATGGTCAGCCATTCCAACCGCAAGACGAACCACGCCTGGAAGCCCAATGTCAAAAAGATCCGCGTTGAAGTGGACGGTACAAGCAAGTCCATGAACATCTGCGCCCGGTGCCTGCGCGCCAGCCGGATGACCAAATCCGTGTGATTCCTGCCGGAAGCAGACCGGAATGAAACACATACGCGCAACAAAAATGTGGCCGAACGGCCACATTTTTTTGCTACCCCGTTTTTCGCGACGGCACCGTAATCCGCCATCAGCCACATGAAGTTGCGGCGTGACGGCGTTTCGCTACGGCATGCCGTCCCCCTCCGTCCGTTCCCCCAGCATTGCCTGCAACAACGACACCCCATCGGCATCGCAGATCCGGACCGGAACACCGAGCGTCCTCTCCAGATCGGCCCGCTCCACATCGTCGAGCATGGTTTCCGTGTCCGCCCGGAACATGGCACGCGACAGCAGCAGCACCTCCCCCAGATCACGTCCGGCGAGCTGCGTCAGCAGGTCGCTGCCGGTCAACAGTCCCGTCACGTTGACCTGTCCGCCGAAGAAACGGTTCTCCACCGGGATGACATCGACGGCAAGCAGGCCTCCGGCCGCGTCGACAAGAAGGCCGGCAAGCCGGCCGATCTCCTGCGCGGCGGACACGCCGGTGGCGATCGCGACCCTGCGGCCTGCCGCTGCGGAATCCGCGGGCAAAGGGTGCGGCTGCCCCGCCGCCTTGCGCGACGCCAACTCGGTTTCAAACTCCTCACGCAGGGACGCCAGCATGCCGACGCCGTTCTCGATCTGCGGGAAGTCCTCGTACGCTTCGGCCGACGGGATCTCACGCCCCGCCAGCAGGTAGAACTCATCGGCCGCGTACACCGTACGCGTTTCACAACGTGCCAGCAGCGCCGCCTGCCAACGTTCCACCGTGCGGATCACACCGCCGGCGCTTTCACGGTCGAACGGCTCCATCGGTTCCAGGCCTTCGCGGTAACGGGTCAGACCGATTGGCACCACCGAGATGCTGTGAAGCCGGGGGGCCAGGACCGTCAGATCGGCGAGCGTGCGTTCGAGCTCCGCCCCGTCGTTCCATCCCCGGCACAGGACGATCTGCGCGTTGACGGTGATATCCGCCTCCACCAGACGCCGCACGCGCTCCAGGATGTTGCCGGCAAACCGGTTCCCGAGCATCCGCACACGCAGTTCGGGCCTCGTGGTGTGCACCGAAACGTTGATGGGTGACATCCGGTAGCGGATGATGCGTTCGATCTCCTCGTCCTTCATGTTCGTCATCGTGATGTAGTTGCCATACAGAAATGAAAGGCGCGCGTCGTCGTCCTTGAAGTACAGCGTCCGGCGCATGCCCTCGGGCAGCTGGTCGATGAAGCAGAAAACGCACCGGTTGGTGCATCCCTTCTCACAGTCGATGAGCGGATTCTCAAAATCGAGGCCGATATCCTCCGCCTCGTCCTTTTCGATGTCGAATGTCCAGTCCGCGCCGTCGGCCTTGCCGATGCGCAGGGTGACCTGCTCGTCGGCCGACAGGAAACGGTAATCGAATATGTCGCGAACCGGTTCCCCATTCATCGACACCAGGCGATCGCCCGGCTCGATGCCCAGCTCCTCGGCAATGCTGCCCGGCGAAACGCTGGTGATGACGGGATGGTGCATGGCGTCCTCCATGTTCAACAACGACACAACGGGATGGCTGTTCGCCATCCCGTGTCATGCATTCCGGAAAATGCAGGTGTGCCTTTTCGGATTCAGCGGCCTTCCAGTACGTCCGGCCGGCCCGAACGCAGGTTGCGATCAGGCATTGTCCTCCACAGCGACAACATCCTTCCCATTGTAGGATCCGCAAGCCTTGCAGACCACATGGGGAAGCTTCAGCGCGTGGCACTTCGGGCAAGCGACGAAACCCGGCGCGGTAAGCTTGTAGTGCGTGCGGCGCTTGTGCTTGCGCTGCTTGGAGATTTTTTTCTTCGGGACTGCCATTTGATACACCTCCGTTCAGGTCGAAGTCGAAGCAGGGGTCGGGGTCAGGTGTCATCCGGATCCGAGAAACGCTTGAGGACTTCCAGCCGGAAGTCCACCGGTCTGTTCGATCCGCAGTTGCACGCATTCCGGTTCAGGTTCGCGCCGCATTCGGGACACAGCCCCAGACAAGCCTCCTTGCAGAGGTTGTACGGAGGAGCCTCCAGCAACAACGATTCGGCCGCGATGACGTCCAGCTCGAGCATATGCCCGGTGAAGACGTACCGCTCTTCCTCCTCCTGCGCCTCACCCTCGTCGGGTGCGGCCTCGGCCCCGCTTTCGACGATGTCCTCGCGGATGTCGACGGCAAGCGTGCCCGAGAGCGGGTCACAGCAACGGTCGCATTCGGTGGTGTAGGGAACGGCGGCTTTCGCCTCGAGTTCCAGCATGCCGTTGAAATTCCTGACGCTGCCCTCGAGATGGACCGGTCCCGTGAAGGTCACGGTACCGATGCCGCCCTCAAGCATGCCGAGCGTTTCATCGAACACGAAATCCAAGGCGGCGCCTGAGTTCCGGAGGATGGGCGTGATGTCGATCTTCATGGATATCCTCCCGGGCATGGCAAACCGGACTTGGGCCTCTCCCAAACGAACACTATGATAGTATACCCACCGCAAGCGCGCTTGTCAACGGAAAAATGCCCCGTGGAACGCCTTGCGGGTGTCCAGGCCCCGGTCAGTACAGCGGGAACCTGGCCGTCAGCGTCTTGACACCGGCGATGATGTTCGCGCGCTCCGCCTCGAAGGCGGGGCTGAGCGTCACGTCGATGAGCCGGGCGATTTCATCCATTTCGGCTTCCTTCATGCCACGGGTCGTCGTGGCGGGGGTGCCGATACGGATGCCGCTGGTGACGGCCGGGCTGAGGGGGTCGAAGGGAATGCCGTTCTTGTTGACGGTGATGTAGACGTCGTCCAGGCGGATCTGCGCCTCCTTGCCGGTGATGCCGCGGTTGGTGAGATCCACGAGCATGAGGTGGTTGTCGGTGCCGCCGGACACGATGGTGAAGCCGCGCGCCGCGAGTTGCGCCGCCAGATGTTTCGCGTTGGCCGCCACCTGCTGCTGGTATTCGGTGAAGCGCGGGTCGAGCGCCTCCTTGAAGGAAACCGCCTTCGCGGCGATGACGTGCATCAGCGGACCGCCCTGGATACCGGGGAACACGGCGCGATCGATGTCCTTGGCATACTGCGCCCTGCACAGGATCATGCCGCCGCGGGGACCGCGCAGGGTCTTGTGCGTGGTGGTGGTCACAAAGTCGGCGTGCGGGACGGGGTTCGGATGCACGCCGGCGGCCACGAGACCGGCGATGTGGGCCATGTCGACCATCAGCAGGGCGCCGACCTCGTCGCAGATGGCGCGGAAGGCCGCAAAATCGATGGTGCGCGAATAGGCGCTCGCGCCGGCGACGATCATCTTCGGGCGGCACGAGAGGGCGGATGCGCGCAACGCGTCATAGTCGATGAGACCGGTGTCCTGGCTCACGCCATAGGGAACCACCTTGAAATACTTCCCGGACATGTTCAGGTGCATGCCGTGCGACAGATGGCCGCCATGCGCGAGGTTCATGCCCATGAAGGTATCGCCGGGCTGCAGCATCGCGAAGAAGACGGCCATGTTCGCCTGTGCGCCGGAATGGGGTTGCACGTTGGCATGCTCGGCGCCGAACAGCTGCTTCGCGCGTTCGATGGCGAGCGTCTCGACAACGTCGACATGCTCGCAGCCGCCGTAGTAGCGCTTGCCGGGATACCCTTCGGCATACTTGTTCGTCAGGGGTGATCCGGCCGCTTCCAGCACCGCCTTGCTCACAAAATTCTCGGAGGCGATGAGCTCGATCTTCTCGGTCTGTCTGGCGGTTTCATCCACAATGGCCGCATGTACCTCGGGATCGACCCGGCTGATCTCATCAAAACGCAACATCTTGTTCCCCTTCCCGATGCATCGGATAGATGGCCCAAATGGGAATGGACGGATACCTTCCCGTCCGGCGGGCACCTTGGATGATTATACGAGGACAAGTGTCCGCGTGTCAAGGATTCCGTGTGTGCGACCAGTGAACACGACCATCCGTTTCATGACGAGAGAACATCCGGCCGCCGGAACGCATTGCCTCCGGATCCGCCGTTCACGCCTCCTTGCCGGCATCCCTCCGTTCGGCACGCATGCCGCGCGCATCCTCGTACATGCGCACGATGAGCCGCTGGGTCACCAGCAGCATGATCACGTCGAGAAACGTGACAACGAAAGCAGCCGCCGGCGCGCCGGCGGAATTGCCGCCGGCAAGCGATGAGATGAGCATCCCCAGGACATACAGCAGGACCATG
>JAEXRM010000041.1 GCA_023440865.1 Bacillota bacterium
GCCGCCCATCTCGCCTCCGCACCGCTGTCCTCCACGCCGATCAACCTACCCGCCTTCCCCTGCCCATCACATCCTCCAGCCGGCCGTCACCGCAGGCTCACGGCGGCAAGGCTGCCGAAGACGACCAGCGCCAGACCATAGGTCACCCACATCAGGCGGATGGTGCGCGGGATGTCGGCGGGTTCCGGTTCGCGCAGCGCATCGCCCAGCGTCTTCTTTTCGACCCAGCGGCCTCCATAGAAGGCGCCGCCGCCCAGGCGGACGCCAAGGGCACCGGCCGTCGCCGCCTCGCTCCAGGCCGAGTTCGGGCTGGGATGATTGGCATGGTCGCGCCACAGCACCCGCCAGGCGCGGCCCGCATCCTGCCGGCAAAGGAACGAGGCCGCGCACAGCAGCATGCCGGTGATGCGCGCCGGAATCCAGTTGAACACATCGTCCAGGCGTGCGGAAAACCGACCGAGATCCATGTACTTTTCATTCTTGTATCCGACCATCGAGTCGAGTGTGCTGGCCGCCTTGAAGGCCCACGCAAACGGCACCGCGGCCCCGAGGAGGCTGCCAAGCAGCATGAACAGCAGCGGCGCGATGACGCCGTCGGTTGTGTTCTCCGCCACCGTTTCCACCGTGGCTTTTGTCACCTGCGAGGCGTCGAGCTCCGCGGTGTCGCGGCCCACGAGCATCGATACCTGCAGGCGTGCCTGTTCCAGCGTTCCGCCGACGAGCGAGCGATACACCTTGCGGGCCTCATCGCCCAGGCAGCGGGGCGCCAGGGCCGCAAACAGCAGATAGACCTCAATGGCGGGATGGATCAGGGAAAGACTCCAGGCAACCGCTGCCGAGACCACGACCACCGTCCCGCCCAGCACGACGCCCGCCATGCGCAGTTTCCGGCAGCGGGTGCGCAACACGGTCTCCAGGGCACGGATGCCTTTTCCGATCGCAACAACCGGGTGCGGCAGCCAGTGCGGATCTCCGACCAGCACATCCAGCAGCACAGCCAATCCGATGTACAGCAGCGGTTCCATATCGTTCCTTCCCTTCGACCGGCGGAAGTCCGGCGCGCACATCGCCGGCAGGAGACGGGTGGCGCAGGCGGCTTCCCCCCATGCATCCAATCCCGGCCACCTGCACTCGGCATGTCGGACACCATGATACGCGCAGGGCACGCCGCTGGCAACCGATTGCGGCACAATGCAACAAATTGTCGCACAACCCGTCAAAATCAAAACAATCCGGTACAGACAGGTCATCCCATGACACCTGCGCCCGCCGGATGATATGCTGTTGGTGGCAAACGGCCGGATGACGATGGAACGGAGATGAAGAAGAAGATGGGCGGACGATTCGACAACCAGGTGGTCCTCATCACCGGCGCAAGCCGCGGCATCGGTCGTGCGTGCGCCCTCGCCTTCGCGCGGGAAGGGGCCGGGATTGCCGCCAACTACCGCTCCGACGACGGCATGGCGGCGTCCCTGGCGGCCGAACTGGATGCGCTCGGCGCACCCTGCCTGCTCCTGAAGGCCGACGTATCGGACGAAGCGCAGGTGGCCGGCATGGTCGCCCGCTGTCTGGCGCGCTTCGGCCGCATCGACGTGCTGGTGAACAACGCCGGCATCGCGCTGGAGCATCCTTTCGAAGAAAAAAAGGCCGACCACTGGCGGCAGGTGCTGTCCGTCAATCTGGTCGGCGCATTTCTCGTGGCCAAGGCGGCCTCGGTTCCGATGATGGAGAGCCGTCATGGGAAAATCGTGAACGTCGCCTCCACCAACGGGCTGGACTTCTTCTCCCCTTCCGCGATGGAGTACGATGCCTCGAAGGCGGGTCTGGTGGCGCTCACGAAAAACCTGGCCATCCAGCTGCAACCCCATGTGAACGTGAACGCCGTGGCGCCCGGCTGGGTGGAGACGGACATGAACCGCGACCTGCCGGCAGGCTTTCTGGAATCGGAAGCGGAGCGGGTCTACAAAAAGCGCATCGGCACACCCGACGACATCGCCAAAGCCATTCTGTTCCTCGCCTCCGCGGACGCCGACTACGTCAACGCGGCCGTGCTGACCGTGGACGGCGGATATCACTGACCGGCCCGCCGGCACGCATCAGCCGGCGGCATGCGCCGCAATCCATGCATCCGCCTTCACGACGGTGGCGAACACCCCGGACATCGCCGCAAGAAACGCCTGCTGCGCCTGTTCGGCCGGAACCAGGACATCGCCGCGCTGCAGGTCGCGCGTGGCGCAGGCGTCCTCGATCAGGTCGACGCCATACCCCTGGCCAACCGCCGAACGCACCGTCGTGTCGATGCACATGTGGGTCATCATGCCGGCAACGACCAATCGATCCACGCCCGCCTCATCCAGCCGCACCTTCAGATCCGTGCCCAGAAAGCTGTCCGGCGCATGCTTGACGATGACGGCTTCCCCGCCATGTGGCGCACACGATGCGTGGATCTCCGCCCCCACCGTGTCGGGGAGAAAAAAGTCGGCCTGTGCATGCAGGCTGACATGTCGGATATGAAAGACCGGCCAGCCCTTTTCCCGAAAGAGCGCCAACAGCCTTGCCGCCTCGCCGGCCGCCTGTTCCGGACCAACCAGCTCGTGCCGGCCGCCGGGAAAGTAGTCATTTTGGATGTCCACCAGAACCAGTGCTGTCTTCATATCGGAACCCATCCTCTCTTGCGCGTTCATACAGTCACAGCGTATGTCCGACGGGATCCGGCGTCAATTCCTTACTTTTTGGTCAGTATGGTTGCTGGCGCGCAGGCATCGGCACGTCCTTGCGCGTTCTCATCGCCGGCGGGCTTCGGCGCGGGAACCTCCGGCGCGGGGACCTCCGGCACGGCAATGCCCTTGGACCTGAGCAGCTCCGCCTGGCCGCATTCCACCATGTAGGCGACGCCGATGTCCTGCATGATCCGTACTGCACGCAGCAGCTGCCCGCCCCGCTCCGTCAGCCAATACGACACATGCAGCGGGTATCCCTCGCCGCTGGTCTTGCCGATCACGCCGAACGCCTGCAGCTCCTTGAGCTGCTGCAGCAGCATCTTCTCGGAGATGCCGGCGGTTTCCCGCAACAGCTGGGAGAAGGACCGGGGGCCTTCGCGCAGCTGGAACACCAGCAGGGTCTTCCATTTGCCCCTGATCAGGTCGTGAACGATTTCGAGCGGACAGGTGTATTCCTCCCGGATGCGCATGCATGCCCCTTTCCGTCGGCGGCGGATGACAGGGGGATGTCCGGCGGTGACGATCGCGGAATGCTTATCCACCCTGTCGCCTTCCATCATACATCAACAAGGGACGACAAGAAAAACGGCGAAACCTTCCATTTACACACCACCCTCGCCCCGCGTGCTATCGTTGTGCCATCACGAAGAGGAGGATGCACATGGACGACATCGTACGCATCGAAAATCTGTCCAAGTCCTACGACAACCGTCCCGCAGTCCGCGGCCTGAGCCTCTCCGTCCCGAGGGGGACGGTTTTCGGGTTGCTCGGCGCCAACGGTTCGGGCAAGACCACCACCATCGAATGCGCTTTGGGAACCAAAACCATGGACAAGGGAACCGTCTCCATCCTCGGCATGAACCCGGTCACGGACCGGAAGCGGCTGTTCGAGCGGGTTGGCGTCCAGTTCCAGGAATCGGGACACCAGGAAGGCATCCGCGTCGGCGAGCTCTGCGAGCTGACGGCCGCACTCTATGCCAAGCCCGCGCAACCCGGCGCACTGCTTGCCCAGTTCGGGCTGCTCGAGAAAAAGGACGCGCTCGTCCGCGAACTCTCCGGCGGCCAGAAACAGCGCCTGTTCATCGTGCTGGCGCTCCTGCCGCAACCGGAGGTCGTCTTCCTCGACGAACTGACGACCGGGCTCGACGTGAAGGCGCGCCGGGATGTGTGGCAGTATCTCAAGCGGATGAAAGCCGATGGCCTGACAATTGTCCTCACCTCGCACTTCATGGACGAGGTGGAGGCGCTGTGCGACCGGATCATGATCCTGCGGCACGGCGAAACCGTGTTTTCGGGAACGGTCGGCCAGGCAATCGAACAGAGCCCGCATGGCACGTTCGAGGCGGCATACCTGTGGCACGCAGGAGAGGAGGAAAGCGCATGAAAACCTTCGCCACCCTGTTCCGGATTGAACTGAAGCTGTCGCTGCGCGGCATGGACATGATCATCTTCGCCCTGGGCATGCCGGTCGTCGTGCTGGTGATCCTGGGCATGCTCTACGGGGACAAGCCCGCATTCGCGGGCGCCCCGTACCGCTTCCTCGACCAGTCGTTCGGCGCGGTCGCCTCGATCGCGATCTGCGCCGGCGGCATGATGGGCCTGCCGTTGGTCGTCTCGGACTACCGGAGCCGGCAAATCCTCAAGCGGTTGCGGGTCACGCCGGTCCATCCCGCCATGATCCTGTTCGTGCAGGTCGCCATCCAGGCCCTGTACGCGCTCGTTTCCCTGCTCGTGCTGCTAGCTGTCGCCACCCTGTTTTTCGACTTCCGCATGCGGGGGAATCCACTCTTGTTCGTGCTCGGCTGGCTGCTGGTGCTCGTGTCGATGTACAGCATCGGCATGATGGTGGGCGGCATTTCCCGGAACACGAAGACGGCCGGCATCATCGCGAGCATCCTGTACTTTCCGATGCTGGTCTTTTCCGGCGCAACCCTGCCCTACGAGGTGATGCCGCCCGTCCTGCAGCAGGTCGTGCAGGTGCTGCCGCTGACGCAGGGGATCCACCTGCTCAAGGCCTCGACGCTGGGGCTGCCGGCGCAACAGGCAGCCGGCGCCATCGTGCTGCTGTCCCTGATCGCCCTTGCCTGCACCGCGGTCGCCATCCGGGGCTTCAAGTGGGAAAGCGGGCCGGGATGACCGGCCGCGCGTGACCGGCCGGAGGCGGTCGGGCCGAGGCGGTCGGGCCGCCATCGCGGGAATGCCGGTGATTCCGGCATTCCCGCGCACCTTCGCGCCATGCGTGCGGCGATCCGCGGTCTTTTGCGCCATGTGTCCGGCGCTCCGCCACCGGCATCAGGCGAGCACCGTATAGACGCCCCCGGCAACCCGCTCCCAGAAGGAATCCGCATCAGCTGCACCCATGGCGGCCTCGATCAGGGGCATGTACTGCGCCCGCGGCATGTCCGTCGCCCCCCACTCCAGAAAATGCCGGGCGGGAAACTGCGTGTCGATCACCCGCTCCCCGGTTTGCAGGTACTGCTGCGCCAGGACCGCCATGGCAATCTTCGATGCCTGGTCCTCGATCGAGAACATCGACTCGAGGCTGAAATAACACCCGATCACGACACCGAACAGCCCCCCCGTCATCCGATCGCCATCCCAGGTCTCGACCGAATGCGCATGCCCGGTCTCATGCAACGCCTGGTAGACGCCGATGATCCGCTCGTTGAGCCAGACCTCGTCCGGACGCGTGTCGCGGCACCGCCGGACCACCTCGCCGAAGGCACGGTCGAAGGTCACCTGCCGCCTGTTCTTCTTCAGGAACCGGAGCATGTTGTTCTGGAGCCGGAACTGGCCGGTCCGGAAAATCCCCCGGCTGCGGGGTGCCCACCACAGAATCGGCTCGTCCGCGTAAAAGTAGGGAAAGATGCCCTGCCGGTAGGCCTTGAGCATCCATTCCCCATCCAGCAGGCCGCCATAGGCAAGCAGGCCCGTGTCATCGGCCTTCTCCGATGGCGGAAAGCAATCGGGCGACCTCACCCGGGGTACCCGCCGCACCCAGTATTTCAGCCGTTTCCGATACAGTCTGGCCAGTCCGCCGCGAAAAATCCGGCTGTCCAAACGCCGAAGCAGTGCCTTCATGGTGCCGCCTCCTCCCGTTGCGGCGCCCAGGGCTCATACCGCTCGAACGGATTCCACTTCAGCATCAGGATGAACGGCAGGACCAGCTTCCCCTTGAGCGTGTATGCCCGATAGCAGTCGAACTGCCTTACCGGCAGGGCGCCAAAGGCGTATTTCAGATCGTCTATGCCGTGAAGGCGCGCATTGGCCCGCCTGCTGGGAAACGCGCCGCCAAAGTCGAACATGCGGCTGTTCTCGGACTTGGCCAGCAGCAGCGACCGCCAGTACAGCAGCTTGGTCGCCAGTCCTGCAAGCTTGCGGTCCTCGGGCCCGTCGCAGTCGCGGAAGGTGGAGAACGCGTGCATGCCGTAGGTCCGGTCCTCGCACAGCCACAGGGCGACACCCGCCAGCGTTTCCCCTTGCGGCTTGCGGACATACAGGATCGCGAGCATGTCCTTCCTGGCAAGCTCGTCAAACCGCTGCCTGTCCACCCGGTCCGATCCGCGTGCCGCGGCGAAGGCGTCCTGCCTGCCGATGTATGCCTCGCGCTGGCTCTCGGTCGGATGACGCTGCAGCTCGATGCGCAGCGCTCCCTCGCGTTCGAGCTCGCCGGCGCGCTTGAGCTCCTTGCGCATGGTGCGCCGCATGTCGGCCTGCAGCGCGGCCTCCTCCCGGGTCAGGTCGACGAGGAAGGACCAGCTGATGATGCGGTGGATGCCGGTGATCGCCGCCTCCCGGATGAAGATGAACAGGACGATGTCGGCGTCCGGATGATAGTCCTCCGTTCCGTCCGCGTAAAACGCCGTCTCCATTTTCAATCCGAAGCGCTTCCGCTTGCGCATGACGACCATCCCCATCCCTCCTCCCGCCGACACATCCGGCACCGGAGACAGCGCTCCCGCCATCCTGCCGCCGATGCCCTCCGCCCGCATGGCGCCGACCGAAAGGCTCGCGCCCGTCTCACTCCGCAGCATGCTGCCGGCGGGGCACGGCAGCATTTCCCCCGGCCGCCGGCGGAGGCGACCCGGCAGGCGGATCGGAAAGCGGAACGCCGGAAGGAATGCCTGGGGAAACGGTCGGCGGTACGGCCGGCAGCACCGGCTCGTACCGGTCGAAGGGGCGCCATTTCGACAGCAGCAGCAGCGGCAGGATGAGCCGACCCTTCCAGGTGCAAGCCTTGTAGAAATCGAACTCCTTCACGGGTCTGGCACCGAACTCGTACTTCAGCGAATCGATGCCGCGCAGGTGTCCCTGCGGATCATGGCGGGCATGGATGGCCAGGCCGAAATCGAAAACCCGGCAATGCTCCCGTTTCGCCAGCAGCACCGCCTGCCAGTACATCCGCTTTGTCGCGGTGCCCGCCCTGCGCCGTGCCGACGGCTCGGTGAACCGGCGGAACGTGGAAAACGCATGGAGCCCGTACGCCCTGTCCGCACAAATCCACAGCGAGCACCCCGCCAATATCCCCCCTTCGGGCGACAAGACATGCAGGATCGCCAGCATGTCCCTTTCCGCGAGTTCCGCCAGATGCCGCAGGTCCACCGCGTCCGCCCGCTGCCTGTGGGAGAACGCATCCTGCCGGCCTGCGTACGCCTGTATCTGCGCGTCCGTCGGATGACGCAGCACCTCGCAGCGAAGGGACGCCCCTTCCCGGAGAGCCTTGCGGAGCTCCTTGCGCAGGTGCACGTTCGTGCCCTCGAGCAGCTGTTCCTCATCGGGCGACAGATCGAGCTGAATCGACCAGTTCAGGCGGCGGTTCCGGACGGTCACCGCGTCCTCCGCGGCGAAGGCGAACAGGACAAGATCGGCGTCCGTCCGGTACGGCTCCGTGCCACGTGCGAAATACACGGTTTCCATGCGGATCCCGAATCGTGTCCGCCGATGCATCACCACCATGCCGCATCCTCCATGTGCCGGTGTCGGGACGGGGAAAAAAGGGGTATATCATGGGCGTAACGCATGCGGGGCATGCGGGGAGACTGGGGCATGCTGGTCATGAATCAACGGACCGTCCACGGCCTGCGGATGGAAACCGTCTACTACCTCGAGGATTACCGGACCTATCGCACGGATGCCGACATCGTCCTGTTCTACTGCTGCGGGAACATGCCGGACACGCACCGCCACGGCGTGCGGACGACAACCCTGCTGCTGTCCCTCGAAGCCTCCGAGACCGCCCTGCTGGCCAGCATGCGCAAATCGCTGCGGCAGGATATCGCCCGCTCGCTTGCGGATCCCGCGTTTGCGGTGGCATGCAGCAACCATCCCTCGTGCGGCGAGGTGGACCATTTCGTGGAGGAGTTCAACCGGTTTGCCGCGGCCAAAGGCATCATGCCGACGGATCCCGGTTTCCTGCACGCGCTGCGCGACCGGCAGGCGCTTGCCCTTCTGTTCGTGCGGGACGCATCCGGCAAGGCGCTCTGCGGCGAAGCCGACATCGTCACGCCCGCCCGCGCCTACGGGGCCGTGGCCTTCTCGCACTTCCGCGATTATGCCGGCCAGGCGGACCGGAACAGGATCGCGCGGGCCAACAAGCTGCTGTACTGGGAGGCCATCCGCAACGCCAAGCGGCGGGGCTGCCGGCTGTATGACATGGGCGGGCTGGCCAATGGGGAGCAGGGCGCCGACAAGGACGGCATCGACAATTTCAAGCGGGCCTTCGGTGGCCGGATCGCCACGGAATACGACTTCTACCACGCACGCACCTGGAAGGGCCGTCTCGCGCTGCCCCTGCTGCGGTGGATGAAGCGCGACATGGCTACCTGGGCTTGAGCGCCTCCTGTTCCAGCCAGCGGATGAACCGTCCCAGCCCCTCGTCGAAATCCGTTTTCGGGTCATACCCCAGCAGCGCCCGTGCCTTGCCGATATCGGCATACGTCCGCACCACATCCCCGGGCTGCTCCGGCAAGCGCAGGATTTCCGCCTTGATCCCCAGGTGCCGCTCAAGGCCGGCGATCATCCCGTTGACCGACACGGTCCGCGATTCGCCCAGGTTGAACACCTCATACCCGCCTTTCCCCTCCAGGCACCACGCCAGCGCTTTCACGACCCCCTCCACCAGGTCGTCGACATAGGTGTAGTCGCGTTCCGACGTGCCGTCGCCGAACACGGGCACCGGCGCGCCGGCGCGCATCAGCTCCGCGAACTTCCGGATGGCCAGGTCGGGCCGCTGGCGGGGGCCGTATACGGTGAAGAAGCGCAGGCAGGCGATGCTCATCCCATACAGATGATGGTAGGTGTGGCACAGCAGCTCCCCGCTCTTCTTCGTGGCCGCATAGGGGGAAACCGGATGATCCACCGGATCGTCCTCATGGAAGGGCACCTTCCCATTGTTCCCGTAGATCGACGACGAGGAGGCGAAGACAAGGGCGCGCACCGCATGCCCCCGCATGGCCTCGAGGATCCGCAGGGTGCCGATGACGTTGACATCGCAATAGGTTTCCGGATCGACAATGGAGGGCCGGACACCGGCGCAGGCCGCGAGATGGATCACCGCCCGGAAACGGTGGGCGGAAAACAGCGCATCCAGCAGTGCGCGGTCGCGGATGTCCCCCTTGACCACGGTATAGGCGGAAGCGTCCCCCAACCGGGTCGCGGTTTCCGAAACCGTCGCCGCGTTGTCCTCCTTCAGATGCGGATCGTAGAACGTGTTGAAGCTGTCGAGGCAGACAATGCGGTAGCCCGCACCCAGCAGCCGTTCGGACAGGTGCGATCCGATGAAGCCCGCACCGCCGGTCACCAGCAGGGCATCCTGCCGCGCCCGTCTCATCGTCCCACCCCTTCGTAGGTGAATCCGGCCCGTTCCGCTTCCGTCCGCGTGTAGACATTGCGGAAGTCGAAAAACCAGCTTGCCTTCATCGATGCCCGGATCCGGGCCAGGTCCAGCCTGCGGAACTGGTTCCACTCGGTCATCAGCAGCAGGGCGTCTGCTCCGGCCAGGGCCTCGTACTCGTCGGCACAGAAGGTGATGGCGCCGCCAAGGTCGCGAAACCGCCAACCGCCCTCCTTCTCCTGCTTGGGATCGAACACCCGCAGCATGGCCCCCTGTCGTGCCAGTGCCGGCAGGATGGTCAGGGAAGGCGCCTCCCGCATGTCGTCCGTGTTGGGCTTGAAGGTCAGGCCGAGCACGCCGAGTGTCCGGCCCTGCAACGACCCCATGGCACGCACGACCTTGTCCGCCATCCGCAGCATCTGCCGTCCGTTCGCGTCGATGGCGGCCTCCACGACACGCACCGGTGTTCCGTACTGCCGGGCGGTGTGCGCGAGCGCCCGGGTGTCCTTGGGGAAGCAGCTCCCGCCGTATCCCGGGCCGGGATGAAGGAACTTCGATCCGATCCTGCCGTCCCGGCCCATTGCCAGCGAAACCTGCTGCACGTCGGCGCCGACCTGCTCGCAGAGATTCGCGATTTCGTTGATGTAGGTGATCTTCACCGCAAGAAAGGCGTTGGCCGCATACTTGATCAGCTCGGCCGTCTCGAGGTTGGTGATGACGAACGGGGTTTCATTGAGGAACAGCACCCGGTACACCTCCCGCATGAGGGCTTCGGCACGCGGGCTTTCCACACCGAGCACCACGCGGTCGGGGTGGGTGAAGTCCTGGATGGCCGAGCCCTCCCGCAGGAATTCCGGGTTGGAGACCACATCGAAGGGGATGTCCACGCCCCGTTCCTCCAGGGCGCGGGCGATCTCGTCGCGCACCCGCCGGCCTGTCCCGACCGGCACGGTGGATTTGTCCACGATGACCTTGTAGCCGTTCATGCAGCGGCCGATGGAACGGGCCGCCGCAAGCACGTCGCGGAGATCGGCGCCGCCATCCTCCGAGGGCGGGGTGCCGACGGCGATGAACAGCACGTCGTTGGCCGTGACGGTCGCCTCGATGTCCGTCGTGAACTGCAGTCTGCGATACCAGGCATTCCTGTCGACAAGGTCCTGCAGGCCCGGCTCGTAGATGGGCACGATGCCCTGCCGGAGCTGGCCGATCTTCGTCTCGTCCACATCCACGCAGGTGACCGTCAGCCCGAAATCCGCAAGGCAGGTGCCGCTGACCAAACCCACATACCCGGTTCCAATGACGCCGATTGCATTCATGGCGTGTCCTTCCGTCGACTCCGCGATTTCGCTTCGTCCCATGTCTGCGTACAGGCTTGTCTTGCTGCGCTCCCGTGCCTGCGTGCACGCGCGCTGTGTTCCCGTCCCTGCGTGCATGTGTGTGTGCGTTCGTGCATGCGTGTGTGCGTGTGTGTGCGTGCGAGCCCTGCGTACCCGTCTGTCCCTGGCTGCGCGTGTCCGCGCGTTCGATCCTTCCGCCTGATTGTGTGCTCGTTTCGTCCCCTGTGCCTGTCTCATCCACCGTGTGCGCCCGACAGCGTGTGCCGCCGGATCATGTCCGCTTACCGAAGACTGACGGCCAGTGCGTCGAAACTCTGGAAAACGAACATGGAAATGCTCACGGCCATCAGGAAGCAGGTATAGACAATGATGTGGATCCTGTTGCTCCGCTGGATCATGGTGCTCCCTCCCCCCGTGCTTGTTTCGGTCATGTCCGGGACAAGGTTCATCGTAT
>JAEXRM010000052.1 GCA_023440865.1 Bacillota bacterium
CGAGACGAGCAGCGGGTTATCCGGGTTGCCGAACTGCTTTTCGACGATGGTTTCCATTTTCGAGAGGTACTCGAGGATCTGCGCCTCGATTTCGGCTGATATGGCCTTGCCGTCGTCATAGTAGCGTGTGCAGGCTTCGGTGGTGATGGTGAAGCCCCGCGGGACGGGCAATCCCAGTCCGGTCATTTCGGCGAGGTTCGCCCCCTTGCCGCCGAGCAGGTTCTTCATCGAGGCGTTGCCCTCGGAGAACAGATAGACGTACTTGGCCATATGACTCCTCCTTGTGTTGAGGCTTTGGGCCGCACAGCTGCAGGATCCACGATGTCACAAAAGCCCGATTGGCTTCCCATGGAAGCGAAAATAGCGTATCACAGTTGCAGTCAAGCTTCAACCGGCAGAAAGCCGCCCAACGGGCGGCTTTCTGGGGCAATCGCAGGGTTTCGGCCAACAGTGCGTGCCGACACCGTCAGAAGTCGAACTTGCCGCGGAACCAGGTGCCGAGTTCGGCGATCGGCACACGCACCTGCTGCATGGTGTCGCGTTCGCGGATGGTGACCGCCTTGTCCTCGAGCGAATCGAAATCGAAGGTCACGCAATACGGCGTGCCGATCTCGTCCTGGCGTCGATAGCGCTTGCCGATGGATCCGGCTTCGTCGAACTCGCACACATAGTCCTTGAGCAGATCGGCATATACCTGCTCCGCCTCGTCGGACAGCTTCTTGGAAAGCGGCAGCATGGCGATCTTGACGGGCGCGAGTGCCGGGTGCAGGTGGAGCACCGTGCGCACGTCGCCTTCGGAGACCTCCTCCTCGTCGTACGCATTGATCAGGAAGGCCAGCGCAACGCGGTCCGCACCGAGCGAGGGTTCGATGACATAGGGTACGTACTTCTCGTTCTTGACCGGATCGAAGTAGGACATGTCCTCCTTCGCATGCTCCATGTGCTGCCTGAGATCGAAGTCCGTGCGGTCCGCGATGCCCCAGAGCTCGCCCCAGCCGAAGGGGAACTTGAACTCCACGTCCGTGGTCGCGTTGGAGTAGTGGGACAACTCCTCGGGGGAATGGTCGCGGAAGCGGAGGTTCTCCTCCTTCATGCCCAGCGCGAACAGCCAGTTGCGGCAGAACTCCTTCCAGTAGGCGAACCATTCGAGGTCGGTGCCGGGTTCGCAGAAGAACTCGAGTTCCATCTGCTCGAACTCGCGTGTGCGGAACACGAAGTTGCCGGGCGTGATCTCATTGCGGAAGGACTTGCCGATCTGGCCGATGCCGAACGGCACCTTCTTGCGTGAGGACCGCTGCACGTTCTTGAAGTTGACGAAGATGCCCTGTGCGGTCTCCGGACGCAGGTAGATCTCGTTCTTCGAATCCTCGGTGACCCCCTGGAAGGTCTTGAACATGAGGTTGAACTTGCGGATGTCGGTGAAATCCTTGCCGCCGCAGTGCGGGCAGGGCACGGCATGATCGCGGATGTATTCGGACAGCGCCTCGTTCTTCATGCCGTCGATCTGCATCTCGATGCCGTTTTCCTTGTTCCAGTCCTCGATCATCTTGTCGGCGCGATGGCGCGTCTTGCAGCCCTTGCAGTCGATGAGCGGATCGGAAAAGCCCCCGACATGGCCGGAAGCGACCCAGACCTGGGGATTCATGAGGATCGCGCAGTCAACGCCGACATTGTGCGGGCTTTCCTGCACGAACTTGCGCCACCAGGCCTTCTTGACGTTGTTCTTGAACTCGACGCCGAGCGGACCGTAATCCCACGTGTTCGCCAGGCCGTCATAGATCTCCGAGCCTTGGTAGATGTAGCCGCGCGTCTTGCACAGACTCACGATTTTCTCCATCGTCGCTTCCGTTGGCATGTCTCATCCTCCTGCTATGCTGCTAACACGCGCAGCGTTTTGCCGATATTCCCGGTGTTCCACGGGAGTTGCATGATTTCTCTCCCTGCAACCCTGCAGCCACACGAAACGTGATGCTGGTATTCCTGACGTACTCGGGGAATGCACACATGCCCGCTCTTCGAAAAGCGAAACGCCTTTCAGGTCGTCCATGCGCGTTCCGGGTGGCGCATGTGGAGCGGATGCGATGCCGTTCGCATCGTGTTCCGCATAAGGGCGAACGAAAGCGGACGGTTCCGGCACAGCCATCCGCCGCTGTTGTCCGCCGGTGTCGTCGCCGAAAGCCGTGACGGCCCGCGTCATGCCTGACGGTGTCATGGCCGTTCGGATGCGCACGGCTGCGCCTTACTCCTCGTCGGGATCCCCTTCCTCGTCGGCGCCTTCATCCTCTTCCGATTCGTGCTCCTCGTCCAGAAGCTCCTCGTCGCTCCAGTCCGCTTCCTCCTCCACGCCCAGCCGCTTGGATTCCCAGGCCGGACGCGGCATGGTCACGGATTCGGTGACAAAGGTTTCTTCCTCCATGCCCACCCGGTGGATGCGATGATAACCGACCTTGCCTTCGGAAATCTCATGGATGGCAATGGTGACATCCTTCGGTGAATTCGTGTCGGTTAGCTTCTGTGCGCCTTCGGTCAGCATGCGGGCCCGTTTGGAGGCGGCAATGACCAGCGTGTAGCGGCTGTCGACCTTCTTGAGCAGCGAGGCCATGGACGGATAAATCATAGGGTGACTCTCCTTACTGTCCTGCAGAAACGCGCAGCGTTCTGCAGGTATTCCTGGTACAAACCTGATGATGCGTGGGTGTCTTTCCTGCAGGGATGTGCGGCGGCCTGCCGGCAATCCTGCTGCAACCCTGGCGGTGTGGGGGCCTGTCACGCAGACTCGCATGGTATCCTGCGGACTCCTTCCGCGCGAATCGGGGCAAGCATGTGTCTCTATCTCCTGAATCGGTTCACGATTCCCGGATTACGGTTGATGCGCTGCCTTTCGGCATCCACGATGCCCGCGAGGGCTTCCGTGGCCCGGGGCACCTCGTCGTTGACGACAAAATAATCGTACTGCGGCAGGAACGTGAATTCCTCATGTGCGCGCTCCATCCGCCTTCGGACGACTTCCGGCGTTTCCGTGCCGCGTCCCTCGAGCCGGCTTTCCAGTTCCCCGAGATCGGGGGGAAGAACGAAAACCAGCACACTGTCAGGAAACTGCCTCCGGATGTGCTGCGCGCCCTCGACCTCGATCTCCAGTATGACGACCTTTCCTTCCGCAACCTGCGCGCGGACAGGTCCGGCCGGTGTGCCATAATAGTTCCCGCAATACTCCACCCACTCGAGCAGTTCTCCTGAGCGGATGAGCGACTCGAACTCCTGGCGGTCCTTGAACCAATACTGCACCCCATCGGATTCACCGGGGCGGGGCATGCGCGTCGTGGCTGACACCGAAAGCGCCACATCCCCACGAAGCGCACGCAGTTCCTTGACAATCGTCCCCTTGCCGACACCGGCCGGTCCGGACACCACCATCAGCATTCCGGGCTTCATGCCTGCTCCTCCCCGATCTCCTCCGCCATGTCCTCCTCATCCTGGGCCGCCTGCCCCTCCATGCGGTGCGCAATGGTTTCGGGCTGTACGGCGGAAAGAATGACATGGTCGCTGTCCGTGACGATGACGGCCCGCGTGCGGCGTCCCCAGGTCGCGTCGATCAGCATGCTGCGGTCGCGCGCTTCCTGGATGATGCGCTTGATGGGGGCCGACTCGGGGCTGACGACCGCTACGATGCGGCCGGCGGACACGATGTTGCCGAATCCGACATTGATGAGTTTCATGCCTGGCGGCCCCCCCGATCCCGGCCTGCATGCCGCCCGCAGGCAGCCCTGCCCGGGCCGTCATTCGATATTCTGGATCTGTTCGCGCATCTTTTCGATTTCGCTCTTGAGCTCCACCACCATGCGGGTGATTTCGAGGTTGTTCGACTTCGAACCGATCGTGTTGACCTCGCGGTTCATTTCCTGGATGAGGAAATCGAACTTCTTGCCGATCGGGCTTCCCTGACGGATCATGTCCCCCATTTGCGAAAGATGGCTGCGCAGGCGGACCAGTTCCTCGTCGATGCTGCACTTGTCGGCGAAAAGCGCCACCTCGGTCGCCAAGCGCACGGGATCGAGCTTGGACGAATCGACCAGCTCGGCGATGCGCGCATCGAGCCTATCCTTGAACTCGCGGGCGACCGTCGGAGCATGGACGGCAATGCGATCGGTGAAGGCGGCGATGGTGCCAAGATTCTCACACAGGCTGTCCGACAGGCGTTCCCCTTCCCGCTCGCGCATGGACGTGAGCGAGTCGACGCTGCCCCTGACGGTTTCCTCGAGCAGGTCTCCCAGAAAATCGTCATTGTCGCGCCGTTCCACCCGCAACACATCGGGAAAACGGGCGAGTGTCGCCGCGGTGACGTCATCGCGCAGCCCATGGGATGCGGACAGCTTGCGCAGCGCCGCGAGATACGACGCCGCGAGGGGTTCGTCGAGGACGACCTCGTGCGACTCCGCCGACTGCGCGCCCAGGGTGACGAACACATCGATCTTGCCGCGCGTGATGCGGCTCGAGATCGCCGTGCGGATCCTGTCCTCATAGCAGTTGAGCTGCTTTGGCATGCGCAGGTTGATGTCGCAGTAGCGGTGATTCACCGTGCGGATCTCCACCGTGACAGAAACGCCGCCGGCCGTTCGTTCATCATGGCCGAAACCGGTCATGCTTCTGAGCATTGTCACTCCTTTTCCCCGTCCGTCGCCGACACGGTGCGGACTGCCGCTAAACCGGCCCATCGGCGATCAACCGACCGACAATACGTTCCGGATCGCCTGGTAGACGCGTGATTTCTCGAATGGCTTGACGACAAAATCCTTCGCCCCCATCTTGATGGCCTCGATGACCATGGACTGCTGCCCCATGGCCGTCACCATGATGATCTTCGTCGCCGGACTCACCTTCATGATTTCGGGCACCGCGTGGATGCCATCCATCTCTGGCATCGTGATGTCGAGGGTCATGATGTCGGGCTTGTGCCTGCCCGCCGCCTCGATGGCCTCGAGCCCGTTCGACGCCTCGCCGAGCACCTCGAAGTCCTCGTTCTGTTCGATCATCTTCCGCAGCAGTGTTCGCATGAACATGGCGTCATCGGTTATCACAAAGGTCGTCTTCGCCATTCTTCACCCACCTGTTTCATGCATGAGGATTGCCAGCGCCGCAACCGACGCCGTTTCTGTACGCAAAATCCGGTTGCCCAGTGTGACGGATTCAAATCCGCACGACGCCAGGTATGCGGCCTCGGCCGGACTGATGCCGCCTTCAGGCCCTACCAGGAGGGACAACCGGTGATACCGATTCATAGTATACCATGTGAGAAGCTCTTTCAAATCTTTTTTTCGCTCGTTCTCGTTCAATAGGATGCCCAGATCCCCCTTCCAGGCGGCAGCCGCGGCTTCGAGCGACAGCGGCGCGAGCACCTGTGGCACCCGGGTGCGACGGCTCTGCTTGACGGCCTCGCGGGCAATGCGGTTCCAACGCTCCACCTTCGCGCCCATGTCGCCGTTCTCCCGGCGCACCACATGCTCGGTCCAGACGGGCACGATGCGCGCGGCACCCAGTTCGACCGCCTTCTGGACGATCCAGTCCATCTTGTCCGACTTCGGGATGCCCTGCAGCAGGGTGATCTCCACGTTCGGCTCCACATCGGGCACCGAAGTGGCCAACCGCCGTGCGACTGCCTCCTGCCGGTCGACGGACAGCAGCTCGGCCTCATGCTCCTCGCCGCTGCCATCGATGACCGCGATCCGATCCCCGACCCGCACGCGGAGTACTTGCGACAGGTGTTTCAGTTCTTCCCCCTGAATGCGGATTTCGTCCCCGGTCCGCCATCCGGGTTCTATCAGGAACCGATGCATCGGAACACCATCGCATCCCATTCACCTTCGGCCGCATGCTCGACCAGGGCGAATCCCTGCTGTTCGCAGGCGGCTGTGACATCACCCGCCCGGTCATGTATGATGCCGGAGACGACCAGCAGGCCGTCCTTCCGGAGATATTTCGGAAAGTCGGGGGAAAGGCTGATGATGACGTCCGCGATGATGTTGACCAGCAGCACGTCATGCGCCGAAGGCGCAATGTCGTCAAGGACACCGCAGATGACCCGGACCCGGTCAGCCACACGATTGCGTTCCACGTTCTCGCGCGCCGTCTTGACGGCTGCATCGTCGATGTCGACGGCCGTGACTGCCTCAGCCCCCCGCAGCGCCGCCACAATGCCAAGAATGGCGGTGCCGCACCCGATGTCCATGACCCGATCTCCCGGCGCCACCACCCTGGCGGCGAACTGGGCGCACATGCGTGTTGTTTCGTGCGTGCCCGTTCCGAACGCCATGCCGGGATCCATCTCGATCACGGTCTCGCCCGGGCGCGCCTCGTAGGTCTCCCAGCTGGGCCTGACAACGAAGCCAGGGGCCAATTCGAAAGGCTTGTAGTAATCTTTCCAGACATCCTTCCACTCGGCATCGTCCCGCAGCAGCAGCGTGAGCGTCGCCGGCGCGGGATCCACCCACGCGGCCATCTCGGCAAGGCCGTTCCGGACGGATGTCGTCAACGCCGCCGCGTCGCGACCGTCCTGGAAATAGGCGCGCACCACGACATCCGTACCGTACTGGTCAAGAAAGCCCTCATCCGCGTAATCAAGATGGCGGTTGTCGGACAGCACCTTCTGGAAGGCCTCCGGATCCACCATTTCAACACCGTTCGCACCCAGACCCAGCAGCAGGTCGGAAACCGGATCGGCGGCCGCCTCGTTTGTCGTGACCGACACTTCGTACCATTTCATGCTCGGGAATTCCTTTCCTGGCCGCCGCATGCGGACTGGTTCCGCCGATCCCGTCCGGAACGGCGGACAATGCGGAGTCGGACCGGGCGCTGCCGGTCCGGTCCGTGCTTCATCGCTTGAAGAACCCCTTCCTCGACTCGCCGGAAGCATCTCCGCCGGCCTCGGCGAATTGCTTGAGCAGCTCCTTCTGTTTGCTGTTGAGCTTGAGCGGCACGTCGATGTTCACGCGCAGGTAGTGGTCGCCACGCGATGTGCTGCGGAGATGGCGCACCCCCTTGCCCTTGAGCTTGAAGACAGTGCCGGTCTGCGTTCCCTCGGGGATGGCATGCTTCTGTGGGCCGTCGATGGTCGCGATCTCGATCTCGGCACCCAGCGCAGCCTGCGCAAAGGAGATCGGCACGTCGCTGACAATGTCGTAGCCGTCGCGCTTGAACAGGGCGTGCGGCTTGACCCTGATGGCGACATACAGGTCGCCGGAGGGACCGCCTTTCGTTCCAGGTTCGCCTTCCCCCCGCAGGGAAATGGTCTGCCCGTCGTCGATGCCGGCGGGGATGTTCAGGCTGATGCGTGATTTCTTGGGTATCTTGCCCTTGCCTCCGCAATCCGTGCAGGGTGTGCGGATGATGGTCCCCTCCCCGTGGCAGGCGTCACAGGCACGGACGCTCGCAAACTGGCCGAAGGGCGTGTTCTGCGCGACGCGCACCTGTCCCGCGCCACCGCAGGTTTTACAGGTTTCTGGAGATGTTCCGGGTTTCGCACCGGATCCGGAGCAGGTCTGGCACGCCTGCTGGCGTGTGATGGAAATCTCCTTCTCGATGCCGAAGCAGGCTTCCTCGAACGTGATGTCCATCGCATACTTGAGATCGTTGCCGCGCTGGGGGCCGCCCTTGCGCGACTGGCGCCGGCCGAAGGGATTGCCGCCCATGAAGGCGTCGAAGATGTCTTCGAACCCGCCGAAGCCGGAGAAGTCGAAGCCGCCGAAGCCCCCTGCGCCACCATTGGTGAAGGCGTCATGGCCGAACTGGTCATACTGCTTGCGCTTCTCCGCGTCGCTCAGAATGCCATAGGCTTCGCTCAGCTCCTTGAACTTGGCCTCAGCCTCCTTGTTGTCCTTGTTGACATCCGGGTGATACTGCTTGGCGAGAGTGCGGTATGCCTTCTTGAGCTCCGCCTCCGTCGCATTTCTGCCCACGCCGAGTATCTCGTAATAATCGCGCTTGTCTGCCAAATCCGTCCCTCCCGCCGGAACCGGCCTGCGACGTCCCCTGAGGAGCCGCACGCACCGTCCCCGGTATCGTACGCGCAAACGGGCCCTGGGGGATCATCCCCCCGGCCCGTTCCCATGCCTGCGCCCCACCCCCGGGGTCGCCCCC
>JAEXRM010000073.1 GCA_023440865.1 Bacillota bacterium
TCTCGGGACTGGTCTCGGGACTGGTCTTGGATCGGGTCGGGTCTTGGATCGGGTCGGGTCTGGGTGTTGGGTTATGATTTGCGCGCGCTCCGGCTTTCGTACGCAAGCCGGTGATCTTCCTGCGGAATGCAAAGCCTTCCGCGGGGACAACTCATGTGATGAAATGAAATGGTTCTTTTCGGTTTGGACTCTTCACTGTTGTTTCCGGTGGAACCACCTCCTTCGTTTCACGCATCAAACAGTCCGATTGTGATGGATCGCTTGAACCATCCCCTTTCTGAGTGATTGGTGTCTGACTTTTATCTACCCGGTCCGATGGGGGATAAACAGAAAAACGCGCTTTTTCGTCGCGGTTGCCGGGGTGTATGAAATGGGAAAACCGGTGAAGCGACTGTGGGGGCTGTGGTATAATGGACGCCAAACGGATGCGTCAACATTTCGATTTCTCGCCGGACGGCACCGGCGGGTCTCCCCGGAGACCGTGGCGGCCCGCCGGTGCGCGTCGGACGTGCGGATCCGAACCAGCAGCACGGGAGGTACACATGAAAGCAGTCATCACAGTGCTCGGAAGCGACCGGATCGGCATCATCGCGGCGGTCACCGCCATCCTGGCGGAGGCGGGCGTCAACATCCTCGACATTTCCCAGACCATCATGCAGGAGCTCTTCACGATGGTCATGATGGTGGACCTCGCCCACATGGGCATGGACCTGGAGACCCTTCAGGAGAAGCTCGTCGCCAAGGGCGAGGAGCTCGGCGTGCAGATCCGCGTCCAGCGCGACGACATCTTCCGCAGCATGCACCGCATCTGACGGACAAAGCCGCGTCCGCAACACCGCGACCGATTCCGCACGTTCCGGTTCGACTTTGCTGCCGGCACCTGCCCGGAATCCGTCCCCGCTTCTGGAGGTTATGCATGCTCAATACAAGGGAAATCTCTGAAACCATCCGGATGATCGACGAGCAGAACCTCGACATCCGCACCATCACCATGGGCATCTCGCTGCGCGACTGCGCGGCGGAAACGTCTGCCGCCTCGCGCCGCCGCATCTACGACAAGATCACGAAGCGCGCCGAGCACCTGGTAAAGACCGGCGAGACCATCGAGCGCGAGTTCGGCATCCCGATCATCAACAAACGCATTTCGGTCACTCCGGTCGCCATTGTGGCAGAAAGCAGCGATGAAACGAATTACGCCCGCTTCGCTGAGACACTCGACGCCGCGGCAAAGACCGTCGGCGTGAATTTCATCGGCGGGTTCTCCGCCCTTGTCCACAAGGGCTATACGGTGGGTGACCGCCGCCTGGTGCAGGCGCTGCCCGAGGCCCTCGCCATCACCGATCGTGTCTGCGCCTCCATCAATGTGGCCACCACCAAGGCCGGCATCAACATGGATGCCGTGGCCGAAATGGGCCGCGTCATCAAGGAAACGGCCGAGCGCACGAAGGACCGCGGCGGCCTGGGCTGCGCGAAGCTGGTCGTGTTCTCGAACGTGCCGGAGGACAACCCGTTCATGGCAGGTGCCTTCCACGGCGTGGGCGAGCCGGAATGCGTCATCAACGTCGGCGTCTCCGGACCCGGCGTGGTTGCGACCGCCATCAGGAACCTTCCCCCGGAGGCGGACTTCTCCGAGGTGGCGGATGTGATCAAGAAAACCGCCTTCAAGATCACGCGCATGGGCCAGCTGGTTGCGCAGGAAGCCTCTTCCCGCCTGCAGGTGCCGTTCGGCATCGTCGACCTCTCCCTTGCGCCCACGCCGGCCATCGGCGACAGCGTGGCGCACATCCTGGAAGCCATGGGCCTGGCGAAATGCGGGGGCCCGGGCACCACGGCCGCCCTCGCGCTGCTCAACGACGCGGTCAAGAAGGGCGGCGTCATGGCCTCGTCCCATGTCGGCGGCCTTTCGGGCGCCTTCATTCCGGTCAGCGAGGACGCGGGCATGATCGATGCCGCGCTGTGCGGCGCGCTCTCGCTTGAAAAGCTCGAGGCGATGACCTGCGTCTGCTCCGTGGGGCTCGACATGATCGCCGTGCCGGGAGACACCTCCGCCCAGACCATATCGGCCATCATCGCGGACGAGGTGGCCATCGGCATGGTCAACAGCAAGACGACCGCGGTGCGCATCATACCGGCCCCCGGCTGCAAGGTGGGCGATGTGGTCGAGTTCGGCGGCCTGCTTGGCTCCGGCCCTGTCATGCGGGTGAATCCCTGGTCTGCGGAGGCGTTCATCGCACGCGGCGGTCGCATACCGGCGCCGCTGCAGAGCCTCCGGAACTGATGCGGGCGCGGGCCGGGAACCCTTTTCTCGGGCGTGTTTGCTTCGGCCGCGCACGCTTGTTTCATGGGGAGCGCAAGTGGTAATATAGGACCGAATGCATTTCGAAACGGAGGCGACCGTATGACGATCGAAGCACGCGATATAAACGGCATCCATGTCGTTCAGATGGAAGGTCAGGTCCGCATCTCCACCCAGAACGACTTCAAGGATTACCTTGACAGGCTTTCGGCTGATTTCGGCAACGGCACCGTGCTGCTCGAAATGGCGGGCGTCAGTTACATGAACAGCGCCGGCATCGGCATCATTGTCGACTCCTTCAAGAAGTTCCGCGAACGCGGGGGCCATCTGGCGATGTGCACCCTTTCTCCCGATATTTACCGCCTGTTCGAGGTCACCAAGCTCAACCGGTTCATCGACATCTACGAAAACGAGGCCGCAGCGCTGGGAAAGCTCAAGGCGTGACGACGGCCGCTCGGTATGGCTTGCATGGCGGGGTGCCCGGTGGGCGCCCCGTTCGCTTGTCCGTCGGGCAATGTCGGCCGCGATTGCGAGGTGAACATCATGGCCATGCCAATCAAGTCCTTCCAGGTGGGGGACCGGGTCGAAATGAAAAAGGCGCATCCGTGCGGGAGCCACATCTGGAAGGTGTTGCGTACGGGAGCGGACGTCCGGATGGAATGCGAGGGGTGCCGCCATCAGGTCATGCTGCCGCGCGTGAAGTTTGAAAAAGGCATGAAGCGGGTCCTAGAAAATAATGCTTGACTCGTTTCCACCTGCCTGTTACTATATAAAAGCGCCTTGCGGGAAGTGCCGAAAAACCGGTCGGTTGGACGGGACGGAACGTGCGGCTCATGTGGCGGCGTAGCTCAGATGGCCAGAGCATCCGGTTCATACCCGGAGTGTCGTTGGTTCGATTCCGACCGCCGCTACCACGACCGGAACGGCCG
>JAEXRM010000086.1 GCA_023440865.1 Bacillota bacterium
AAGCAGCGCCGGCAGGCGGGCAATGGCCTCCAGCAGCTGCTGCGGCAGCGTCTCGGGAACACAGCCCGCCTGCCGGACGATGGTTGCATAATTGTAGTCCTCGATTTGTCGAATCTTCGCATGGCCCGCATCCGTCAGATGCACATGCACCGCACGCCGGTCCTCCGCGGAGCCTTCGCGCCGCAGCAGGCCGTCCGCCTCCAGGCGGGCCAGCATGCGGGTCGCCGCAAACCGCGGCACGCGCAGCGCTTCCGCCAGCTGCACGAGACGCATGCCGGGCGTCCGCACCAGCAGCTGCATCAGGTACACCTCATCCCAGAAAACCCCGAAGAGCTGGCTTTCACGCCGCTCAAAGAGATAGATGCATCGAAGGAACTGGTACAGGGCGGCATCGACCGCCGTCCGTTCAATGGCCTGGCTCATGCATGTCCCCTCCGGACTGTCGTCTTGCTTTCCTTCCATGATCACACATCTTGTTGCACTTTGCAACATCTATGTTGCGAAACGCAACAAGATGGCCGCGAATCGCGGTGCAGGCGCGCAAACAGAAGGCCGTGCTAACACATGCCGGCACGGCCTCTGGAACAAATGCGGTTCGGCTTCAACGGCGGCGTAATCCGCGCATCGGTCTCAGATGCCGCGGATCTCCGCGCCGAACTGCTTGGAAAGCTTCTTCATGATGGCCTTCATCTGGGCGTCGATCCCCTCGCTCGTGAGCGTGCCCTCGTCCGACCCAAGCCGCACGCGCAGCATCAGCGAGCGCTTGCCTGCCGGAATCTGCTTGCCGCGGTACTCCTCGACGTATTCGATCTCGCGGACCATCGGCCCCACCAGTGCTTCGATGTCGGCCCACTTCACGCTCTCATCGAGCAGCATCGACAGATCCTGCTCGACCAGCGGGAACAGCGGCAGGTGGCGGAATGTGTTCGTGCGGGAGGGCAGCGGCTCGAGCTTGTCGAGATTGAGCTCGAAGACCACGGCCTGCGCGTTCTTGATGCCGGCCGCCTTCATCGTCTTGAGCGACAGCAGACCCACGGAGCCCACCACCTCGCCGCCGGCCAGCAGGTTCAGCCACACCTTCTTTTCCGCCCAGACCGGCTCCTCGACCCGGTCGAAACGCAGCGCCTTCATCTGGCAGAACCGCGCCATGGATTCCAGCGCGCCCTTGGCCTCGAAGAAGAGCGCCCCCGCATCCTTGCCGGCCAGCGCGCCGGCCAGATGCTTCTCCTGCAGCGGCAGGACCTCGCGCGGATCGGAGGGGGACATGCTGCCGGGACGGAACACCTGGGTCGCCTCGAACACCTTGAAGGTGTCGAAATACCGCAGGTTCGTGGCCAGCGTTTCCAGCATGCCGGGCACCAGGCTTGAGCGCAGGCGTGCGTTCTCCGGCGACGGCGGCGTGGAGATGGCCAGCAGGCCGTCGAGCGCGATGCCGGCGGCCTCATGGAAGCGATCCTCCACCCACGGATAGGTGAAGACCTCCTGGAAACCGCAGCGGAACGCGAGGTATTCGCGGATGCTGCGGTCAAGCTGCACCGCACGCTGGTTGACGGGCTTGTCGAGCGTGATGGCGGGCGCATGGTAGGCGAAGTTCGCGTAGCCGATCATGCGGGCGACTTCCTCGAGGATGTCGTCCGGCAGCGAGATGTCGCCGGTGCCGCGCCAGGAGGGCGTCGCGATTCTCAGGCTGTCGCCGTCGGCTGAAACCTGGAATCCTAGCGGGGCAAGGCTCTTCGTCACATCCGCCGCGGTCACGGGGCTTCCCAGGCGCTTGGACAGGAACGACAGCGTGACGTCGACGACCGGCGCCGCGGTGGGCTTGAGGTCGACATCCGAAAAGGCGGTGATCCTTGAACCCGGAACCAGCTCGGCGAACAGCTTCGCCGCCAATCCCAGCGCCTGGCCGACACGCTGCGTGTCGACGTGCTTCTCGAAACGGATGGAAGCCTCGGTGCGCAGACCGAACTGCTGCGTGGTGTGCCGGATGCAGGTGGGCGAGAAGTTGGCGATCTCGAGCACGATTTCGGTGGTGTCCGGCAGGATGGAGTCGTTCCGGCCGCCCATGATGCCCGCGAGGCCCAACGCCGTCGCGCTGTCGGCGATCACGAGGTTCTTCGGCCCCAAGGCGAGCTTCTTGCCGTCGAGCAGCTCGAGCACCTCGCCCTCATGCGCTGGGCGCACGACGATGCCGTCCCTCACATGCGTGCGGTCGAAGCCGTGCGTGGGCTGGCCGACCGCGAGCATCACGTAGTTGGTGATGTCCACGAGGTTGTTGATGGGGCGCATGCCGACCTTCGTCAGCGCCACCTGCAGCCACAGGGGCGAGGGCGCGTTCGACAGGCCCGACAGGACCACGGCGGCATACCGGCGGCACAGGTCGGCGTTCTCGATGCGCACCGGGTACGCGGGCAGCGCCGCGTCGGGCGTGAAGGCCGGCAGCGGCTTCACCTCGCGGCCGTAGATGGCGGCAAGCTCGCGGGCGATGCCGTAATGGCCCCACAGGTCGGGGCGGTTGGTCAGCGACTTGTTGTCGATTTCGAGGATCTCGTCGTCGAGGCCGAGCACATGGGCGATCGGGTCGCCCGGCTTGCAGGCGATGCCGGCAAGATTCACGATCTCGTGGTCGTCCGAGGCCGGGAACAGATCCGCCAGGCCGATTTCGGACGACGCGCAGATCATGCCCGCAGACGCGACGCCGCGCAGCTTCGACGCCTTGATCTCCACCGGTTCCCCTTCGCCGTGCCAGCGCACCTTCGAGCCGGGACGCGCCACGACGACCATCTGCCCGACCTCGAGGTTGGAGCCGCCGCAGACGATCTGCTCCGGCGCCGCCTCGCCCACATCGACCCGTACCACGCGCAGGCGGTCCGCCTGCGGATGGGGGGTCACTTCCGTGATGCGGCCGGCCACGATCTTGTCGAGACCCTCCGCCAGGTTCTCATAGCCCTCGACCTCGACCGTGCGCATCGTCAGGTCGTACGCCAGCGTCTCCATCGTCAGGTCGGCCGGCAGGTCCACATATTCCCGTATCCAATTGAGCGATACCTTCATCTTCACACCTCATAATGGGTCGGCACGCGCCGAGGCCCTGTCCTGTCGCACCGGCTTGCACCGGCTTGCGCCAGCGTCCGTCCCGCGCCCTTGATTCGGATTGCTGCTGCGCCATGCTGCGGCGCCTTACCGGAACTGTCCGAGGAAGCGCAGGTCCGCGCTGTGGAACAGACGGACGTCGTCCACGCCGTACCGCATCATGACCAGGCGGTCCAGGCCGATGTTGATGTAGAAGCCGGACCATACGGCCGGATCAAGCCCGGCCGCCTTCAGCACATTGGGATGGGGCGAGCCGCCCGGCATGACCTCGATCCAGCCGACATGCTTGCAGACCTTGCAGCCCGCGCCGCCGCAGACGAGGCACTTCATGTCGATCTCGAAGCCCGGCTCGACGAAGGGGAAAAAGCCCGCGCGCATGCGCACGTCGACCTCCTGGCCGAACACCTTCTCGAGGATGGACTTCATCAGCAGCTGGCCGGACGCGAACGAGAAATCCTTGTCCACGATCAGCGCCTCATACTGGAAGAAGGCGCGTTCGTGGCGGGCGTCGGTGGCCTCGTTGCGGTACACGCGGCCGGGATACACGAAACGGGCCGGTGCGCCGTGCGTCTGCAGGTACCGCACGGAGGCACCCGTCAGGTGGGGGCGCAGCGCCAGCCGCTCCGCCCCGCGCTTTTCGTCGGTACCGGCGATCCAATAGGTGTCCATGGACTCGCGGGCGGGATGCTCCGGTGGGAAATTGAGATTGTCGAACGCGTACAGCTCGCTCGTGATCTCGTTTTCCGCGTAGATCTCGAAGTTGAGCGAGCGGAAGATGTCGTTGAGATCGTACGCCATCTGCGTGATGGGATGCAGGCCGCCCGAAGCGACCGGTATGCCGGGCCGGGTGAGGTCGATCTCCCCGTCGAAGGCGGACGCCTCGGCGAGAATGGCCTCCTGACGCTGTTCGACGGCAGCCGTGATGGCCTCCTTGACCTGGTTCGCCATCTGGCCGACGGTCTTGCGCTCTTCCGGCTGCAGCTTGCCCAGCTCCTTGAGCACCTCGGTGAGCTGCCCCTTCTTGCCCATCCATTTCTGGCGGACCTCCTGCAGCTGTTCCAGACTTGTGGCGGCCAGGATTTCCGTCATTCCCTCCGCCTGCATGGCTTGCAATTTCTCCAGCATGGTTCCTCCTCCGGCAAAAAAAGAATCGCCCCATGAACGTTCATGGGGCGATTGCTCGCGGTACCACCCAAATTGCCCGTCACCGGGCCACTCGTTTGTTCTGTAACGGGAACCCCCGGCCGGGACTACCTGTCACCCCGGCGGCTCACCGGCGAACTTCAGCCTGTTCTTCCACGGGGCCGCTTGCAGCCGGCGGCGGCCCCTCTCTGCCTGGAAGTCGACAAACCTACTCTCCGGATCATCGCGTGATCTTTCTATCATTTCACCACAGATGCCCCGGAAAATCAAGCACACCCTTCGATGCGCCTCCACCCCGCCGGGATGCTCAGCGCAGGCTGCCATACACGGCCGACCGGATGCGCAGGTGGTGCCAGGCCTCCATGTTCGGCATCATCTGGTGCATGTAGACGGCGGAGAAACCCTCGGACGGATCGATGGAGGTCCAGGTGCCCATGGCGCCGGTCCAGCCGAACTCGCCGACGGAGGAGTTGCTGTTGCCGGCGACGCCGTCCATCATCGTGCGGACACCGAGGCCATACCCGTACCCGGCGAGGTAGGAGTTGCCGGGGCCCGCGAAATCCTGCATCTGTTGCGGATTGAGCTGGTTCTTCCGCATGAGGTCGATGGTCTTGCGCCCGATGACGCGCTCCCCGTCGAGCTCGCCGCCATTGGCCATCATCTGCGTGAACCGCAGGTAGTCGCGCACGGTCGAGAACAGGCCCGCTCCGCCGCCCTCGTACACCGCGTCCGGCTCGTGGTTGTGGTCGAGCAGGCCGTCGATGGGCGTATGGGTGCCGTCCGCCTCGCGCCGGTACGGCGTGATCATGCGTTCCCGCTGCCCGTCGCGGTACCGGTAGCCGGTATCGCGCATGCCCAGCGGCTGGAAGATCTCCTCGTCGAGGAACTGCCCGACGCGCTTGCCCGACGCCACCTCGATGAGGCCGGCGACCAGCTCGTGCCCGTACCCGTACAGCCAGCGGGTGCCGGGTTCGGATTCCACGGGAACCGCGCCCATCGCACGGATTTCGGCCTGCAGGTCGTACCTGGGGTTCTTCGCGCGCAGCGTGTCGAGCGCCTTCTTCATGTCATTGGCCGTGTCGGAGCCGTAGAAGGGGTACGGCAGGCCCACCGCCATCGCGAACGCATGCTTGACGAGCATGGGCTGCTCCGCCTCGCGGATGACCGTGGCGCCTTGCGCATCGGTGTGGCGCACCTGGGTGTGGCGATATTCGGGAAAGTATTCGTACAGCGGATCGTCCAGCAGGAACCGCCCCCGCTCGAACAGCATCATGCCCGCCGTGCAGATGATGACCTTGGTCATCGAGAACAGGCGGTAGAGGGTGTCCTGGTCGACGGGGCGGCCCGAGGCCACATCCGCGAGACCGCAGTAGTTCTCGTACAGCACCTTGCCGTGCTGCGCCAGGGCGCAGCCGCAGCCGGGCGGCCCCACCTTGAGAAACTCGTCCATCAGATCGGTGA
>JAEXRM010000111.1 GCA_023440865.1 Bacillota bacterium
CGCCGCCACCGCGGCGATCCGCCGGCAGGCGGCAGGCGAGCGCCCAGACGTCGGAGGCCCTGCATTCCAGGGCCAGCAGCGCCTCCGCCAGCGGATCGTTCAACGCGGGCCATGTGGCGGTCCTGCCGAGCACGGGCAGGGACGCTTTCCGTTTCAAGGCCGCCAGCAGCGGGCGGGCGCGTTCGCGGAAGCCGAGCACGCGCAGGTAGCGGGCATGTCCGGCGTCATGCAGCGCATCGAGCAGCGCTGCGTCGGTACCGATGAGCAGGGCAGTCAGGATCCGCCGGATGCGTGTGCGCGGGTACCGGCTCGTGGCGACCGCGCCGATGAGCCCGTCAAGCGTTTCGGCATCCTCCGCGGCCCGCCGGAGCCGGTGTTCCAGGCCAGGTTCCATCCAGGGCAGGCGCCGCAGCTCGTCCGGTCGTGCCGTGCGGAGCCGGCACATCAGGCAGGGGAAAAAGTCTTCGGCGAACACCGGTCCGCGCCCCGCCTCCATTTCGCGCGCAAGCACGCGCAGGGACGTATCCGGCAGGCCTTCCCGCGGCACGACGCCTTCGGCCAGCGCCCGCCGCACGCCGGTCGCGCTGGGGAATGCGCCCTGCGGGTCGGGATCGTTGTATCCGCGGCCGCTGCGGCGGATCGTGTGCGGCTGCATGCGGCTGCCAGTGCGCCGGAGCGCCTTGAGGTATTCGACCGCGAGGATGTTGTTCGGATCAGCCAGCACATCGGCCACCCCGTTCGTCGTCCAGGCCGAAAGGGCGTCCTGGCGGGCGACGGCGTACGCGAGTCCCTGATCGAGCCGGTCTCGCAGCAGCAGACGGTAGCCTTCTGGTTCGTCGGCAAGCACCGTCGCGGCGGCGCGGATCGGTGCCAGATCACCCGTTTCCGTGCCGAAGCAGAGCACATCGACGATCCCTGCCGCCTCGAGCGTCGCGACGGCGCCGGCCGCAAAGGCCTCGGCGGAGGCACAGGCGAAGGCCGCAGGCAGCTCGAGCACCACATCCGCGCCAGCCGCGAGTGCCATCTCCGCCCGTGCCAGCTTGTGGAACGCGGCCGGTTCGCCGCGCTGCACGAAGTTGCCGCTCATGACGCAGATGGTGTGCGTGGCGCCGGTCTCGGCCGCCGATTGGCGCATGTGGTACAGATGACCGTTGTGGAACGGATTGTATTCGGAAACGATGCCCTGGACCTTCATGAGTCGAACTCCTGTGCGGCAGGAAGACGTCCTGCCCGACCGGGATGCCTGCGCGCCCCGGGGACGCACGGGCATGATTCATAAGAAAACTCGGGTGCCATGCAAGCATTGTAGCACGAAAAAGCAGTTGCCACAGGCTCGTCCCCATGGTATAATTCCCTTGGTTCGGAACGGTTTGCTGGAAGAGTGGGAATGCCCACTCTTTGCGTTTGTTTGCACCCCTTGCAGTGTCTCGGGCGTGCGGGGCGCGGGAGAACCGCTTCCGACGGGAGGTTGAATGACAAAGGTCGAATTGCTGGATCTGGTCCGGAAAACGGCGGTACCCGCCGCGGAACAGGCCGGTTGCGAGCTGGTGGACGTCGAATTCGTGAAGGAGGGCGCCCACTGGTATTTGCGCGTTTTCATCGACAAGGAGGGCGGCGTTTCGCTGGATGACTGCGAGGCCGTGACCCGGCCCGTCAACGAGATGCTCGACGAGAAGGATCCCATCGAGCAGCCCTTCTTCCTCGAGGTATCCTCTCCGGGGCTCGAGCGGCCGCTCAAGACGGCCCGCGATTTCGCCAAGTGCATCGGCGAGCCCGTTGAAATCCGTTTCTACAAGCCCGTTGGCGGAACGAAGCAGGCCGAGGGGAAGCTTCTTGCCTTCGACGGTACGACGGTCACGTGGCTCGATGCCGCCGGGCATGAAACATCCGCGGCGCTTACGGACATTGCGAAGATCAACCGCAGGTTCGTTTACTGACGGTGCCCGCGCAGATGACGAGCGGAACGGTCCGCATCCCCGTCCGGGGAGAAGGAACGCCGCATTCGGCGCGGGACGTCATGGACAGGATGGGACCGCCGGTGTCCGGTACGGGCACCGCATGGCGGACAGGCATGCGGCATGGCCGCGGCAGACATGATGGACTGGAGGATGGACGGGAATGAGCGCTGAATTGATTCATGCACTCGAACAACTGGAAAAGGAACGCGGCATCCACAAGGATATCCTGATCGATGCCATCGAGCAGGCGTTGATTTCCGCCTACAAGAAGAACTTCGGCACCAACCAGAACGTCGAGGTCAACATTGAGCGCAGCACCGGCGAAATCCGCGTGTATGCACTCAAGACCATCGTCGACGAGGTCATGGACCCGGCGGAGGAGATGTCGCTCGAGCAGGCCAAGCGGTTCGGCGCGGACTTCGAGATCGGCGACATGGTCGAGGTCGAGGTCACGCCCCGGAAGTTCGGCCGCATCGCGGCACAGACGGCCAAGCAGGTCGTCATGCAGCGCATCCGCGAGGCGGAACGCGAGATCGTGTTCGGCGAGTTCGCCAGCCGCGAGGAGGACATCCTCACCGGCGTGGTCTCCCGTTTCGACCGCAAGAACGTCGTCATCGACCTCGGCCGCGTGGAAGCCGTCCTCCCTCCGGGAGAGCAGACCCCCGGCGAGCGATACAACATCCATGAACGGGTGAAGGTGTACGTCATCAATGTCAAGAAGACGAACCGCAGCCCCCAGATCTATGTTTCGCGCACGCATCCGGGCCTGGTCAAGCGCCTGCTCGAGATGGAGGTGCCCGAGATCAGCGACGGCACCGTGGAAATCAAGACCATTGCCCGCGAGGCCGGCTCCCGCACGAAGATCGCGATCCACTCCCGCAACGAGAACGTCGATCCGGTCGGTGCCTGCGTCGGCCAGAAGGGCAGCCGCATCCGCGCCATCGTGGACGAGCTGCGCGGTGAAATGATCGATGTCATCAAGTGGAGCCCCATCCAGGAGGATTACATCGCCAGCGCGCTGTCGCCGGCCAAGGTCATCCAGGTGTCGCTTGACGAGGATACCCGCATCGCCCGCGTCGTGGTGCCCGATTTCCAGCTATCCCTGGCCATCGGCAAGGAAGGGCAGAACGCCCGCCTCGCGGCCAAGCTCACCGGCTGGAAGATCGACATCAAGAGCGAGTCGCAGATGCGCCAGATACTCGAGATGCAGCTGTTCGGCGGCGGCGGTTCGTCTTTCGCTGCGGCGGCCGGCAATCTTTTTGACGGCGCGGACAGCCTGTTCGGCGAACCCGAGACGATCGGCGGACCGGAAGAGGACGTCTCGGACGACATGGAGCCGGAGACGGATACGACCGGCGATGCGCCGGACACGGACAACTGACACCACGGCTTCCGGCAGTGGATCGTGAAACCGGGAAGGCGGAAGCATGAAGACCAGGAAGATTCCCCTGCGGCGCTGTATCGGCTGCAGGGAGATGAAGGAAAAGAAATCCCTCATCCGGGTGGTCCGAAACCAGGAGGGACAGATCGCCGTGGACCCCACAGGCCGCATGAACGGACGGGGCGCTTATATCTGCCGCGATCCGGAATGCTTCGCCAAGGCTCGGAAATCCCGGGCACTCAATCGCGAGTTCTCCGCGGACGTCCCCGAGGATGTCTACGAGGATGTCGCCAGACAATTGGAGGCGCATGTCGGAAAATAAGGTCTATGGCTGGCTTGGACTGGCCCGCAAGGCCGGAAGGCTTGTGGCGGGCGATGCGCTCTGCGAGGATGCGCTCTCACGGAAAAAGGCCAGGCTCCTGGTCATGGCAGCCGATGCGGGTGCCAATACACGGGAACGGTTCGGTGCGTTGTGCCAGAAGGCGGGAGTCGACATCCTGACGTTCGGCACCAAGGAGGAACTGGGACAACGGCTCGGGCGGGATGCCTATGCGGTGGTCGCCGTCCTGGATCGCTCCTTCGCGGATCAGATCCGCAAGTGCACGGACAATCGACACGACGACGGCAAGAATGCACACGGGGGTGGCACAGTTGAGTAAAAAGATTCATGAGCTTGCGAAGGAACTGAATGTGACCAGCAAGCGTCTCATGGAAAAGCTTGAAGAGGTCGGCATCCATCCGAAGAGCCATATGAGCACTTTGGAGGATGATGAGCTCGGCAAGCTCTACAAGCACATCGGCATCGTGAAGAAGGCTGATTCCGGTGCCGTCCAGGCGCCGGGCGAGGCGGAGGCGCGGCAGGACGCAGACGCGAAGAAACGCGTCGGCCCCCGCATCATCCGCAAGACCGAGGTGGTCATCCGTGACACCGAGGACTGGTCCGCCCCGCAGCAGGAGCAGCGGCAGAACGACCGCAAGGGCATCATCCGCACCTCCAGCACCAGCGACGGGCTGTTGGGCGGATACGCGCGAGGCGGACATCCGGCCGAGGCCGATGCGGTCATCCGCAAGCGTCCCCGTCCCGCGGACGAGGAGCATGCCGCCCACACCGAACAGGAAGAGCGAGTCGAGGCGATCCGCCATGCGGAACGCCCGGCGAAGCCCGTGGACGACATCCTGGGCGTGAAGAAGATCTCCCGCGCCGAGCGCGAGGAGCGCGAGCAGGCCGAGGCGGCGCGTGAAGCAGCCCGTGAGGCCGCCCGCGAGGCGCGCCAGGATACCGAGTCCGTCGGGCATGGCGTGCCCGAGCGGGAAACGGCCGCTCCGGAAAGATCCGGCGCGGTACAGACAGACGAGCCTGTCGCCCCGGTTGCCCGTCCGGCCGCCAGGACGGAGGCGGAGACGCCTGCCGCGCCTCATGCCGCAAAGGAACCGGAAAGCCCGACAACCGCGCATCCGGCTGCCGCCCATGCGGGCGGCGCCACGGCCGCCCATGCGGGCGGCCATCCCGTTCGCCACCGCACGGAGGGGGAGACACGCCCTGTCGCACCCGCCGCGCCCCGCCGCGAGGGCCAGGGCGGTGCGGTGATCCGTCCCGCCGGCAGCGACCGCCCGGCCTACCCGCAGCGCGAAGGCCAGGGTGGTGCGGTGATCCGTCCCGCCGGTGCGGGCGACCGTCCTGCCTATCCGCAGCGCGAGGGCCAGGGTGGCGCGGTGATCCGTCCCGCCGGTGCGGGCGATCGTCCGTACCCGCCGCGCGATGGTCAAGGCGGCCCCGGTGGCCGTCCGTACGGTGACCGTCCGTATCCGCCGCGCGATGGCCAGGGTGGCCCCGGTGGCCGCCCCTACGGTGATCGTCCCTATCCGCCGCGTGACGGCCAGGGTGGCCCCGGCGCCCGCCCCTACGGCGACCGTCCGTATGGCGACCGTCCCTATCCGCCGCGTGACGGCCAGGGTGGTCCTGGCGGCCGTCCGTATGGCGATCGTCCTCCGTACCCGCCGCGCGATGGCCAGGGTGGTCCCGGCGGCCGTCCTTACGGCGACCGTCCGTATCCGCCGCGTGATGGCCAGGGTGGCCCCGGCGGCCGTCCTTACGGCGATCGTCCGTACCCGCCGCGCGATGGCCAGGGTGGCCCCGGCGGGCGTCCCCCGTACGGCCAGGGTGGCCCGGGCGGACGTCCCTATGGCGACCGTCCCGGCTTTGGCGGCGGACGCCCCGGTGAAGGCTTCGACAAGGATCGTCCGGAACGTCCCCCCTTCGGTGCCCGTCCCGGCGGAGCACGGCCGGCAGGCCGTCCCGGTGACAAGCCGGTTGTGGAGGAGAAGGCGCCGGTCCGCGTGGAACGTCGTTCCACCTCCACCATCGACCGTGCCCGTGAGGCCAAGAAGGGCACCAAGATGGAAGCGGCCCGTCCGGTCGCGCCGACATCCGGCGCAGCCAGCAAGTTCCGCCCCTCGACCGATTTCGTCGGACAGAAGGGCAGCGTCAACGACATGTACTCGGACGAGTTTGTCATCGACGCCTTCTACAACGACCAGCAGGAAGCCATCAACGCCAAGCGCGCGGAGAAGAAGATCCGCCGCGGACGCGCCGATGCCCGCGCCAAGCACATTCCGCCGAGGGCCGTCCTGACGGAGGTCACCATCGGCGAATCGATCACGGTCAAGATGCTGGCCGAGACCCTGAAGAAGACCGCCGCGGATGTCATCAAGCGCCTGTTCGTCATGGGCAGCGTCGTGACGGCCAACCAGGAGGTCGACTTCGACACGGCCGAGATCATTGCGAACGAGTACGGCATCCATGTCAACAAGGCCAAGGTGGTCAGCGCCGAGGAGATTCTCTTCGACGATTCGCCGGATGATCCGGAAGCCCTTGTGTCCCGTGCTCCGGTCGTCGTGGTCATGGGCCATGTCGACCACGGCAAGACCTCGCTGCTCGACGCCATCCGCTCGGCCAACATCGCCGAGGGCGAAGCCGGCGGCATCACGCAGCACATCGGCGCCTACACCGTGCACCAGCACGACCGCGACATCACGTTCCTCGACACACCGGGCCACGAGGCGTTCACCGCCATGCGCGCCCGCGGCGCCCAGGTCACGGACATCGCAATCATCGTGGTGGCGGCCGACGACGGTGTCATGCCCCAGACCATCGAAGCCATCCACCATGCGAAGGCGGCGGGGGTCTCCATCATCATCGCCATCAACAAGATCGACAAGCCCAATGCCAATCAGGATCGCGTGAAGCAGGAACTGACGCAGCACGGCATCGTCATCGAGGAATGGGGCGGCGACGTCCCGGCGGTGCCCGTTTCCGCCAAGCAGCGCGTCAACATCGACCAGCTGCTGGAAATGGTGCTGCTGACGGCGGACATGCTCGAACTGAAGGCCGACCCCTCGCGCCAGGTCAAGGGCACGGTCGTCGAGGCGCGCCTCGACAAGAACAAGGGCCCGATCGCCACGCTGCTCGTACAGCGCGGCACGCTCAATGTGGGCGACGCCATCCTTTCCGGATCGACATTCGGCCACATCCGCGCCATGACCAACGACAAGGGCCGCCGCATCAAGGAAGCCGGGCCCTCCATCCCGGTCGAGGTCACGGGTCTGGACGAAGTGCCGGAGGCGGGCGACCTGTTCTATGTGGTGCAGGACGAGCGCGTGGCCAAGGGCCTCGCCGAGCGTCGCGCCCAGGAAGTGCACCAGAAGGCGATCTCGAGCCGCAACCGCGTGACGCTGGACGACCTGTTCAACCAGATCCAGTCCGGCAAGGTGCAGGACCTCAACCTCATCGTCAAGGCCGACGTGCAGGGCTCCGTCGAGGCGCTCAAGGCAACACTGCTGAAGATGAGCAACGACCAGGTCAAGGTCCGCATCGTGCACGACGCGGTCGGTTCGGTCACCGAATCCGACATCACGCTGGCGGAGGTCGCCAATGCCATCATCATCGGCTTCAACATCCGTCCGGCCGCCAACCTGCAGTCGATGGCGGAGAATGCGGGCGTGGACATGCGGTTCTACCGCGTCATCTACGACGCCATCAACGACGTCGAAAAGGCCATGAAGGGCATGCTTGCGCCGACCTTCAAGGAGGTCATCGACGGCCACATCGAAATCCGGCAGCTGTTCAAGGTGTCGAATGTCGGCACCATCGGCGGCGCCTACGTGCTCGACGGCAGGGTCGGCCGCAACGCCGAAGTGCGTGTCGTCCGCGAGGGCATCGTCATGCACGAGGGCAAGCTTGCTTCCCTCAAGCGCTTCAAGGACGATGTCCGCGAAGTGGCGGCCGGGTTCGAGTGCGGTGTCATGATCGAGAAGTTCAATGACATCAAGGAAGGCGACATCATCGAGGCCTTCCATCAGGAACAGGTGGAAGCATGACCTGACCCGTCCGCGGATGGGTTTGAGACAAAAAACTGAAGCAGACCCGGCCGGCTGTGGTATCCAAACAGGGGGGACTGTCCCGAACAGGACACCCCCCGCGGATACCCCGGCGCGGCAGCCGGGCAGGGGCATCCGAAAGGCCAAACGCGCTCAAAGGGAATCACCTGTTTGTTTCGCATCCGATGGCAGGCATGGCCAACGCGTGCGGAAAGCATCGAACAGGTTTCTCCCTCACTGGCCAAGGCCCCGGATGCCTTTTTTCATCAATGTCGCACTTGCAGCGCCGGCTTGCGCCAGGAGGTAACATGGACAGAATCGACCGCATATCGGAGGAAGTCCGACGCGAATTGTCGGACATCATCCAGAACAGCATCAAGGATCCGCGCCTGCCGCGCTTCGTTTCCGTCACCGGCGTGCGTGTCGCGAAGGACCTCAAGCACGCCAAGGCGTTCGTTTCCGTACTCGGGACGGAGGAGCAGAAGCAGGATGCCATCAAGGCGCTCGTGCACGCCGCCGGTTTCATCCGTCATGAGATCGGGCAACGCGTCCGTCTGCGCTTCACACCGGAGTTCCACTTCCAGCTCGATGACTCCATCGAGCATGGCATCCGCATCGGCAAGCTCATCTCCGACACCATGGCGGCGAGTCGGCAGTCCGATGGGCGTATGGCGGAGGAACAGGCAGACGCGGCTGAGGGCGGGGCATCGGACCCGGCGGACCCGGAGTCGGATGAAGCATGACCGGTTCCGGCCGGGCACGGAAGGGGACGCCATGAGAAAATCATATCCGGCGACGCCGGAACAGATACCGGATCCGGATGGGAATCTCCATCTGGTTGCGGGACAACTAGCCCAGGCGGAGCGCATCGCGATCCTGCCGCACCAGAATGCCGACGGGGACGCGCTGGGCGCGGCCGTCGCCCTGGCACTCGGACTTTCGGCCGTCGGCAAGCAGGCTGATGTGCTGCTGGAGGAGCCCATCCCCAGGATGCTCGACTTCCTACCCGGACTTGACCGGGTCAAGGATGGTCCCACTGGTACCTACGACATCGCCCTGAACATCGACAACGGCGACCTCGCCCGGTTGGGCAGCCGGCTTCCGGTCTATTGGAACGCGCCCCGGCGCCTGTCCATCGACCACCATGCGACCAATCATGTCGAGGCGCACATCTCCCATGTGGACACCGGCGCGGCCGCCACCGGGGAGATCGTGCACGACCTGCTCGCCCTGATGGGGATCCGGATCGACCGTGACATCGCCACCTGCCTGTATACGGCCATTCTCACCGATACGGGCGGCTTCCGCTTCACCAACACCACACCGCGCACCCTGCGCATCGCGGCCGATCTCATGGCGTTCGGCGTGGACTGCGCGCTGGCGGCCAAGAAGGTGTTCGACACCATGCCCATGTCGAAGATGCTGCTGATGAAGCAGGTCATGAACCACATGCAGCTGTTTGAGGACGGTCTCGTGGCCATCTCCTTCCTCAGGCCGGAAGATATCGCGGCGGCCGAAGGCACCTCCGAGGATTTTGAGGGCATCGTCAACATCGGCCGGAATCTCGAAGGGGTCGAGGTCTCGCTTTTCATCCGCGAGGAGGCGCCCGGGCTGCTCAAGGGCAGCCTGCGCTCGAACCGCTGCGTCGATGTGGCGGACATCGCCCAGACCGTCGGCGGTGGCGGGCACAAGCGCGCGTCCGGCTTCAGCATCGAGGGAGATCTCGACACCGTCATCGGCACGCTGCGGGACCGCATCATCGATGCGGTCCGCGTATGCCGCTCGAAAGGCGGCATGGCCTGATGGACGGCATTCTCAATGTCATCAAGCCTGTCGGCATGACCTCCTTCGACGTGGTGGCCTTGGTACGCCGTTGGACGGGCACGCGCAAGGTGGGGCACACCGGCACGCTCGACCCGGATGCGGCCGGCGTGCTGACGGTTTGTGTCGGCCGTGCGACCCGTGCGGTGGAAGCTTTGACCGACAAGGACAAGACATACCGGGCGGAATTGTGCCTTGGTGTGGAGACCGATACGCAGGATGCGACCGGCAGCGTGACCCGCGCAGCGGAGCCGGTGGCCGACGAGGGCCGCATCGCCGAAGCCATCCGTTCGATGGCCGGTGACCGGCTCCAGGTACCGCCGATGCACTCGGCGATCAAGATTGATGGGAAGAAGCTGTACGAGCTTGCCCGCGAGGGCCGCGAGGTGGAGCGCAAGCCTCGTCCGGTCAGCATACACGCCTGCGAGCCGGTCGGATTCCGCCGGGATGCGGACGGCACCGTACGCGTGCTGATCGATGTGCGTTGCTCGAAAGGCACCTACATCCGCACGCTGTGCCATGACATCGGCCGGATGCTCGGATGTGGCGGCCACATGGTGTTTCTGCTGCGTACGCGCACCGGACCGTTCCGGATCGAGGACAGCCATACGCTCGAGGCGCTGGCCGACGCCTCGGCCGCAGGCACCATCGGCTCGCTGCTCGAACCGGTCGACGCGGCCTTCGCGCATCTGCCGGCGCTGCATGTCCCGCCTCAGATCGCGCAGCGCCTGCTCAACGGACAGACGGTGCCGCTTGACCGGTTGACCGCGGACCAAAAGGGCACCGTGCCGCCCGGCCCGGAAGCGCCCGGTGTCTGCCGGGTGTATGAGGGGGACCGCTTCCTCGGTCTCGGTGCAACGGAGATGGAACCGGCAGCGGCGCCGGACGGCCGGCTGCGCCTGTTCCGGCAGATGCCGCAGGCGGGATGCGCATCCGCATCCGGTTCGGCATCGGCACCGGGGGAGACGGAGGCCGGCATGCATCCGGCGGAGAGGAATGACGCATGACTGTTTTGGAAGGACGAGCCCTTGCGCCGGATGCGCGGGCCACCGGAGTCGGCCTCGGCAACTTCGACGGGCTCCACATCGGGCATATGGCGCTGCTGAACACCCTGATCGGCGAGTGCCGCATGCTCGGTCTCTCGCCGGCCGTCTTCACGTTCACGAAGCATCCCGACCACATCCTGCGCAAGGACCTGTACCAGCCGCTGATCACGTCGCTCGCGCACAAGATTGACATCCTCTCGCGCCTCGATTTGGATTGGCTGTGCCTGGAGGAGTTCGACGAGACGCTCTCGCGCCTGACGGCGGCGGAATTTGTCGAACAGGTGCTCATCGGCCGGATGAAGGCCCGCCTGGTCGTGGTCGGCTTCAATTACCGGTTCGGCTACATGGGACAGGGTGACACGGAGCTGCTGCGCCGCATGGGTGAGCGTCACGGATTCCGCGTCATCGTGATTCCGCCCGTCAAGGTCAATTCCGAGATCGTCAGCAGTACCGTCATCCGCACCTGGATCGAGAAGGGCAACATGGAGCGCGTGTTCCAGCTGCTCGGCCGCCACTTCTCCATTCCCGGAAGGGTGGCGGACGGCAGGCATATCGGCCGGACCATCGGCTTCCCGACGGCGAACCTGTATCCGGATCCGGGCATGGCGTTTCCCGCCTTCGGCGTGTACATCACCCGCACGCTTGTGGACGGGCGGTGGCACGACAGTGTCACCAGCCTTGGATTGGCGCCGACCATCCGCAAGGAAACGGAGTTCAGCATCGAGACCCATCTGCTCGACTTCCGCGAGGATCTGTATGGCAAACCGATCGAGGTGGCCTTCCTGAGCCGGCTTCGTGGAGAACGGAAGTTTTCCGGCATCGAGCCGCTCGTGCGGCAGATCGAGGCGGACATCGAAAAGGCACGGGCCTACTTCTCCGTCTGTCCGTGTCCGTAGCGGCAGCATCTCAGCGAAGGAATGCCGGCAGGATGAAGGAAATGGATGTCAGCAGGAAAATGAATGCGAGCAGAAGCGCCAGCGGCTTCTTGAGGCGATACAGCATCTTGCGCATGGGTAACCTTTCCGCTCCGGATACCGGAGCGTTTTTTTTCATGAGACCATTATAGCATGATTCCGACCGGAGAGCGGTCCCGGATGCGGAGTGGGCCGCCTCCGCGACACCTGGGGCACGGGGAGGGGCGGGAAAGATGGAACGACTCAAGCGGGCGCTGGCGGAAGCGCATGACTGGCTGCGCACGGTGGTGCGGCCCGGCGACACCGTGGTCGACGCGACCATGGGCAACGGCCACGATACGGTCCTGTTGGCCGGATTGGTCGGTTCCGCGGGTACAGTCGTGGCGTTCGACATCCAGGCAGAAGCGTTGGTCCGCACGGCGGCACGGCTGGAGGAAGCGGGACTCCGCAACCGGTGCCTGCTGGTGCATGAGGGACATGAAAGCATGGAACTGCATCTGGCGAGGACACTCCCTGAAGGCGGCACCATCCGGGCCTGCGTGTTCAACCTGGGCTGGCTGCCCGGCGGTGACCATGCCGTCGGCACATGCGCCGACACGACGATCCGCGCGGCCGAAGCCGCACTGGCACGCCTCGACCCGCAGGGCATGCTGCTGATGGTGGTGTATTACGGCGGCAGGAGCGGGTTTGTCGAACGGGACGCCGTGCTTGCCTGGGCGGCGGCGCTCGATTGCCGGCGCTGGACCGTCCGACGCACGGATTTTCCCAATGGGGCGAACTGCCCTCCTTTTCTGCTCGCAATCGAGGCCAATCCCGCCGCCAGGGGGCGAAGCACCTGAAATCTCCCGTCTGCAAGCCTTTTCCAGCGGTTCGACTTTGTATGTTTTCGGATACAGAAACGTCGATTTCGATTGCATGGACCTCTCCGATACGGTATACTATCGGCAGCAATGGTTATGACCATGTCATATAATTGGGGGTTTTGTGGTCCGCAGGGATCACATGGCTTCGGCATCCGAATCGCAACGAAGGACATGAGGTGGAACGAATGGCAACTCTGGACAAGGTCAACGCGCTTCTCGCCCGCAAGGCACTGCAGCAGCAGGGCGGCGGGGAAGCCAAGATCGCCAAACAGCACGAAGCGGGCAAGAAGACCGCCCGTGAACGGCTGGCCATGCTGCTGGACGACGACAGCTTTGTGGAACTGGACGCCTTTGTGGAGACCCGCAGCATCGATTTCGACATGCAGAAGAAAAAGGTTGACGGAGACGGTGTCATCACCGGCTACGGCACGGTCAACGGACGCCTGGTCTATGTGGCATCCCAGGATTTCACGGTCATCGGCGGCTCGCTCGGCGAGATGCATGCCCGCAAGATCACCAAGGCCATGGACATGGCCATGAAGATGGGGGCCCCGTTCATCAGCATCAACGACTCCGGCGGCGCCCGCATCGAGGAGGGCATCGACGCCCTCGCGGGCTTCGGCGACATCTTTTACCGCAACACGCTGGCATCCGGCGTGATCCCGCAGATTTCCGTCATTCTGGGCCCCTGCGCAGGTGGCGCCGTGTACTCGCCCGCCATCACCGATTTCGTGTTCATGGTCGACAAGACCAGCCACATGTTCATCACCGGTCCGCAGGTCATCAAGGCGGTCACCGGCGAGGATGTGACGTTCGACAAGCTCGGCGGCGCGGCCGCGCACGGCGGCGTGTCGGGTGTCGCGCACTTCGAGAGCCCCAGCGAGGCGGACTGCTTCGCTCACATCAAGCTGCTGCTCTCCTTCCTGCCCGACAACAACCTCGACGACCCCGAATATGCGGAGGCGGCCGACGACCCGAACCGCAGCTGCCCCGAGCTCAATGTCGTCATCCCCGATGATCCGAACAGGCCCTACGACATGACCGGCATCATCGGCAGCATTGTGGACGGCGGTGTATTCCTGGAGGTCCACAAAGGCTTCGCGAAGAACATCCTGGTCGGTTTCGCGCGTATCGGCGGCAAGGCGGTCGGCATTGTCGCCAACCAGCCGAACCATTCGGCCGGTGTGCTCGACGTCGATTCCTCGGACAAGGCCGCGCGTTTTGTTCGTTTCTGCGACTCCTTCAACATCCCGCTTGTCACTTTCACCGACGTGCCCGGCTACCTGCCCGGCACGAAGCAGGAGCACGCCGGCATCATCCGCCATGGCGCGAAGCTGCTGTACGCGTTTTCGGAGGCCACGGTGCCGAAGATCAACGTGGTGGTCCGCAAGGCCTACGGCGGCGCGTACATCGCGATGAACTCCAAGCACCTGGGCGCGGACCTCGTCCTGGCATGGCCGACGGCTGAAATCGCCGTCATGGGGCCCGATGGTGCGGCCAACATCATCTTCAAGAAGGAGATCGGCGAATCCGCCGATCCCATCGCAACCCGCCAGGCCAAGATCGAGGAATACCGCGACACTTTCTCCAATCCGTTTGTCGCGGCGGCACGCGGCTATGTCGATGATGTCATCGAACCCGCCACCACCCGCGCGCGCCTGTCGAATGCCCTCGAGATGCTTTCCGGCAAGCGGGAGACGCGGCCGGCGAAGAAGCACGGCAACATCCCGCTCTGACCGAGCCGCCGGCCTGGCGGCCGGCTGTGCCGCACCGCCCTTCGCGGGCGGCGGAACCCGCCACGATGCATGGAACCGTGAGGAAGGCCCTGCAGCCCTGGATAGATGGGCGCGGGCAACGACAGATGGAGGCTGAAGCACCATGAGAAAGTTCAATGTGACCGTCAACGGCAAGTCTTATGAAGTGGAAGTGGAAGAAACCGGCGCACCCGTCGCGGCAATGCCCGTGATGCCTGTCGCGGC
>JAEXRM010000189.1 GCA_023440865.1 Bacillota bacterium
ATGCTGCCACATGAGGTCCATCACCCCGCCCATGTCGTTGGTGCCGCTGTTGGCGGCAACGACCATGTCATAGGCCTCCATGACGATGCAGAACTGACCGAAGGCGCCATCGCCGCGGTAGAAGCCGTTCTTGCAGCGCCAGAACTGGAAGCCGTAGCCCTGGTTCCAGTCGGAGCCCTGGCCGATGCCGTTGTCGCTGTGGATGCTGCTGGCGGTTTCGATCCAGGAGGCGGGCAGCAGCCGCTTGCCCTCGTACTCGCCCTTTTGCAGCAGGAACTGGCCGAAACGGGAGATCTCCCGGGTGTTCAGCCACAGTCCCCAGCCGCCCGTGCTGATGCCCAGGGGGCAGGTGTCCCATTCCGGCTCCGGGATGCCCAGGGGCGTGAAGAGCCGGGGCATGAGGTAGTCGCGTACGGTCTGGCCGGTCACCTTGGTGATGATGGCGGAGACCATGTAGGTGGCCATGCTGTTGTAGAGGAAGTGCGTGCCGGGTTCCTTCGTCGGCGGAGCGGCCAGGAAGCCCTTGACCCAGTCGCGGCTTTCGGTGATGTGCGGTTCCGTCTCGTGGCCGGTGTTCATCGAAAGCAGGTGACGGATCTTCATGGCCTTGAGGAAGTCGTTCGGCTCCTTCGGCGCCTTGGTCGGGAAAAAGGACAACACCGGATCGTCCAGCGAGATGAGTCCCTCGGTCACGGCGAAGCCCGCGGCGGTGGACGTGAAGCTCTTGCTCAGCGAAAACAGCTGATGGCGCACATCGGCGCGATAGGGATGCCACCATCCCTCCGCGACGGTCTTGCCGTGCTGCAGGATGACCAGGCCATGCAGTTCGAGCCTGGCTTGTGCGATTGCGTCCAGAAATGCGGAGACCTGTGCGGGTGCGAGCGTCTTCATGGGTGCCTCCTGTTCGTGCGTGACCGTCTGTGGTGTGGATCCCGCCATTCGGTCCGGGTGCCGGCCATGGCACCATGGACCCTGCCATTCATCATATCACCGTGCATCACAGGAAACACGCGCATGATTCCGTTGGCACGATTTTCTCCATTTTGCGGGCTGCCGCTTGACAGGGACGGGGAATAACTGGTTATGTTGGAGACATGAGGCGGCATCCCTTGCGTGTTGAACCGTGGTGGGCATGCGGCAGGAGGCGAACATGGGATCTGGCGGGTGGCGCGGTGTGAAACGGAACCGGGAGACCGGTGTCCCCAGGACTGCCGGATTCATCGGCAAGGTGTTCCGGCTGCTTGGCATGTTGCTGCTGGTTGCGGCGGCCTGCTGCGGCATCGTGGCGCTCCTTGGATGGACGGTGCTGAAGGGTACGCCTTCCACCATGCGGTGGAACGCACAGGAGCCGTTGGATCCCGATTCCCTGCAGGCCGTGGTCAAGCCCGACGGGCAGGACTTCCGCATCCTCCTGCTGTCGGATCTGCAGCTGGAGGCGAACCCCTTTGTCGACGGCGGCACGCTGCGGATGGCGGACGCATTGGTGGAGAAAACCGATCCGGACCTGATCCTTGCCAATGGGGACAACACCTATCTTCCCCTGCAGGATCTGCTCGTCGGACGCCTCGTGCGGCGCTTGGACACGTATGGCATTCCATGGGACGTGACACTCGGCAACCATGACGCCGAGTTCCTGGCCGACCGGAACTGGCACGCAAACCGGTATGCGGCGGGCGCACATTCCCTGTTCCAGGCCGGTCCGTCCAACATCCACGGCATCGGCAACCATGCGGTGCGTGTGACCGATACCGCGGGCAGCACGTTGTATGCGCTTGTGTTGATGGATTCGAACAGCAAGCGCCTGTATGGGGACGGTGTGGATTACGACATGCTGTATCCGGACCAGGTTGGCTGGTACGAGTGGGTCATGGAGGGACTTCGGCGGGATGGCGGGCAGATTCCCTCCATGCTGTTCTTCCATATTCCGCTGCCCGAGTACCAGACGCTGTCGGACGCATGGGCGGCCGGAACACTGCCGGCGGGCACCTATTTCGGCGAGAATCGCGAACCGGTCTGCGCCGCGCCGGCCAACAGCGGCCTGTTTGCCGCGATCAAGGCCGCGGGCGGCACCACCCACGTATTTTCCGGGCATGACCACATCAACTGCCTGTCCGGGATGCTTGACGGCGTCCGGCTCACCTATGGACTCAAGACGGGGGCCAACTCGTACAATGACGCGGACCTGCAGGGCGGCACGCTGATCACGATCCGCGACGGATCAGGCGAGGTGGATGTGGCGCATGTTTCCATGGCCGAGTGAGCGGGAAGCGATATGACAACTAAAAATTGACCCAGGTCAATTAACGATGTATAATTGACCTGGGTCAATTTTTATCCGGAGGTTGCGATGCCAAAATCAGCGGACAAAATGAAAGCCGTCAAGGAGCGATTGTTCCAAGCCGCAATGGCGTTGTTTGATCAGAAGGGATACGATAACACGACCGTTGCGGAGATCGCCCGCAAGGCCGGGGTAAGCAAGGGAACCTTTTTCACGCATTTTCCAGCCAAGGACGCCGTTTTTTCGGCAATCGGCAACATACTGGCGGAATACATGCAAGAGATCGTGGAGACCGGGCTGGCCGAAAAACAATCGACCCGGCACATACTGCTGGAGCTCATCGGCATGGCGGATGCATGGTGCGAGGAGAACAAGAAGCTGATCGGGCAGGTGATGGTCTCCGGCATGTACCATGCGGCGATGGGGACCCGCTCGACGAGCAATCGCCTGGCCGTCACGGACATGCTTCGCCGAATGCTGGAAGCCGGCAAGCAGAAGGGTGACATTGCCGCGGTTGTGGCGTCCGAAGATGCCGCGCGGATGCTGGTCGGCCTGTTTTTCTCCATGATGTTCGACTGGATCCATGACGGGGGCGCATGGTCCCTGAAGGAAAAGCTCACTGCATGTCTTGACCTGCTGTTTCGGGGGATCGGCCCATGAAGAGGCGGTGGATCGCTTTGACAGGGATTATGCTCGGGATGGGTTCTTCTGCCGTCATGCAGCATTATCTCGCCACGTCCATGCCGGCCATATCCGAAGAACTCGACGGCATGTCGCTTTACCAATGGGTGTTTGGCGCATACATGCTGGCGTCGACAGTGACCATCCCGCTGTTTGGTAAGCTGGCCGACCTGTTGGGCCGGCGGAGGATCTATCTGACAGGTCTTTTCTTGTTCACGGCGGGCACGGTGGCTTGTGGTTTTTCCGTCAACATGGCCATGCTGGTTGCCTGCCGGGCGTTGGTGGGCGTGGGCGCAGGTGCGATCACGCCATCGGCGCTCGGCGTGCTGGGCGACTTATTTGAGGAAAAGGATTACGCGCGGGTTTTCGGGCTCATGGGCGGGGTGCAGGTGCTGTCCAGTCTGGCGGGTCCTTTGCTGGGCGGCCTGTTCACAACCGCCTTGTCATGGAGATGGGGATTTTTGCTGTTTCTTCCATTGGCGGCAGTCTGTGCGGTGCTTGTGCGTCTTGGCATCCCGGCGGATCCATCCGCCGGAGGCGCAGCCCGAAGCCCGGAATCCGGAATTGCGCTGCACGAGCTCGACTGGAAGGGGGCGCTGCTGCTTTCCGCCGGTTTTGTCGGCCTTGTTCTGGGGCTTCAGCTGATCAGCCGGGGCAAGGCGATGGAGGGGGCAGTGCTTGTCATCCCCTCGCTGTTGATTCTCTGGTTTTCGTTCCGCCTGGAAAACACCTGCAAGGATCCGGTCATTCCTGTGTCCCTGCTGTTGCGCCCCGCCGTCCGCAATGGTGTCATGGCCGTGTTCTTCCTGGGGATCATCCACAATGCCTCAAGCACGTACCTGTCCTTGTT
>JAEXRM010000186.1 GCA_023440865.1 Bacillota bacterium
CTTCCGGATGCTATAATGGAGGGACGGGCCGGGGGAGTACCTCATGTATTTTATGAAAACGCTCAGTTTCAGCATATCGCTGCTGTCGATCGTCCTGGTGACGATCCTTGTGTCAATCCTGTTCTTCAACAACATCTACGCCATGAACGTGGTCCGCGACCAGGTCATCACGTCCTACCGCGAGCTGCTGCCGCGCTATGTCGAAAAACAGGACGACAACCTCGCCGACATCCAGAACTATCTCATCCGTTCGCTCAACCACATTTCCGAAAACGAGGACATCCGCGCCTTCAACAGCAACGACCGCAGCAGCGACGGATACTACATGGCCGCGAGCAACCTGTTCCTCAAGCTCAGCCGCGACATCATCACCTACAGCTATGCGGACATCCTGTTCGTCTATTCGGAGAACAACGACGCCCTGGTGTCCTATGCCTCCAGCAGCGCCATGCGCGACCTCGACATCGACGACAACCTCAAGGACCTGGTCAAGGCGCAAAGCGCGACCTTCCTGTCGAGCCGGTGGGAGGTGACGCTGTTCGACGGCGTTCCCGGCCTGCTGTGCATGAGCACGGATGGCGACGGCAGCTTCATGGGCGCCTGGGTCGACATGACGCGTCTGCTCAACAGTGAAAAAGTCAATACCGAAAGCGGTCGCGGCATGATCGCCATCTCGGGAGACGGACGGACGTACGTGGGCACCCCGAATCTGCCGAACCTCAAACGCATGGTCGAGCTGGCGCGCGTCTTCTTCGAGGGAACGCCCCAGTCCGTCACGGCGCCGAACAGCACGCTGGGCTACCTGCTTATCGTCGAGAAGAGCACCAAAAGCAACCTGTACTTTGTCGAAGCCATCGAGGAACGCACGCTGATGTCCAGCCTGCCGACCTTCCAGAACATGATCTACCTGCTGCCGGTCGCCATCTTCGTTGTGTTCCTCATCTATTTCGCCTACCTACAGCGCATCATCGTCCAGCCCATGCACAGCCTTACGCGCGGCATGAGCGCGCTCGGCCGGGGCAACGTGCGCATCAAGCTGCCTGAGACGGGTGCCGATGAAATCCGTTTCGTCATCCGCAGCTTCAACAACATGGCCTCCCAGATCGAGACGCTGCGCATCGAGAACTATGAAAACCAGCTGCAGGCGCAGCAGCTCGACCTCGAAGCGAAAAAGGCCGAGCTGCGCAGCATGCAGATGCAGATCAATCCGCACTTCTTCGCAAACAGCCTCAACATCATCTACAGCCTGTCTGCCATCCGCGACTACCAGAGCATCCAGAAGATGGCCCTGCTGCTTTCACGCTACTTCCGCTACATCATGGTATCCGGAAGCGGCAACACGGAGATGAGGAACGAAGCGGCTTTTGTCGGCGACTATCTGGAAATCCAGAAGCTTCGCTTCACGAAGCGCCTGCATCATACCCTGCATCTGGACGACACATGCCGGAGCGTGCCCATCCCGCCGCTGACCATCCAGCCCTTTGTCGAAAACGCCATCGTGCACGGTTTTCGCGATGCCGCCACCGTATTGCGGATCGAGGTGGACATCGTGCGCGACGCCTTCGGATGCCGCATCACGATCCTCGACAATGGGTGCGGCTTCAGCGAGGCGCAACTCGCCGCCTTCCACGATGATGCATGGCGCAACACGGCGTCCGCCAACCACATCGGCATCCGGAACGTCCACAGCCGTCTGAACATGAGCTATGGGGAGGAAGCCTCGCTGATCCTGTGCAACCGGCCGGAAGGGGGAGCCTGCGTTGAAATCAGGATCCCGGCGCCCGAGCCTGAACTGCTTCCCGCGCCCGATCCCGAATTGCATGCCTCGCCCGAACGCCTCTCCGAGGCGGCATCGGCCCAATGATCCCCGACAAGGAGGCCCCATGTACACGCTGTTGGTCGTCGACGATGAAGAATACGCCCTGCTCGGCATCACGCAGGGCATTGACTGGAGTCCCCTGGAGATCACCCGCGTTTTGGGCGCCACCAGCGCGGACGAGGCGGAGGCGATCCTGTCCCGCGAACCCGTGGACCTGGTGATCAGCGACATCGAGATGCCCGGACGGAACGGCCTCGATCTGCTTGCCCGCATCAAGGAGATGCAGGTGGACGCGCATGTCATCTTCCTGACGGGTCACGCGAATTTCGCCTATGCCCAGAAGGCGCTCCAATACGGATGTGACGAGTACCTGCTCAAACCGGTCGACTACCAGCAGCTGGCCGAGGTCGTCCGCAAGGTGCTCAAGACCCGCGAATCCAACCGTGACATGTCCCGCCGTTATGAGAGATACCAGGAAAAGGAATCCCTGCTGACCTCCCAGCGTGGGACATTCGCCAGCCACATCTGGAAGGACATCCTCACAGGACGCACACCAGGTGACTCGCCGCGCATTCCCAAGCTGTTCCGATCCATGGAGATCCCCATGGATCCGGAATCCACCGTCACCCTCGTGCTGATCCAGATCGAGCAGTGGCTTGGCGAGGTGGCGGACAACGAGCGCGAGCTGATGACCTTCGCCGTGAACAATGTGGCCTCCGAGGTGCTGCTTGCCGGGAGCGAGGGACTCGTGTTCCAGATGGAAACTGACGCCCTGGCTGCGGTGATCTACGATTCGCCCGCCGTCGACCGTCGTGCCGACATCAATCGGAACGGCACCCGTTTCATCGAGGAATGCAACACGCACCTGTCCTGCCTGCTGTCCTGCTACATCGCGGATCCGAGCACGCTGCCCGAGCTGCAGCACACCTATGACAGCCTGCTTTCCCTGATGCAGAACAACCTGACACGACCAAACAGCGTACTGGAGATCCGCTCCTTCCACGCCGGAGAGACGACCGCCATCAAGACGCCCGATTTCCGCGAATGGGGGGTCTTGCTCGAATCCAACCAGATCGACCTGTTGCAGTCCCATGTCCGCGAGTACCTCATCCGCATCGGGGAGGGCGCCACGTCGAAGGAAATGCTCGAATCGTTCTGCTATGGCATCATCAGCATGGTGTACAGCTATCTGCACAAGGCCAACGTGCAGGTGGGCGACGTGTTTCCGAACCGGAAGAAACTGCTCGAGGGTGCGACGATCTGCACGGTGCGGCAGGCCCAGACCTGGGTGCAGGACCTGCTCGAGACCCTGACCGAGTCGGTCAGCGGAGCCAACCGGAACATGTCGTCAATCGTGCGGGAGGTGAAAAACTTCATCGAAGGGCACATCCTGCAGGACTTCTCACGGGAGGACATCGCCAACGCGCTGCATTTCAATCCGGACTACCTGTCGCGCGTGTTCAAGAAGGAAACCGGCGTCATCCTGTCGGATTACATCATCTCCCGGCGCATGACCATGGCCCGCAAACTGCTGGAGGATACGAATGACCGCGTGGCGGACATCGCCCATCAGCTGGGTTACAACCATTTTTCGCACTTCGCGCGCCAGTTCCGCAACATCACGGGCCTGTCGCCGCAGGAGTACCGGATGAAGAATCGGAAAATCGGCCCTTCTCCCTGAGCCATGCTTCAATCTGCCGGTCGAGCTCCGCGCAGATGCGGTCGATGCCGGTGCTGCGGTCCTTCTGGTTGATGCGCAGCAGGATCTCATCCGTATCGAGCACCCCGTTTGCCAGAAGCGGCATCAATTCGGTGTTGTGGTTTGTAAATGCCAGCAGCTCCTGCCGCACCGGCCATGTGTCGAAGGAGAAACCCAACAGCGGGGATTCGGGCATTTCATCGCAGTACTGCCGCAGCAGGCTCCATTTCCGGGGATCTTCGTTCTCCCAGACATTGAGCAGATACGCGTTCCCGAAATGCCAGAAGTTCCCCGGATTGTATCCCGTCTGCTCGGCGGACTTCATGCCGTCCGGCAGACGGATGATGTTGTCCTTGACGCGGACGTAGTGCGTTCCCTCGATCCCCCAGGTGAACAGGTTCTTCAACACGGAATCCGTCCAGAACTGGTTGATGACCATCATTGCCCGCTCCGGATCGGTGCACTGGCGGGGAAGGGCCGTCATCGAGCCCGTCATCGACTGGGTTTCCTTGATGCCGCGGATGAATTCCACCGTCAACAGCCGCTTGCCCGTCTCATTCTCCCATTGCGCCTTGTGGATGGGCGATTGCGCCTGCACATGCATGAACGCCTTGCCCTCCATCATGGCTTCGCGGGAGGTCATCTGCGTCGTGGTCACGTTGTCGTTGATGTAGCCGGCCTTGAACCAGTTCCGCACCAGCCGGCATTGGTCGAGGTACTCGGGGATGCTGCTGACCGGCATCGACGCATGTGTCTGCATGTCGTAGAATATGAAGTCCGAAATCAGGACGAAACGGCTGCGGTCCATCATGCCGATGTTGTCGCACGCCTGGGTGGAGCCCATGATCTGCGTCATCGACAGGTCGGTGCTCAGGAACAACGGCGTGACGGTCTTGGGCAGACCCTCCCTGGCCTTGGCCAGAATCGGCTCGAGGTCCTCGAGGTGATGGACATCGTCGAAATCGACCCCCAGTTCCTCGGCCATGTCCTGATTCGCGACAACGCCCCAGCCCTGCCCCGTGTCCTTGTTCACCGGAATGGCGTAGAGCTTGCCCTTGACCTTCGCCGCATCGAGGTACCCGCCGACCATGACGCCGGGAATGTCCCTGCCGTATTCGGCCAGCAGGTCGTCCAACGGCAGGAATGTGTTCTTGGCCACCTCCTGCAGATAGGCGAAGTAGGAAGCGGTGAACATCATGTCCATCTGGTCGCTCGAGGAGATCAGGACCGGATACTTGCTCGACCAGAGGTTCCAGTCCGTCATCTTGATGGTCAGTGTGCAGTTGAGCCGCTCCAGCAGGATTTTGTTGATCTCGTCGTTCACGAGCTGATGGTCTTTCTGGATGTTCCCGGGCATGCAGATGACAAGATCACGGCGCGGCAGGTCGCTGCGTACGGGAGTGGCCTCGATCCCGTTGCCGGTGGCGGCCGTCGCTGCGGGCTGGCGAACGGCTCCCGAGCAGCCGCTCAGGAGCAGCAAGGGAAGCAACAGCACGCACAAGCCTGCGGCCGCATGCCTGTGCATCCGTATCCGTCCCATTTTGTTCCGGGGCATGTGGCGCATGGTTTCCTCCAGCTGTTCATGACCGTCCTGGATGAGCTGTTCCACCTTGGGCGGAATGCTTCACCAGAACCATTCTATCATGTGAGGCCAACGGCCGCACATGGAAACCGGGCGCATGGAGAACGGATTCTCCATGCGCCCGGCATCAAGGACAGTGTCGGTTGATCCCTTGACCCTCTGCCTTGTCTGTTGGTTCAAACCATGTCGGAAATCAGGATCACTTCGCGAGGAACGCGTCGAGGTCGGCCTGCAGGGCAGCCTTGACTTCGTCGAGGCCGGCAGCCTTCATCTTGTCCATGAATTCCTTGTAGGTCGTGTCGAAGTCCTTCACACCACCGACTGCGAGCATTCTGTCATACTCGGTCATGATGTTCGAGAGGGCGGCGTACTGCGGCTGGAAATCGGCCTTCTTGGTGAAGCGGTAGCCGAGGGTGACGTGCGGGATGGACTGGGTCTTGGAGAGCTGGAACATCTCATGCTTGTTCTCGGGTTCGTTGCTGCCCAGCCAGTGGATGTAGACGGAGCCCAGGGTCCACGGCAGTGCGGCGGCGGTCCAGGCGTTGTCGGGCAGGGCTTCGACGATCTTCTCGCCGATGCCGGAGGTGCCGACTGCCTTGTGGTGCTTGCCTTCGACGCCCCAGACGAGGAGGTTGGCGATGTCGGCATCGGTGTGCATCAGGTTGATGAACATCATGGCACGGGCCGGATCCTCGGAGGTCGTCGGGATGGCGAGCATGGAGCCTGCGGCGTGGTTGGAAACCGCAACGTAGGGGGTCCAGTCCTTCTCGTCGATCTTGTACTTGTTGCCCGCGGCGGCCATGCGCTCGGTGCTCTTGCCCTTGCCTGGCTTCAGGGGCTGGTGGGTGACGAACCAGTCGCCGGCGAGCATGTGGTCTTCATACTTGAGGTTGTCGTTCGTGGAGTCCTTCGGGATGTAGCCGGCGTCCATCCACAGCTTGTTCTGCTTGGCCATTTCAATCTGGAAGGGCATTTCCCAGGCATGCTTCATGGTCTTGTCGGCGGTGTCGGCGTAGGAGACGCCGATCTGCGCGCCACCGGACAGGTCGGTGAAGGCAGCCAGGCCGGTCTTGTCCTGGATGAGGTACGGAATGACATTGGGTTCCTTTTCCTTGATGACCTTGAAGAGGGGCTCGAGGTCGGCATACTTGGTGACAGCCGCCACATCGAGGCCGTACTTGTCAGCCAGGTCCTTGTTCCAGATCAGACCGTCGTTGACGGCAAATTCCTTGTCGGTCGGCACGCCGTAGTTGACGCCGCCCACCTGGGAGCCCTTGACGAAACCTTCGCCGAGAGCGGCGACGGTTTCAGCGGCATACTTCTCGAGGAGGTTGTCGTCGGGATCGTTCAGCGGCTGGAAGTAGCCGTTGGCGACGCCGTCGAGGTAACCGTACCATTCGGCGGTGAAGGCGATGTCCATCTTTTCACCGGCGTTGATGGCGGTGTTGAACTTGTCGGTCCAGGTGCCCCAGTCGAGCATCACGATGTTGACGGTGGCGTTGATCTTCGCCTTGGTCATTTCGTTGAGCTTCTCGACGATGAGGTCACGGTCGGGGGAGATCGTATTGGCGAGCATGTAGTAGACGATTTCGTATTCAGCGAGGGCCGGGGCTTCCTCGGAAGCTGCGGCGGATTCAGACGGCTCGGCGGATGCGGAAGAGGCTTCTGCGGACGCGCTGCTGGATTCCGGAGCGCTCGAGGCGGCGGGAGCGGCGTTGCCGCAACCGGCGAAGGCGGTCAGGACCATGAACACGGCCAGAACGAGTGCCAACAGGGACTTGGAGTTCCGTTTCATTTGACATCCTCCTGTTCTTGATTTGGTGTCTGTGGGTTGTATCCTCCCGGCAAGTGGACGGCCCGACAACCGCCCGCATGCCGAATGGTCCGGGGCAGGGGAAGAATGGGGTTGGGGTTCGATCAACTCATGGCGCATGCAGCCCGCTTCGTGCTCAGCCCTTGATGGCGCCGACGGAAAGGCCGCGGATGAAGTACTTCTGGAAGAAGGGGTAGGCCATGATGATCGGACCGATGGAAATGACGCACAGGGCCATGCGGAAGGTTTCGTTCGGCATGTCGGCCAGGCTGGTGCCCAGGTCGATGGACTGGCCCATCTTGGCCACGATGTCGCGCAGCATCTGTGCGGAGCTGAGTGCCCGGTAGATCATGGTCTGCAGATTGTTCAGGTCGTTGTTGTTGATGAACAGGACGCAGTTGAACCAGTCGTTCCAGACGCCCAGCATGGTGAACAGGGCGACGGTGGCAAGTCCGGGCAGCGACAGCGGCAGCACGATCTGCAGGAGGGTGCGCCACTCGCCGGCGCCGTCGATGCGGGCCGATTCGATCAGCGATTCGGGAATCTGGTTCTTGTAGAAGGTGCGCATGACGATGACCCAGAAGGCATTGAAGCAGTACGGTACGATCATCGCCAGGATGTTGTCGCGCATGCCGAAGACGCCGGTCATGACGATGTAGTAGGCAACCAGGCCGCCGCCGAAGAGCATCGTGAAGAACATGAAGAACGTGACTTCGTTCTGGAACTTGAAATCCTTTCGGCTGATGGGGTAGGCGAACAACGCCGTGTTGATGAGGCCGCCGGCGGTCGCGACCAGCGTCGTGAAGATGGTGACGCCGTAGGCGTTGACGACGACTTCGGGATCCTTCAGGAGGAACTTGTAGGTGTTGAGGGAAAACTCCACGGGGATGAGCCGGTACCCGTACTTGAGGATGCTCGACTCGCTGGTGAACGAAACGGCGATGATCAGCAGCACGGGCAGGATGCACACGAGCACGCCGATGATGAAGATCGCGTTGAGGATGACCACCGCGCCCGTATTCATGCGGTTCGGGTTGAGCGCCTTCTTGGCGCTTTGTAGCTGCTTCTTGTCGATCGTGACTGAGCTCATCGGAAACCTCCCTGGTGTGCGTCCGGTCCCGGACCGGATCAGCCGGTGCAAGGTGTCATCGTTTCGGTGTGCCGACTCAGAACAGGGCGTTGTCGGGGCTCATCTTGCGGGTGATGGCGTTGGTCGTCAGCACAAGGACGAACCCGACCACGGACTGGAACAGGGCGGCGGCACCCGGAATACCGATGTTCGTACCGGCTCGCAGGGCATTGAACACATACACGTCGATGACATTGTAGACGGGACGAAGTGCGCCGGAGCCTCTCGGAAGCGAGAAGAACAGGCCCAGGTCGGCGGTGAAGATGCGGCCGATGGCCAGAATCGTCAGCAGGATCATCATCGGGATGAGCATGGGGATCGTGATGTTCGTGATCTGCTTCCACTTGTTGGCGCCGTCGATGGAGGCCGCCTCGTAGATTTCCGTGTCGAAGCCGGTAATGGCTGCGATGTAGATGACCGAACCGTTTCCGGTGTATTTCCACAGGTTGGCGATGACGAAGATGAACGGCCAGTACTTCGGTTCCTGGTACCAGTTGATCGGTTCGACGCCGAAGGATCCCAGGATCTTGTTCATGGCGCCGAGATCGAAGTTGAGCATCGCGAACACCAGGTAGGCGACGACCATCCAGGAGAGGAAGTACGGCAGGAAGTAGAACGTCTGGTAGACCTTGGCCAGACGGCGGTTTGGCAGCTCCGTGATCGCGATGGCGAGGCCTACGCTGAACACGAGGCCGACCACCATGAACACCAGGTTGTACAGGACCGTGTTGCGTGTGATCTGCCAGGCGTCGGGCGTCGCGAACAGGAACTCGAAGTTCGCAAAACCGACCCACTTGCTCTTGAAGAAGTTTTCAAAGACATTCGAACCGGAGACGACGTATTTCTTGAATGCCAGCAGGATGCCGGGCATCGGCAGGTAGTTGATGCCGATCAGGTAGATCAGGCCCGGAATGAGCATCGTGAACAGGGCGAGATGGCTGCGGAAGTCGCCCGTCTTCGGATTGGTGCGCTTGAGGACGACGGCCAGCATCGTGGCGATCATGATGAGCGCCTCAAGGGCGATCACGACGCGCGCGCCGATCAGGACTTCGCCGCCCTTCTTGACCAGCCAGGTCATCATGTTGACCGAAATGGTCACGCCCACCAGCGAAAGCAATCCCAGAGGCAGCGGCAGGAAATTCGCCTTCTGGAAGCGGATGAACACGACGGCGATCATGGCGACCATGAAGACGACCGTGGCGATCATCATGACACCCGCACCGAGATTGGCCTTTTCGAGCTGCTTGGTGAGGCCATGGGATCCGAAGAGGATCTGGATGCCCGTGATGACGACATTCTTCTTGCCGCCGATCGAAGCGATCTTTGCCATGGGCAGAAGCAGGCCGGCGAGGGACAGGACGGACAGAATCTGAACGATGCGCCAGCACAGGATGCTGGACAGGTAGAACCGTTCCTTGCCGGCCGATGCCAGGGCTTTTCCGGGTGGTGTGATCGCTGACACGATATCGATACCTCCTCATGGTTCCTGTGAAAACGGTTGCCGGGTCTCGAGCCTGATGCTGTGCTGTCACGGGGCGGCATGCGGCGATATGCGCCGGGAGCAGGTGTCACTGGTAATCTCACGGTTTTGAACAAAGCACGGGAAGGATGTTTGTGTGATTTGACAACACCATTCTATAAACGCGCGTTCACGGATGCTATACAGACGGGCTACCCGTTTGACGTTTTTCCGACGTGGTTGGCGGAGGCTTTGAAAACAATGTGTCCTTTTCGTTATATCCCAACCCGGTTCATGTCGTTTTCGTTATAAATGAACCCGCGTTCACGGCAGATCGGACATACGCATGAGGAACGCCATGTCGGAATTCCGACCATCCCCGGTTTCGGCCGGCCGCGTTCCATCCTGCGCCGGATGCGCCGTCACAAAAAAGGACCGAAGCGGTTGCTCCGATCCCCTTGTCTGCGACAGCAGCCGTGAGCCGGTCACAGGATCTCGTACATGTCGGCGGTCTCCTCCTTGCGCATGAACTCGGCGACCTTGAGCACGCGCAGTTTTGTGACCTTCTCCCCGAAACGGATTTCGATGATGTCCCCTTCCTTCACTTCCGCGCCCGCCTTGGCGACGCGGCCGTTGAGGGTGACCTTCTCGCGGTCGCATGCCTCGTTGGCAAGGGTGCGACGCTTGATGATGCGGCTGACCTTGAGGTACTTGTCGAGTCTCATGATGCATCTCCTTGTTTCGTGCACGCCGGTGCTCCCGACGGGCCGGCTCTCCTTCTGTCCCGCATGCCGCCCACGTCATGCGGCGGGCGTGTCATCGCGGTCCTGACGACTTCTCCTGCTGCTTCACCCGGTCCCAGATCGCGTCCATCTGGGCAAGGGTCATGTCCTCAAGCCGGTGCCCCTGCGCGGCGGCTTCGGCCTCGACGCCTGCAAAGCGTCGGATGAATTTCTCGATGGTGCCGGTCAGGGCGAGCTCCGGCTGGATGTCCATGAACCGGGAGACGTTGACCACCGCGAAGAGCAAGTCGCCCAGCTCCTCCTCCATGTGCCCCTTGTCGCCCGCTGCTGCGGCGGCCTCGAGCTCGCCGATCTCCTCGCGGACCTTCTGCCAGGCACCATCGATGCTGTCCCAGTCGAACCCGGCTTTCGCGGCCTTGTGCTGCACCTTGTAGCCGCGCATGAGGGCGGGCAGGTGGGGCGGCACGTCGCGCAGGTTCTGCGTGTGTGTCGCATGTCCCTTTTCCCGCTTCTTGATATCGTCCCACAGGTTCAGCACATCGGCGGCGGTCGCCGCCTCCGCGTCGCCGAACACATGCCGGTGGCGCGCGACCATCTTCGCCGCGACGCCATGCACCACATCGTCCAGCGTGAAACGCCCTTCCTCGGCTGCGATCTGCGCGTGGAGCACGACCTGCAGCAGCACGTCGCCGAGCTCGTCGCAGATCTTCGCGTCATCCCCCGCATCGATGGCCTCGAGCGTCTCATACGTTTCCTCGATGAGATAGCGCTTGAGCGACTCGTGGGTCTGCTCGCGGTCCCACGGACAGCCGTCGGGCGCCCGCAGCCTCGCAATGACCGCCTTCAATGCCTCATAGTCATATCGCTTCGATTCCATCGGCTCCCTCTCTCCCCATGCGCACACATGAAAGGCACGCGTTGCGGCCGTGCGTATCGGGCCGCTTTCTTTCGTGACGGGCGCGCTGACCGCACGCTTCGGGATGCGCGCTTCCGGCCGTGCCTTTCGATGGCTCGGCGGGTCCGCTCAGCCGTGTGTTCCGGCTCCCTACAGCAGATCCAGCGGTCCGGCCAGCTTCTGGACGGCCCGCTGCAGCGCGTCGCGGGAATTCTTCCAGTCCGCGTCCCGGTTGCGGTGGTCGAACATCTGGGTGAACCAGTGCACATCCGCCTGCACTCGCTCGAGGTTCTCGATCTCAAGCGGCAGAAGCGAGCGCAGGAACATCGCCTTCTTCTGGGCGGAAAGCGTGTCCCCGGCCACCTTGAGCAGCAGGCGGAAATCCGGCAGGCAGAAGCCCTTGCTCTCCTCGAAACGCCGCCGGAATTCCGGCTCGCGGAAAAACAGCCAGACAACGGTGTCGGCAAACTGCTCCATCGTGTGGCCGACCCGGCTGCAAACGGCGCAATCGGGAACCAGCCGGTCGAGGAGCGCCGCAAGATCCGCCGTCAGGGTGTCCGCCACGGGTTTCCTTCCCGCGAGCTTCCCCTTCGTCGCCGCCAGCACACCCTCCTGGCTTTCCTGTGCAAGCCTGTCGCCGACCTTGCGGTAGATCTCCGCGATCGCCCTGTTCTGCTCCGCCATGTGCGTGTCGAGGACAAGCCCGTACGGAAGCCTGTTCTTCTGCAGGTTGTGGAGCTTCTCGAGATGATGCGGGCAAAAGCCCGAGTGATTGGTGCCGATGCGGTGATCGGGCTCCATCATCGCCGCGCCCAGTTCATACTCGAGCGCCTCGCTTTCCAGCCTGCGACGGCAGTAGCACAACGGACACTCGCAGTCCTCCGCGAACGCCTCCGTGACGGGGATCGTATAGATATGTTCCTTCATGGTCATCCTCCACAGCGACGCGCGCCGCAGGACGGACGCCGTCATGGGGCGGCGGGCGCGGCCCCTTCCCACGATAACACAGGGTCGGACGACCGGCAATCCGGAATCGGCAGCACCCCGCGGATCCGCTGCACCGCGTTCGCCTCGGAAGGATCCGCGCGCGTTGCGGAAAATGGTTGGATCGCGCGTGGCGAAGTATTCATGACTGGAAGGCAAATGCAGGGAGGAAACCCTATTTGTCATGAAAATAACGATTGTTGCGTGTATACAAAAACCAATATACAATATGGCGGTTAGGTGAAGGCCGCACCCGCTCGGACAAATGGATCTTCCCGCAACAGGGCAAGCGATCCACCCGGTCCGATCCGAATGCACGGCTCCGGCAGTTGCCGGATACGTCCCCGCCTGCATGCCGCAAATAACAGAATACGGGGTGATGCTGTGAACGTCCTGCTTTTCCTGCTCCTGTTCCCCCTGCTGGCGGCCATCCTCGTCGCATCGGTCCGCAACGCGAAGATCCGTGGCTTCCTTGTCCGGATTTCCGCGCTGCTGATCGCCGCGGCGTCCGGCTATGCCGCCTGGCTGTATCTTGGCGCCGACACCGCCATCCGCATCGAGGCCGAATGGCTCGGATACGGCATGCTGGCCCTCGACGTGGCCATGGCGTGCTTCGTCATCGGGGTCTCGATCAAGCACAAGCGCCTGGTGCCGATTTTCCTGACACTCGTCCAGGCACCGCTGCTGGTGTGGTTCGAGCTGACGGAGGGCCACGGCATCGAGGTGGCGAGCGACATCGTGATCGACCGGCTGGCCGTCATCATGATCCTCATCATCGGCATCGTCGGCAGCCTCATCTGCGTCTACGCCGTCGCCTACATGAAGGATTACCACCACCACCACACCGAGTACAAGGACCATGACGGCAGCATTTCCCGGAACGCACGGGAGGAACCTGCAAAACGCTCCGCGTCTTTGCAGGACAGGACCTCCTTCTTCCTTTCCCTGATGTTCCTGTTCCTGTCCGCGATGTTCGGCATCGTGATCTCGAACAACCTCGTGTGGATGTACTTCTTCTGGGAGGTCACCACCCTGTGCTCCTTCCTGCTGATCGGCTACACCCGCTCGAAGGAGGCGATCACCAACGCCTTCCGCGCCCTGAACATGAACCTGCTCGGCGGCGTCGGCTTTGCCGGCGGCCTGTTCTATGTCGGTCATTTCATGAAGACGGTCGAGCTGTCCTCCCTGCTCGCGCAAGGGCTTGCCGGCGCCGTCATCGTCGTGCCGGCCGCGCTCCTTTCGCTGGCCGGCCTGGCCAAGGCCGCACAGATGCCCTTCTCGAGCTGGCTGCTCGGCGCCATGGTCGCACCGACGCCCTCCTCGGCGCTGCTGCACTCCTCGACCATGGTCAAGGCGGGTGTGTACCTCATCATCCGCCTCTCCCCCATCCTCACGGGCAACATCGCGGGCCTGATGGTCGCCATCGTCGGCGGCATCACGTTCCTGCTGGCCTCCCTGGCCGCCATCTCCCAGACGGACGGCAAGAAGCTGCTCGCCTGGTCCACCATCGCCAACCTCGGCCTGATCGTGGCCTGCGGCGGCGTCGGCACCTACGAGGCCGTCTGGGCCGGCGTGCTGCTGATCATCTTCCACGCCGTCTCGAAGTCGCTGCTGTTCCTCTCCGTGGGCACCGTGGAGCACAACCTGGGCAGCCGCGACATCGAGGACATGCACGGCCTGATCATGAAGCTGCCGGAAATGGCCGTCTTCCTGACTGTCGGCATCGCCGGCATGTTCCTCGCCCCGTTCGGCATGCTCATTTCCAAATGGGCCGCGCTCAAGGCCTTCATCGACTCGAACAACGTACTCGTCGTCATGGCCCTGGTGTTCGGTTCCGCCGCCACCCTGTTCTACTGGACGAAGTGGATGGGCAAGATCGTCGCCGTACTCGACCGGAGCAACCGGCTGAAAAACCACATCAAGGGAGACGAATGGGTGTCGCTCGGTGTGCATGCGCTGCTGACCGTGGGGTTGTGCTTCGTGTTCCCGGCCATCTCCAACCAGGTCATCGAGCCGTATCTCGAGGGCTTCTACGGCCCGCAGCTCCAGAGCATCCTCTCCGCCGGCAACACGAACATCATGCTGCTGATGCTCGGCATGGTGCTGCTGGTGCCGGTCGGCATGTACGTCTTCATCCAGCTGAAGGAGGACCGCATCATCTCCTCCTACATGGCCGGTGTGAACCGGGGCGACAACCGCACCTTCACCGATTCGTTCGGAAAGCCCAAGGAACTGTATCTGGCCAACTGGTACATGGACCGCTATCTCAATGAGACGAAACTGTCGACCATCGGCGTCGCTTCCTGCGCCGCCACGCTGGCCGTCGTGCTGCTGATGGCGCTCGGAGGTGTCCTGTGAGCACTTGGATGATTGTCGTCCTCTATATCCTGCTCGCCCCGCTCGCCGGCGGCCTGCTCGCCGGCATCGACCGCAAGATCACCGCCCGCATGCAGGGCCGCTTCGGTCCGCCGGTCCTGCAGCCGTTCTACGACGTGTTCAAGCTCTTCGAGAAGGAGTCCGTCGCCGTCAACCGGGTGCAGAACTTCTACATCCTGTTCTTCCTCATCGGCGTCATCTTCACCGGCGCGCTGTTCTTCTCCGGCGGCGACCTGCTGCTGGTCATCTTCGCGCTGACGCTGGCCAACATCTTCCTGGTGCTGGGCGCCTACTCGGCGAACTCCCCGTACTCGAGCATCGGCGCGCTGCGCGAGCTGATGCAGATGATGGCGTACGAGCCGATGGTGTTCCTCGTGGCCATCGGCTTCTACCTGGCGACGAAGAACCAGGGGGCGGGCACCTTCAATGTGGCCGACCTCGTCGCCGTGAAACAGCCGCTCATCCCTTATCTGCCCGGCATCTTCACGGGCTTCGTGTACATCCTCACGATCAAGCTGCGCAAATCCCCCTTCGACCTCTCGATGTCGCACCATGCGCATCAGGAGCTGGTCAAGGGCATCACGACCGAGTTTTCCGGTTCCACGCTCGCCCTCATCGAAATCGCCCACTGGTACGAGAACATGTTCCTGATGGGCTTCGTGTTCCTGTTCTTCGCCTGGGCTTCTCCCTGGGGCATCGCCGCCGGCCTGGCCGTGTGCGCGGTGGTCTACTTCCTCGAAATCCTCATCGACAACAGCTTCGCACGCGTCAAATGGCAGCTGGTCATGTCCTCCTCCTGGGGTGTGGCGGCGACGCTTGGCTTCGCCAACGTCATCATCCTGCAGCTGCTGCACAAATGAATCGATCCGGAACCGCCAGTGTCCGTCGGAGGCCGACGGCGCGGGAACCGTTCATCGATCCCCGGATCCCCCACGGAACGGACATCCACCCCATGGAGGTGCTTCATGCCTTTCTTTTCGAAATCGCCCTGGATCATCCATTATGACGGATCCAGCTGCAACGGCTGCGACATCGAGGTGCTCGCCTGCCTGACCCCCTTATACGACGTCGAGCGTTTCGGCGTCATCAACACCGGCAATCCCAAGCATGCGGACATCCTGCTGATCACCGGCTCCGTCAATGAACAGAACAAGGAGACGGTCTGGCAGATCTACCACCAGATGCCGCATCCGAAGGTTGTCGTGGCGGTCGGCATCTGCGCCACGTCCGGCGGCATCTTCGCCGAATGCTACAACGTGCTCGGCGGCGTGGACAAGATCCTGCCCGTCGACCTGTACGTGCCCGGCTGCGCGGCCCGCCCCGAGGCCATCATCGACGGCGTTGTCAAGGCGGTCGGCCTGTTCAAGGAAAAGCGCAAGGAAATGATCGAGCGCACGAAGCGCATGAAGATGAAAGGAGGCGCGAACCATGTACGAAAGTCAGCGGCTGATCGTCACCACGCCTGAAGAACTCATCCATGGCATTTACCTGATGAAGCGCGACGGATACCGGCTCGTGCAGATCCACTGCGTGCGCGTGGAGGCGGGCTTCGAGCTCAACTACACGTTCGACCTGAACCTCGAGTTCGTCAATTACCGCGTCATCCTGCCGGTCGACGGCGAAATCGTGAGCATCAGCCGCATCTTCCCGCCGGCGTTCCTGTACGAAAACGAGCTCAAGGACCTGTTCGGCGTGAAGATCAGCGGCATCTCGGTCGATTACGACGGCAGCCTGTACCGTGGCGCCCAGAAG
>JAEXRM010000195.1 GCA_023440865.1 Bacillota bacterium
GATGGAAGCCGCGGGGGAGAAGGCGGCGGCGCCCGCAGGGGATGCGGAAGTCGCGGGGGAAACGGCGACGGGTGCCTTTGATGAAGCGGAAGTCGCGCGGGAGACGGCGATGGGGGCCTTTGATGAAGCGGCTGTCGCGCGGGAGACTGTGACACAGGACGAGGACATTGCCTCCCCGGAAGGGGCCGATGCATGAATCGTGACAAGTTGCTCCGTTTTGCCGGCAACAGCGAGGAGCGGCTCTTGCTGTCCCATCTGGCGGACAAGGCGCAAAAGGCCGATGCCACTGCCAGCTGCGCCTGGTCGCATTTTCTCGATCCGCACCAGAGAAGCCTCGCGGAGAAGGCGTTCGCCGCATGCCCGCCCGATGGTGGCGTCGCATTGCGGTTTGATGGCGGTTACGAAGACGCGGAGCGGACGCTGGCCGGTTTTCAGCCGGATGTGGAGTGGGAAGTCGATGACGAACCGCCGCTGGTCCTTCTGGACGCCGGCATATCCGGGCGCGGCGGCGGGAAAGCGCTCACGCACCGCGACTGGCTCGGTGCGCTCATGGGACTGGGCATCAGGCGGGAGACGGTCGGGGATATCCTGGTCACGCCCAACGGTGCAAGCCTGTTTGTGATGGCGGATGTGTCCCGTTTCATCCTCACCCAGCTCGAGCAGGTGGGTGCCGAATCGGTCAAGGTGGCCCCCGGAGATCCGGATTCGCTGGCCATGCCGGAACGCAGGGAACGGGAGATCCGCGGCACGGTGATGTCGATGCGGCTCGATGCCGTTGCGGCGCTGGCCTTTTCCGTCTCCCGCACGCGCATGACGGAATGGATCCGGGCGGAGAAGCTGTCGCTTGACTGGGAAGTGCAGACCAATCCCGCCCGGGCCGTTCGGGAGGGCGGCATGCTCTCGTTGCGGGGCAAGGGACGCGCTGTCATCGAATCGGTCGGTGGTGTATCACGCAAGGGACGCACGGGCATCGTGATCCGGCGACTGGTGTGACACCCGCAACAGGCCGTCCAATGGTTCGACACCCGGATCAGATCGTCCATTGGTTCGACACCAACCCGACCAGCCGCCATACAGCCCCATGCCGGCGCAACACGAAAGTCAGGGACCGCCAGTCCATGCCGTCATACTGCGCCGTCCCGGGCCATCTGCAGGTGATGCGGACATCGTCCGGCCACCGGTTGGACGCGAGGCTGCGGTCACTGGCATGAACTTCGTCGCCGGTATCCCTTGCCACCTGCCATGCCTTGTACGGTGCCGATGGCACGAAAAACTCCGTCAACCACGCATCGGCGGACAGCCGCATGCGAAAGCCGGAACCGTCATAGGCGCCGAAGTCGCCCAAGCGATCGTCCCACGGAATGGCAAGCCAGTCCATGCGGCTCCACACCACGGGGGCGTCCTCCAGGAATCCATAGATGCCCAGCGTGGTGCCATCCGCCGGATCGGAAAAACGGGAGAGGGTTTCCCAGTCACGGTCGGCCAGCGCGCGGAACAACAGGGCCACGGCTTCCTCAGGGGACCGCGGTTCCGCCGGCAGCTTGTCGGCCACCTGCACCAGCGCGCCATCCGCATCCAGGCGGCTGATGCCCCGGAAGCTGAAATGGTCCATCTCCACATCCGCCTCGCCGCCGATGGTCACACGCACATCCGCCGCACCCGGAAGGGTCAGCAGGGTTCTCACCAGGGTGTTCACGCGCATCGAGGAGCCCGTCGAACCCTGGTTCAGAAACAAACGCATCGGCCCGGCCAGATCCGCATGCACGCGGCTGCCCTCGAGCCGGACCGCTTCCACCTCGATGCCCGTCTCCCGCGCCAGTTCCCGCAGCAGGGTCTTGTATCCCGTGGCCGCCTCGGCCTGCGGCAGGAACACGGGAACCCGCGTCAGCCGCATCCTGTTGTCGTCGTCCTCCGCAAGACAGAGTGCCGCGCCGTATTCCGGCACAACCTCCGTCACGTCCCATTTCACCGGATCACCCGCGTTGTGTTCAAGCCGGATGCGCACGGAGGCAGTCAGCTCGGAGTTGGCGGCGGCGGTATCGGTCAGGCGGACCTCCGCGCCCGTGCCGGCGGCGGAGAGCAGGACCGCTTCCGCCTGCGGGAGCCCGTCATCGTACGGTTTGCCTTCATCGATGAAGGCAATGTCCGAAGGTGCACCCGCCTTCACGGGAAAGGCTGTGAAGATGCTCCCGTGAAGGCGTGGATCATAGGGCCCGTCCGGCTCGTCCGTGGCGCCAATCTCGGTATCCGCCGGCAACGCGTTGTTCGGATCGATGCCGTTGTAGAGCAGGAAGAGCCAGGATTCGGCGGCAATGACCGGATCCGACCAGTCCGGCGGGTTGGCGGCATGTGTCCGAAGGCGGAACGGCGCACAGCCATCCGCTGTTTCCTCATACCGATCGATCCGGATGACATGGGCGGTCGTTTCGACTCGCTCGGCCAGACCGTCCCCGTTCACATCACGGATCTCCACTCCCGCCGCAGTCCAGGGCTCCAGCCGCAGCAGCGCCGGAGCTTCTTCCCGCGCATGACGGTAAAGCGCCCAGGCGATCTCCCCTTGGGAACGAACGTTGAAGCCGACAGCCAGAACGAGCCCGCCGCCCTGCTCGAGGCGGACCGCATCAAAGCGGATGACCGGATGATCGGTCTGCACGTCCGCCGTGCCGGTCCGCCCGGTGACCTGCCGGCGTGAAGTCGTTCCGGCGGCGGATGAGATCCACAACCGGATCGCATCCGAATCATCGCGGACGAGCCAGGCCGACTCGGCGATGCCGTCACCGTCCAGATCAGCCGAAAGGGAGGCTTCGATTGTATCCCCGGCATCAAGGCCATCCGGGGGGCCGATGCGGATGAGCGGTTCCGGTGTGGCGGTAGGGACAGCCGGCGTCGAGGCGGATGCCGGGGAAGGCGGATTGGTGGCGTCAACCGATGCGGATGGCTCGGATGTTGCCGTGCCTGACGAGGCAGCGGGCGACAGGGATGGACCGGTCGCCTGGCGTGAGCAGCCTGTAGCGGACGGCAGCAGCACGCACAGCAGCAGCAGCGCGGACAGCAGCGGTGCCGACAGCTGCGGCCTTCCCGGCGTCCTGTTCGGCGGAGCATCCTCCGTCCGGTGGCGGATTCGGTTCGTCGACAATCGATCACCTCCGTGGCCGCGCCGCTTGGACAGGCGGCGCGAACCTGTGGTAAGATGGGATGTAAACGGGCTTTGACCCGTCATGTGCCATGCACTGCACATCTCCCGTTCCATTCTCCCGATTCCGGCGGGGAAATGCAAGGCATGCGATTCGGAGGCACCCACCCATGAAAGACAGCAATATGGTCAAGCGCATTGTCACAGCCGGCCTCGTGCTGCTCGCCCTGTACCTGGGCTTCGCGCAGTTCGGCTTTTTCGGCGGGCTTCTCGTGCTGGTGCTGATCATCGGCTGGATGCTGTGGCGGCGCCGCGGCATCCTCCACTACAAGGCGGTCGAGAAGCACTTCCTGTCAGGCGACATGGAAAACATGCGCCTGCACATGAAGAAGGCGGTCGAGGCGGATCCGGACAACGCCGTGCTTCGCGCCTCCATCGGATTTCTGTATCTGAAGACGGGTTCTCCCGTCGAGGCGGAACGCATGCTCTCCGTGGCGGTAGCCAAGGCCAGGAAGCCCGATGAGAAGTACAACGCGCAGATGATGATGTCGCTGCTGCTGTGGAAGAAGGGGCAGGTCAACGAGGCGTTCGAGCTGCTCGAGCAGGTCATGGAGAACTACCGCTCGACGGCGGCCTACTCGACAATGGGATTCTTCCATCTCGAGCGCGGCGACGCCGGGAAGGCGCTCGCCTTCAACCGCGAGGCATACGAGTACAACCGGAAGAACCCGGTCATCCTTGACAATTACGGCAGCGCCCTGCTGATGGCGGGAGACACCGCCGGCGCACTGCGTGTATACGACGACCTGATGAAACTCGAGCCTTCCTTCCCCGATGCCTGGTACAACTACGGACGGTTGCTGGAGGCGTGCGATCGCGACCAGGAAGCGCTGCGCATGTACCAGACCGCGGCAAGCAAGAAGTTCTGGTACACGACGACCGTCTCGCGCGACGAGGTGGAGGACCGCCTCAGCGCACTCGAGGAAAAGCTCGGCGGCAACGCCGGCCTGGAAACGGCCGATACCGACACCCGAACGGCGGGGGTGTCAGCCGGCGAGGCGGGCCCGATCCCGGGCGCAGGCAGCGGCGGGCCTGCTGCAGATGAGGCGCATGCGGGGCAGGAAAGCGCCATCATGGATGATGTCGAAGACAAGGAAGGACAACCCGATTGAACGGAATGGAACAGGCAGCATCGGCCGGAGCGTTCGCCCGGTTTGGCATCGACCCCTTGCTGGCGGCTCGTGCCGCCGCAACAGAGGCCGCCGTGGCGGAACGGTTTGCGGCATTGGAACGCATCCGCGAGGCCAACCAGCTCAAGGTCATCGCCGCCATGCAGCGGCATCGCGTCAGCGACAGCCACTTCGGCGGCACCACGGGCTACGGCTACAACGACCGCGGTCGGGAGGTGCTCGAGGAGGTGTACGCAACCGCCTTCGGCGCCGAAGACGCGCTGGTGCGCCAGCAGATCACCTGCGGCTCGCATGCGCTGGCCCTGTGCCTGTATGCGCTGCTGCGTCCGGGCGACGAGCTGCTGTCCGTCACTGGGAAACCGTACGACACACTCGAGGAGGTCATCGGCCTGCGGGGAACGCACGGCGCGGGGTCCCTGGCCGAATACGGCATCACCTACCGGCAGGTCGATTTTGCGGACGACGGTACCCTCGACATGCCGGCCATCCGGGCGTCGATCGGCAACCGCACGAGGGTTGTATTCCTGCAGCGCTCGCGCGGGTATTCACGCCGCAAGCCGCTTCTGATCGAGGATATCCGGCAGGCGGTGGAGGAGATCCGCTCCATCAGGCCCGATGTGCGCATCATGGTCGACAACTGCTATGGCGAGTTCACCGAAATGAGCGAGCCCACCGATGTGGGCGTGGACATCATGGCCGGATCCCTCATCAAGAACCCGGGCGGCGGGCTGGCGCATGCCGGCGGATATGTCGCCGGCCGGCGCGAGCTTGTGGAGCTGGTTGCATGGCGCATGACGCTGCCGGGCATCGGCCGCGAGGTGGGCGCCACGCTCGGCCAGAACCGGCTGATGTTCCAGGGGTTTTTCATGGCCCCGCACGTGGTCATCGAGAGCCTCAAGGGAGCCGTGTTCGCGGCCGCCTTCATGGAGTCGCTCGGCTATGAGGCCTGGCCGGGCCCGCAGGATCCGCGCGGCGATCTCACACAGGCGTTCAGCCTCGGCAGCGCGGCGGCGGTCGTCGCCTTCTGCCAGGGCGTGCAGAAGGCGTCCGCGGTCGATTCGTTCGTCAGCGCCGAGCCATGGGACATGCCCGGCTATGACAGCCCCGTCATCATGGCGGCCGGCGCCTTCGTGCAGGGCTCCTCGATCGAGCTGAGCGCGGACGCGCCCATCCGCGAGCCCTACACGGCCTACATGCAGGGCGGTCTGGTCTACGCGCACGCGAAGCTCGGCATCCTGCGCGCCTGCGAGGAGATGCGCAGGAACGGACTGCTCGATCCGCATGCCGCAACCGGCATGTGATTGTCCCCGCAACAAGGAGAACGGAACCGGAGGATGCAGGCATGACCAGGAGGAAAGGCGCGCGTCGCAGACGCGGGAACGGTGGCAGGCTGGCTGGCGTCCTGGTGGTGCTTGTCATGGCGCTGTACATTCCGGCGATGTGGAAATGGTTCTTCACCAAGGGCATTGAAAGCGGCATCATCCAGGAGGCCGTGCTGGAGCTGAAGACGCCGGTGACCGGTCTGTTCGTCCGGGATGAGAAGCTGCTGGCCGCGCCGGACAGCGGCATGATTCTGCCGGTGGCGCGCTACGGCGAGAAGGTGCCGCTCGGCGGTGAAATCGCCTCTTTCCTCGCGGGCGGCTCCCAGGACATGTATGCGCAGTACGACAATGCCCGCCAGGAGGTGCTCCGGCGAGTTGCCGCCGCCGCACGGGAAGCGGGGAACGCAGACATGCTGGCGATGGCGGCGGCCGTGGACCAGGAATCGTCCGGCCTTCCCGCCGCGGCGAACAACGGCGATCTGACCGCTGTCGCACGGATCCGCGACCATGTCGACCGATTGCTGGCGGATCAGGCGACGAGTCTTGTCAACAGCAGCAAGGCGGCCGGATACCTCGAGGAGGAAAAGCAGGAGCTGCAGAAACTCAAGACCCGCATGGGGAAGGCATTGGAGCCGGTACGTGCCGAAATGCCCGGCATCATCTGCTACCGGTTCGACGGGTTTGAAAATGTGCTGACGCCGGATATCGTTCCGAGCCTTACGGCGGGTTCGATCGCGCTGCACCCCGATGCCGCGGTGGAAGCCACGGCGTGGGTGACGCCCGAACAGATCCCGGTCAAGGCTTCCGACCCGTATGCCAAGCTCGTGCAGAACGACGCCTGCTGGTTGGTCTTCACAGTGGATGCGGCGCATGGCCGAACGCTCTCCAGCCGTTATGAGTCGGCAAGGCTCGCGCAGGAGGAGAGCCGGATCGAGATGGAGGTGCAGGGCGTTGACGGACGGTTGGACATGCGCCTTGATTCAGTCATCCAGTCAGCCGACGGCAAGGGGGAGACCCTGGTCGTCGGACGCATCAACCGCCGCGTGGAGCAGACCATGGAGCTCCGCAAGGTCACCGGCAACCTCGTCATCCGGCGCCTCGAAGGCATGAAGGTGCCCCGCAAGGCGCTGTTCAACCGCAACACGGTCGACGGCACGGCGGACATCATGCTCAGGAAAATGAACAAGGCATCCGTCCGGCGCATCCGGATCCTGGGGGAACAGGATGCCTGGGCGATCATCGACAACCTGGACAATGCGGTTGCGAATCAACGGGTCTCGGTCTATGACCAATACCTGCAGGATCCGGACGGATTGCTTGACGGACAGGTGCTGCCGCGGTGAGACCGGTTTGGGACGGTGAGTTTGCGGATGTGGTGGATCCATTGCGCGCGTGCGGTTGTGAACATTATATCGGCATGATGTAAGGATGACAGCCTGACTTGTGAGGAATCGCACCAGGAAAGGAATGCACGGATGGCACGATGCGGAGAGGGCATGGAGGATCGGGTTGCCGCGGTGCGCGGACGCATTGCCGCCGCGGCGGCGCGTGTGGGGCGGAATCCGGAGGACGTGATGCTGGTCGCGGTCAGCAAGACCGTCGACGTGCCCGCCATCCGGGAGGCGATGATGTTGGGGTTGACGGACTTTGGAGAAAGCCGCGTCCAGGAGTACCTGCGCAAAACCGCTTCGACCGATGGCGCGGGAAACTGGCACTTCATCGGGCGGCTGCAGACCAACAAGGTGCGTCAACTGGCCGGACGCGATGTGCTCATTCATTCACTCGACCGCCTGGAGCTGCTCGAGGAGATGGTGCGCGTGTCGAAGCGCACCGGCTGTCGCTGGCGGGCGCTGGTGGAGGTGAACGTATCCGGGGAGGCATCCAAGGGAGGGGTCCGTCCGGAAGGATTGGCGCCGCTTGTCCGCGCGGCTTCGGACAGCGGATGTGTCGACCTGCTCGGACTGATGACGGTCGCACCGAACGAGGCCGATCCGGAAATGGTTCGATGTCATTTCCGTGACCTTCGTCAAAAGGCCATTGACATCCAATCGCTGCGGTTGGATAATGTTGTCATGCGACATTTGTCCATGGGCATGAGCGGCGATCTCGAGATTGCCGTGGAGGAGGGCGCAACCCTTGTCCGTGTCGGCACCGCCATCTTCGGTGCCCGCGGCGCATGAACCGGTGTTTGAAGACCCCGTACGAAGGATAAACACGCACTGTACCTGCAGAGGCATGTCGGGCCGCACGGCCATGACATAAACGCACGAAGGAAAAACGGAGGAATCCACCATGGCAGGAGCTATCAACAAGCTGCTCGATTTTTTCGGTTGGGAAACCCAGGCTGAACAGGAAGACGATTATTACGACGAACCGCTCGCGGAGGAAGCCGCACCGGTCAACGACGTCTCGTCCCGCATGCAGCGCAAGGCCCAGCCGCAGGGCAAGGTTGTTCCGCTGACCGCGCCGACCGACCGCAAGGTCATCATCCGTTCCCCGCAGAACATCCTCGAGATGAAGGAACTCGTCGATCACCTGCGTTCCCGCAGCACCGTGATCATGAACGTCGAGAAGACCGATCCGCAGCTTGCGCAGCGCATGGTCGACTTCCTTTCCGGCGCGGTCTACTGCATTGACGGCGACATGGAGAAGCTCTCCTCCGGTGTCATCATCGCCGTTCCGAATGGCGTGGACATCACCGCCGACCTGCGTGACGACATCCGCAGCAAGGGTTCCTTTTCCTGGGTGAAATAACCGGTCACATGTTTGCGGTCAATCGCTTTCGGGCGGTTCGAATGCGATGGAGCCCTGCCGGGCATGGCAGGGCTTGCATTGCACTTGCGCCGCACAGCCAGTCCGTGCCCCAGGCAGCAGAACGACGTGATCGATCCGGGAAGGGGTGAATGGGATGAATTTCACACCAAATGAGCTGCAGAACGTGATTTTCCGCAAAACGCCGCTTGGCCTGCACCAGAACCAGGTGTACGAGCTCATCGCGCGTGTTGTCGAGGATTATGCCGCCTACATCAGGGAGAACACGAAGCTTCGCGAAAGGAACGAGGAGCTGCTTGAGAAGCTGCAGTACTACAAGGGCATCGAAACCTCCCTGCAGAACAGCCTCATCGTCGCCCAGCAATCCAGCGAGGAGGTCGTCTCCAACGCAAGGAAGCAGGCGGAGAACATCGTTGCGGAAGCGAACGTGAAGGCCCTCGCGATTCTCGATCAGGCCAACCGGGACATTGCCGGCACGCTGTTCGAGAAGGAGCGTCTGCAGCGCGAGCTCGAAGCCTTCCGGATCCGCGCCGAAAGCCTGTTGCAGGCGCAAATCAAGCTCATGCAGGGTTTTGCGGAGGATGAGCCGGAGCGTGATCCGGTTCGCAGGAACCCGCGAGACAACCTGTCCGTGGTCGGCAAATAGCATCATTGATCCCATCTGTGTTTCCCGGCGGGCACAACCATGTCATGGAAATTGGCACTCTCGATGTGAGAGTGCCAATTTGCATCTTGACATTCCCTGACCTATTGGCTATCATCAAAAACGGACAGAAAAGCGATCCCGACGACCGGCCGATCCATTCATGAAACGCATGTCGGCTGCGTACGACAGGGAAATCCGGAGGCAGACAATGGCAATCGAAAAAGGCAGCATTTCCATCCATACCGAGAACCTGCTCCCGATCATCAAGAAGTGGCTGTATTCGGAAAAGGACATCTTCCTGCGCGAAATCGTCTCGAACGCGTCCGACGCCATCACGAAGCGGCGCAAGCTTGGCGCGATGGGCGAGGAGACGCTGCCCGAGGGTTTTGCGGGCCGCATTGACGTGACCGTCAGCAAGCAGGCCGGCACCATCGTGGTTGCCGACAACGGATTGGGCATGACGGCCGACGAGGTGCGCTCCTACATCAACCAGGTCGCCTTCTCCGGCGCGCAGGACTTCCTCGAGAAGTACAAGGACAAGACCGACGAGCAGCAGATCATCGGCCACTTCGGCCTGGGCTTCTATTCCTCGTTCATGGTGTCCACGCATGTGCGCATCGACACGCTGTCCTTCAAGACCGGATCCGAGGCCGTGAGCTGGGAGAGCGACGGCGGTACCGAATACGAGATGGGCGCCTCCGAACGCGGCGAGGTCGGCACATCCATCACCATGTTCCTGGGGGAGGATTCCAAGGAGTTCCTCGACACATGGCGCGTGCGCGAGGTACTGAAGAAGTACTTCGCCTTCCTGCAGTACGAAATCTACATCCACGACGCCGACGAGAAGCCCATTTCAAAGAAGGAAGCCAAGAAGGCGGAAAAGGAAGGCGACGAGGAGGTGCTCGAGGAGGCAGCCCTCAAGCCCATCAACAACACGTCGCCGTTGTGGCTGAAGAATCCGCGCGAATGCACGGACGAGGAGTACAAGGCCTTCTACCGCGACGTGTTCATGGACTTCAACGATCCGCTGTTCTGGATCCATGTGAACATGGACTACCCCTTCAACATGAAGGGCATCATCTACTTCCCGAAGCTCAAGCACGAGTTCGAGATGAGCGAGGGCAAGATCAAGCTGTACTACAACCAGGTCTATGTCGCCGACAACATCAAGGAGGTCATCCCCGAGTTCCTGCTGCTGCTCAAGGGCACGCTCGACTGCCCGGACCTGCCGCTGAACGTGTCGCGCAGCTTCCTGCAGAACGAGGGCTATGTCCACAAGATCTCCGGCCACATCACCAAGAAGGTGGCCGACAAGCTGCAGCTGCTGTACAAGAAGGACCACGACGATTACGTGGGCTACTGGAAGGACATCCATCCCTTCGTCAAGTACGGTTGCATGCGCGAGGACAAGTTCCACGAGAAGGTCAAGGACATCGTGATCTACAAGACCACGGAAGGCCGTCACATCACCCTGCCCGAATACCTGGAGTCTGTCGAGGGCAAGCACAGGAACACGGTCTACTATGTCAATGACGAGAAGCAGCAGGCCCAGTACGTGCGCATGTTCAAGGAGCACGGCATGGAGGCCGTGGTGCTCGACACCATGATCGACAACCACTTCATCTCCTTCCTCGAGGAGAAGAACCATGATGTGAAGTTCCTGCGCATCGACGCCGACATCACCGACACCCTCAAGCATGAGGACGCGCCGGGTGAGGAGACGAAGAAGCTGCACACGGAAAAACTCGAGAAGATCTTCCGCACCGCGGTCGGCAACGATGCGCTGAAGGTGAATGTCGAGGCACTCAAGAGCGAAGGGACCCCCGCCGTCATCCTGCTTTCCGAGCAATCGCGCCGGTTCCGCGAAATGAGCCGTTCCTTCGGCGGCGGCATGGACATGGCGTCCATGTTCCCCAACGAGGAAACGCTTGTCCTGAACCTGCGCAATCCGCTCATCAAGCGGTTGATGGAACTTGACGGCGATTCGTCGCGCGAGGAGGACGTGAAGTTCGCCGCCCGCCACATCCACGACATCGCGATGATGGGCCACAAGCCGCTCGACGGACAGGCGATGTCCGAGTTCCTCGACAGAAGCAACCAGCTGCTGTCCCGCATGCTCTGAGGCGAGCCCGTTCGTGCGCCGGCGAGTCCGCGCGTTCCCTGCGGAATCCGCATGCGTCATGGCGGATCCGTGCGCTCGGCGCGGACCGTTCCCTCATGCCACCGGTCTGTTCCGCCGTCGCCGTCGTAACGATGGAAACGGGCATCATGACAGTCGTTCGAAAAAGCACCGGATATCCGGTGCTTTTTCCATGTGATTCCCGATGACACGGGGTGGGTAACATACCGATATGGCAGGCGCAAGTCGCAACGACGCGATGCGAGTCATCCTTCCGGATGAGCCCGGCGTGCGGCGGCGGACAAGACGGGGGACAAGCATGACGGAAGACGTCAAGGTCTGGAATGTCCTGATCGTGGATGACGAGCCAGACATGCTGGCCGTGACGCGCATGGTGCTCGACGACTTCGAGTTCCTCGGACGCCGCGTCGTCGTCCATGAGGCGCAAAACGCGGCCGCGTGCAAGCGCAAGCTCGATGAGATCCCCGATATCGCGGTCGCGCTGCTCGATGTGGTGATGGAGGAGGAGGACACCGGATTCAAGCTCATCCGTCACATCCGCGAGGAACGCAGAAACACCATCATCCGGCTCATCATCCGCACGGGCCAGCCAGGCAAGGCGCCCCTGATGGAGGCGGTCAGCCGGTACGACATCAACGACTACAAGGAGAAAACGGAGCTTTCGATCGAGAAGCTGCGTGTCACGTTGATGACCGCGCTCCGCTCCTGGCAACAGATGAGGGAAATCGAGCAGAACCGGCTCGCCCTGCATCATTTCGTGGAAAAGAACCCCATGCTCTTCCGGACCCATACCCTCAAGCAGTTCGCGGGTACGGTGCTCGAACAGCTCAAGCCGCTCCTGGCGTTATGGAATCCGGAGGGCTGCAACGACATGCTGTTTGCCATGAGCACCGACAACATCGCCCTCGAGGTGCAGGACGGCACGGGTGTCTTCGCCCTGCGTCACGGGCTCCCGCCCGAACTGCCCGAGCCGTTTCTCCAGGAGATCCTGCATACGGATCGCATCCGGTTCCATGATGACGGCATCACGATCCAGGTCGGATCGACGATGGGCATCAACGGGTATCTGCATCTGCGCGGGCAGCCCATGGTGAACGAATGGATTTCGAAGCTCATCCAGGTGTTCATCGCCAGCGTGTCGGCTGCTTTCGACAACCTGCTGCTGCGCCGTGAGAACGAAGCGACCCAGCGCGAGCTCATCCTCAATCTGGGTGAACTGCTCGAGGCCCGGTCCGGGGAGACGGTCTTCCACGTCCACCGTGTCGCAGCCATCGCCCGGCTGCTGGCACAGCACTCGGGCGTTGACGCGCGCGACCGCGAGCTCATCGGCATGGCCGCCGCGTTCCATGACATCGGCAAGATCGTGGTGCCCGAGTTCATCCTCAACAAGCGAGGTGCGCTCACGCGCGACGAGCTCGTCATCATGCGAGAACATGCGCTCACCGGAAAGGCAATCCTTTCCAAGTCGAACCTGCCGCTGTTCCGGATTGCCGCCATCATGGCGGCCCAGCATCATGAGCGCTATGACGGCACCGGCTACCCGGAAGGCCTCAAGGGCAAGGAAATCCACCGCTACGGACGCATTCTCGCATTGGCCGACGTGTACGACGCGCTCGGGCACGACCGTGTCTACAAGCAGGCCTGGCCGGAGGAGGACGTCAAGGCGTACATCGACAGCCAGCGGGGCAAGCATTTCGATCCGGAGCTGGTCGATTTGTTCTTTTCGCTCTATGACAGGATCCAGGAGATCAACAGGCGCGATTGGAGCCAGGAGAGCCTGTTCTAGGCCCCGCACATCACTCGTAGTACAGTCGGAATTCCAGGTCGGACGCGTGGTTGCCGAATCCGCGCCCATACAGTGTCGCGCCGCCGACATGCGCCGTGGCATCCGGAACCGCAATGCGGAAGGTCCAGTCCCGTCGCAGCAGGTCGAGATCCGACAACCGTACCGGCAAGGGCTGCCCGTCGATCCAGGCGCCATCGGCCGTGATGCGGATGATCTTGAGCATGCCGTACTGACCCACGTCCGACGACCACCAGGATGGCGTGTACCGCCCCCGACGGTCCGCAAAGTCGCCCGGGCAGGTCCAGAATCCCAATGAATGCCCATTGAGCGCGAAATGGATGTCCGAAGGCCAGTCGCTGTTGACACCGGGAGCCTCCGAGCCGATTTCCATCGTGATCTCCAGCGCGATCGGACGTTGGTTCCGCGTCAGAAAGTTGGGGACGCGGTACTCCACGTACCCCTTGGCGAACCACAGGATGCCGGCATTCACCCGTTCCGGCGACAGGAAGAAGCGGGGATCGTCGAAATAGCCGATGACATGACCGGTCGTGGCAAGACCGCAAGTCGGTTCTATGCGACAGTCCGTGAACTGTCCGATGGGTACGGATACATGGTGGACCTTTCCCGTCGCTTCGCATCCTCCGGGGAAAACCAGCTCGACGGTATCCTTCGCCAGAAAGCATCGCCGCTGGACGACGCCTTTCCAGGATGTCTTTTCGGTTCGGATGATGCCACCGGCCTCGAGCTTGTTCACGTGCTGCACCACGATGGCACTCGACAGCCCGAGGCGCTCGGCGAGCATCTTGACATTCCATGGGCCCTCGGCCAGCAGCCGGATCATGGCGATGCGCGTGGTGCTCGCCAGGGCATCGAGCAGCGGAAACGCGGCATCATCCACCTCGAGGACCGGATTCCGGTTGGCGGCATGGGCGGACGGTGTTTTGGCGGCATGGGCGGACGGTGCTTTGGCGGCTCGGGCGGACGGTGCTTTGGCGGCACGGGCGGATGGCGTCCCGCCGGCGAGGGCGGGTGGTGCGCCATGGGTGTCGTGGCCCTGTGAAGCCGGCTGGTCGGCTGATCTCATGGTTGTTCCCTTTCGTGTCAGACATCATATTAACCTAATCGTAAATCTGCAGACCTTTTTTGTCAAACCATACAAGGGGATCACTTCGGTTTCGTTCTCTTGTCCCTTTACAAATCTTCACGATCGGTATTATCATTGCTACAGCCGGCAACGTTCAGCGGATGAATGAAAAAGTGAATGCCGGATGTGGAGGATCTCATGAAAAAAGCCAGACTCATCGTGGAGACGGACTTTTCGCTCGCCGGCGTGGATCCAAGGCTGTACGGCTCCTTCATCGAACATCTCGGACGCGCGGTATACGAGGGCATCTACGAACCGGGTCATCCGCAGGCGGACGACAAGGGGTACCGCAAGGATGTGCTTGAACTCGTCAGGAACATCGATGTGCCGATCGTGCGTTACCCGGGCGGCAACTTCGTCTCCGGATACAACTGGGAGGACGGCGTGGGTCCCGTCGCGCAGCGGCCCAAGCGCATGGAACTCGCCTGGCGCTCCATCGAGGACAACACCTTCGGCACCAACGAGTTCATGGACTGGTGCAAGCGAGCCAACACGGCGCCGATGATGGCGGTGAACCTGGGGACGCGCGGTCCGGAGGATGCGCGCCGTCTGGTCGAGTACTGCAACCATCCGGGTGGGACGGAGCTCTCCGACCTGCGCGTGAAGCACGGTTGGAAGGATCCGCACAATGTCAGGCTGTGGTGTCTTGGCAACGAGATGGACGGACCCTGGCAGATCGGCCACAAGAACGCGCAGGAATACGCCCGCACGGCGCACGAGACCGCCAAGGTCATGAAGTGGGTGGATCCCACCATCGAACTCGTCGCCTGCGGCAGCTCCAACAGCAGCATGCGCACCTTCGGCGACTATGAGATGGCCGTGCTCGACGAATGCTACGACAGCATCGACTACATCTCGCTCCACACCTACTACGGCAACCAGAACAACGACACGGCCAACTTCCTGGCCCGTTCCATGGACATGGACGCCTTCATCAAGACCATCACGTCCATGTGTGACGCCATCGGCGGCAAGAAGCACGCGAAGAAGAAGATCTTTCTTTCCTTTGACGAATGGAACGTCTGGTTCCATTCCCACAACCAGGATCAGGAGCTGCCTTCCTGGATGAAGGCCCCGCCGATGCTCGAGGACGTCTACACCCACGAGGACGCCGTACTGGTGGGCCTGATGCTCATCACGCTGCTCAAGAACGCCGATCGCGTGAAGATCGCGTGCCTTGCCCAGCTGGTCAACGTCATCGCGCCGATCATGACCGAAAAAGGCGGCGCTGCCTGGGTCCAGACCATCTACTGGCCATACATGCAGGCTTCCCGGTTTGGCCGTGGCACGGTCATGCAGGGCATCCTGCGCGCGCCGAAGCACGACACGAAGGACTTTTCCGATGTGCCGGTCGTCGACGCCGTCGTGGTGCGTCATGACGAAACGGGGGAGGCGACGGTGTTCGTCGCCAACCGCGATCTGACTGAGTCGGTGCTGTTCGAGACGGAGCTGCGCGGTTTCGGACCCATGCGGGTTGTCGAGCATTCCGTGTTGGCACACGAGGATCCCAAGGCCGTCAACACGAAGGAAAACCCGCACAATGTCGAACCGGCACCCGGCAATGCCGTATTTGCCGACGGTCTGGTGCAGGCGACCCTGCAGAAGTGCTCCTGGAACATGATCCGTCTGGCGAAGGCTTGAGCCGGCACCTCAGGATGCACCTGGAAGGGTCATGAAGCAAACGGTTGCGGGCGGAAGCGTCATGAAGCAACCGGATGCACCTGGAAGGGTCATGAAGCGAACGGTTGCGCCGGAAGCGTCATGAAGCAAGCGGCTGCGGGCGGATGAACGCGGAAGCATGCAGCTGTGATCGGTGTCATGCGGATGTAGAAAGGGACAGTTGCCTCCGTCAGGCTCGACGGCAGGAACTGTCCCTTTTCCGTTTACCGCTTCCTCCGTTCAGGTCTTGCGCCAGTAAGCGGAGCAATCCCGTTCGCGGTCCATGAAACCGTATTCGATGAGGTAACGGCGCAGCGTCGCATGATCGGCGTGCGCGGTCTTGAGTATTTCAGTCACCTGCTTTTCCGTGTATCGCACCCCCGGCTCGAAACGCTTCGTCAAATGGGTCAGGATGGCCATCTTGCGCTTTTCCCTGGCCGGAAACTCCGTGAGGCGGCCAGCTGGTCCATCCGGGAAGTATTTGGCCAGAATCTCGTCATATTCCCGCTGCGTCAGCGCATACCGTTCATCAACCTGCACGGCGTTCCGGCTGACCGCCATCAGCTCCTCGGTGGGTTTGCGGCGGGGCGCTTCGTTGCCGGTGACCGTCATGATGGCCAGAAAGACGCGGGCCTGCCGTTCGCGCTCGCGCATCTGGAACCGGTGGTTGCGCACCGTGGAGGCGGTGATGCCCATGCGTTCCGCAATCGCCTTGTCATCGAGTCCCGCACGCATGCATGCGAGCAGCAGCTTCTGGGTGTCGGATAGTCCCGTGAGCCGCTTGTTCAGCCCGGTCAGCCAGGCGGCGACGGAACCGTGGACACGCGCAACGTGCTCGCAGGCCGCGCGCTCCCCGTGATAGAGCCGTCCACCGATCTCGTGGACGCAACCCTCCTCAAACCTGGCATGACAGATCAGGCAGGTGTGGGCTCCCGTTCGTATGTCGGAGCGGATCCCAGCGGCCAGCTCGTCCGGACTGGCGGAGAAGAACAGGTCATCCGCGCGTTCCGTGACATCCTGCTCGCGGTCGGCGGGCATGGGGGCCTGACCCCGATTCGTTTCATCATGCATGCGTGTCTTCTCCTTCCCGTGTCCAGGCAGGCCATGCCTCCGGCAGCCAGTAGGCGGATCCGTTCCGTTCCCGGTCGATCAGATGGTGGTTGTACAGCTCGCGGCGGAGCAGGCACCGGTCGCCGAAGGCGTGTGCGGCGTCGAGGATGTCGTTCACCTCGGACTCGGTGTACCGGCGGTCCGCCTCAAACCGGCCGGCGAGCAGCAGCAGGGCCGCCAGGCGGTCCTTTCGCTTCGAGGGAAACTGCTTCAGTCGGCCTTCGGCATCGAGAAAACGGGCTGGCAATGCTTCCATGGCAACCTCCTTGTCATGGGAACAGTGTAGCACCCGGTGCCGAATCGATCAATGTATTGTTTGAATATATACAAACATAAAATTATATAGTTTATGAATAAGTGGATTTGCAGCTGCAGGCGGGGGTCGATGGGAATGAGTGGATTTGCAGCTGCAGGCGGGGATCGCTGGGAAAGGGTGGAACCGGGAGTTGCCGCTTGAGGGAAAGCGTCGAATCCAGTAGAATACCTTCTGTATGGTTCGATTGCTCTGGCCGCGGGGCAAGCGGGATGCGCCGACAGGACCGGCCGCAGGGCGGTGCAGGCGCCGCATGTGCCGACGGCCGGGCGTTTGATGGGAAGAGGATTTGATGCAGACCAAGGACTTTTGGTACGACCTGCCCGAACAGCTCATCGCCCAGCATCCGGCGGAACCGCGCGACGCGTCGCGGCTGCTGGTGCTCGACCGCAGGACGGGGGAGATCGCGCACCGCATCTTTCGCGATGTCACCGCGTATCTGCGTCCGGGCGACTGCCTGGTCGTGAACAACACCCGTGTCATGCCCGCCCGCCTCATCGGCGAAAAGGAAGGCAGCGGCGGCAGGATGGAGTTCGTGCTGCTCAAGCGGCTGGCGCGCGACGAGTGGGAGGTGCTGGTCAAGCCCGGGAAAAAGGCGCGCATCGGTGCCCGTTTCCTGTTCGGCGACGGGTTGCTGCAGGCCGAGGTGGTCGGTATGCTTGACGAAGGCAACCGGCGCGTCCGTTTTGCATACGATGGCGTCTGGGAACAGGTGATTGAAAAGGTCGGCACCATGCCGCTGCCGCCATACATCACGGCCACGCTCGAGGACAGGGAGCGCTATCAGACGGTATATGCGCGCCTGACGGGATCCGCCGCCGCACCGACGGCCGGGCTGCATTTCACGCCCCAGCTGCTTGATGCGATCCGCGCCGCCGGCGTGTCCATTGCCGAGGTGACGCTGCATGTGGGTTTGGGCACATTCCGTCCGGTCAAGGTCGAGCATGTGCGGGAACACCACATGCACGCCGAGTCGTTCTCCCTGTCGCGTGAGGCCTGCGATGCCATTCTGGCCGCTAAGGCCGCAGGCGGCAGGGTCATCGCGGTCGGCACGACCACGGTGCGCGTGCTGGAATCCGTTGCGTCCGCCCTCCGGAGCGGTTCCTCCGACGGATCCCCTCCGCTGCTGGCACCCATGGAGGGGGAGACGCGCATCTTCATCTATCCCGGTTATGAGTTCCTCGTGACAGACGGCCTGATCACGAACTTCCATCTGCCCGAATCCACCCTGATGATGCTGGTTTCCGCCATGGCGGGACGCGAGCTGATCCTCGAGGCGTACCGGGTTGCGGTGCATGACGCATACCGGTTCTTCAGCTTCGGCGACGCAATGCTCATTCTGCCTGAGGCGTGACGTCTTTCGCTCGTCGCTGATTCCCTATGCATTTCTCATCCAACTCTAATTGCCATAACAGTTGTTCCTCATCCGACGGGACTATACTGGGTTCATCAGATGGAACGGAGGTCATGGTCATGAATCGTGGTGGTAAGTATTTCTGGGGAATCGTCCTCGTCGTGTTGGGCGGCATGATGATCCTCAACCAGTTGAACCTGTTCAGCTTCAGCTGGCTGTGGTCCTTCAGCGCGCCGGTCATTCTCTTCGTCATCGCTTTCTTCTTTGTGGCCGGTTTCCTGTCACGGGGTCCGTCGTCCGCTGGGCTGCTGGTTCCGGCCGGTGTCCTGGTCGGCGTGGGGGCGACGCTGCTGCTGGGCGGCACATTCCACCTCATGCAGTATGTCTGGCCGGGATTCATCCTGGCACCCGCACTCGGCCTGCTGCTGCTGTACATGTTCAGCAACGAGCACAGCCCCGGACTGCTCGTGCCGATCGGCATTCTCGCCACCATTGCCGCAACCTGCTCGCTTTCGGCGGTCTTCGGCATCTGGCACATCCTGTGGCCCGGCTTCATCGCATCGCCCGCTGTCGGCCTGCTGCTGCTGTACCTGTTCGGCGAGCGCCAGAACCGCGGTCTGCTGATTCCCGTCGCCATTCTCGGCGGCATCTCCTGCATGTCATTCTTCGGCACCTTCATGATGGGCAACTACGGATACGGCAAGATCGGCCTGGCCGTCGTCCTCATTCTGGTGGGTCTGCTCTCGATCTTCCGCAAGCCGGGTCAGGGCGGCTCCTTTGCCCGCAGGGACAAAACGACGGCGGAACCAGGCATGAACGGCGCACAGGCGCATCCGAACCAGAACGCGGACGCAAACCAGAGCTGGGATGAGGCCCGCAGCCGCCAGCAGTGGCGCGAGTATGGCCAGCAGGCCTATCGGGAGTACGACGAACGGTTCAACAACCCCGACTGGGCCAAGGTCAAGCAGAACGGGAACGGTCAGAAATCCGCCAATCCTTACGACAATTCCGACTTCGGTGGCGGCGGAGAAGTCAAGTAGGCTTCCGCGACGCGTTCATGCACGGTGTTCATGAAGCGGCAACAGCGCGATTCCTACCGGATGGAACATGAAGCGGTCCGAGCCTGCGGGGTTCGGACCGTTTTCCTTGCCGCCGGCTTGTGGTAAGATGAACCACGGCGGTCTGCGGTTCACCCTGGTGTCCCGCGGCCGGATGCGATGAACCCGAACGACCGCAGCACGGACAATCCGTGTTGCCGGCAGCAAGACAGGAGACAGCCGATGCCCGCCATCCGTTACGAACTGATCAAGACCTGCGCCAGGAGCGGCGCCCGCCTCGGGCGCGTCCACACGCCGCATGGCACCTTCGAGACGCCCGCCTTCATGCCTGTCGGCACACAGGCCACGGTCAAGGGCATGACGCCCGAGGAAATGAAGGAGGTCGGCGCGCAGATCATCCTGAGCAACACCTACCACCTGTTCCTGCGGCCGGGCCACGACATCGTCCGCGAGGCGGGCGGCCTGCACGGCTTCATGCACTGGGACCGGCCCATCCTCACCGATTCGGGCGGGTTCCAGGTGTTCAGCCTCAGCAAGCTCAACAAGATCAAGGAAGATGGGGTGACCTTCCGTTCGCACATCGACGGCTCGAAGAAGTTCCTGTCTCCCGAGATGTCCATCGAGGTGCAGAATGCGCTCGGGGCGGACATCATCATGTCCTTTGACGAGTGTGCGCCCTATCCGTGCGAATATGACTACGCCAAGCGGTCGATGGAGATGACGACACGCTGGGCCAAGCGGTGCAAGGCCGCGCACAAGCGGCCCGACGAGCAGGCGCTGTTCGGCATCGTGCAGGGCAGCACCTACAAGGAGCTGCGCATCGAGAGCGCGAAGCGGCTGGTGGAACTCGATTTTCCCGGTTACTCCATCGGCGGGCTGTCAGTCGGCGAGCCGGGTGCGATCATGAATGACATCCTCGAGCACACGACACCGCACCTGCCGACGGACAAGCCGCGTTATCTCATGGGTGTCGGCAGCCCCGACTATCTCATCGACGGCGCGCTGCGCGGCGTCGACATGTTCGACTGCGTGCTGCCCACGCGCATCGGCCGCAACGGCACCATCTTCACCGCGAACGGCCGCATCATCGTGCGCGACGCCAAGTACGCGCGCGATTTCACGCCCCTCGATCCGGAATGCGGCTGCTATGTCTGCCGCAACTACACGCGCGCCTACATCCGGCACCTGTTCAAGGCCGGCGAGCTGCTTGGCCTGCGACTGGCGACCTGGCACAACCTGCATTTCCTGCTCGAGCTGATGAAGGGCGTGCGGCAGGCCATCGCCGACGACCGGCTCCCGGAGTTCCGGACGGCGTTCTTCCTCAAGTACGGATATCCGCTCTGAGCGCATCGCGATCGCATGAGCGCGGTGATCGCCTGAGTGCGGTGATCGCCTGAGCGCCCACCCGGTACGATGGCGCCGTAGCTACGGCGTCGGCCAGCAAGCAGCGATCGGGCGAGATGGCTGGACGGAGCGACATCCGCCTGTTGCCGGCGGCTTCACGCCCGCCCGTTTCGATTGCCAAAAGCCGCATGCATCATGTATAATCATACGAGATCGGCTTGACGAACACACACCGGCACCAGCTGCCGGCGCCGGTCTGACACCTTTGGTTCATCCAGCGGCCCGGGCCTCGATGCCCGTGGCGACGCACCCCATCGGGAGGACAAAATCCATGAGCTTTCTGACGTTTCTGGCGACAGCCGCCAACGCTTCCGGCGGTTCCACACCTGCCGCATCCGGCGCCACGGGTGGCGCAAGCGCCGCCGCAGGCGGTACGGGCGGTCTGCTTTTCCAGCTGCTTGTCTTCATCGTGCCGCTCGGCCTGATGTACCTGCTGCTCATCATGCCACAGCGCAAGAAGGACAAGAAGGCCAAGGAGCTCATCAACAGCGCCATTGTCGGGGATATGGTCGTCACCATCGGCGGCATCTGCGGCAAGATCGTCAACATCAAGGACGATGAGATCACACTCGAGTCGAGCATCGACCGTTCCAAGATCACCTTCAAGAAGTGGGCGATCAAGGAAGTCGTCAAGCCGGTTACCGACAAGTGATGTGCGGAAGGGCGCTTCCCTTTCGTCACCGGAACCCCCTATGCGGCGATACGGCATGATATCATGGATGCAGCGGCTCTTCGGGCCGTTGCATCTTTGTTTTCACCAACAGGCGCGTGCCGGGATCCCATGCGGCAGGCCGCACCCCTGCGCACGGAGCCGGTTCCCTCTGCGGAGGGGATGCGGGAAGCGGCGGAGCGGCCCGCATCCCACCCCGCACAATTGACAGGATCCAGGAGGCCAGGCATGCAGGAATACCTTTCCGTCGGATGTATGATCAACACGCACGGTGTGCGCGGAGAAATCAAGGTTTCCCCGTCCACATCCGATGTTTCCCGTTTCGAGTACCTCTACCGCATCCTGGTGGACATGTCTCCCTCCGGTGCGGGCAAGGGAGACCGGAAGGCGCCCGAAGCAGGGACGCCCCTGAAGGAATACTTCGTCGAGGGGGTGCGTGCCCACAAGAACCACATCCTGATCAAGCTGCGCGGTATCGACGACATGTCGGCGGCCGAGGCGCTCAAGGGACGCGAGCTCTGGGTGCCGCGCGCGGAAGCCCGCAAGCTAGACGAGGACGAGTGGTTCATCTGCGACATTCTTGGTCTCTCCGTCTATGAGGAAGGCCGTCTGCTTGGAAAGATCACCGACGTGCTGCAGACCGGCAGCAACGACGTGTACGTCACGGCAGACGAAGCCGGGCATGAAATCCTCATCCCCGCGCTCAAGGACGTCATCCTGACGGTGGACATCCCGGGCGGTCGCATGGATGTCAAGCTGCCGGAGGGGCTGCTCGATGCGCTTTGAGGTGCTCACGCTGTTTCCCGACAGCATGGACAAGCTGTTGGGCGAAAGCATCATCGGCCGGGCGCGCGAGAACGGGCTGATCACGGTGCAAACCACCAACATCCGGGACTTTTCGCTGAACCGGCACCGGAAGGTCGACGATTACCCGTATGGCGGCGGCACAGGGCTGGTCATGACACCCCAGCCCATCATCGACGCCTGGCGGTCGGTCGTGGATCGTCTGGGCGCGCGTCCCCGCACCTTGTACATGAGCCCACAGGGCAAGGTGCTCGACCAGGCCATGGCCGAGCGGCTGCGGCGAGAGGATTGCCTGATTTTGCTGTGCGGGCATTACGAGGGCGTGGATGAGCGCGTGCTCGAGGAGATCGTCGACGAGGAGGTCTCCATCGGAGACTACGTGCTGACCGGGGGAGAGCTTCCGGCCATGGTGCTCATCGACTGCGTCAGCCGCCTGGTGGAAGGGGTGCTGCCGAATGAGGACGCGTATGCCGAGGAATCCCACTACTCGGGGTTGCTGGAGTATCCGCAGTATACCCGTCCGCCGGAATTTCACGGTCGATCTGTTCCTGATATTCTGTTGTCCGGTCATCATGACAAGGTAAAGAAGTGGCGATTCCGCATGATGCTCGAACGGACGAGAGAGAAGCGTCCGGACCTGTATGCCGCCTATGAGCAGGCGCATCCGCTGGCAGTGGCGGAGGCCTTCGGCCTGCTGCCCAAGCGCAAGCCGCGGCGCAAGCAGCCGAGGAAGCCGGATGATCTTTCGCCAGAGCCGGTTGGCACGCCTGCAGCGGCAGAGCCGCATGAGGCGGCCGGCACGCCTGCAGCGGCACGGCCGCAGGAGCCGGTCGGCACGCCTGGCGGGACGTGCGAGGCGGTGCCGCAATCGGAGGAAGCAACATGAGCAACCGCAGGGAACCGCTGGCCTTCCGCATGGCGCCGCGCACTCTCGGGGAATATGTGGGACAGGAGCACATCATCGGTCCGGGCAAGCTGCTCAGCCGCATGATCGCCGCCGACCGCATCTCCTCGATCATCCTGTACGGACCGCCCGGAACCGGGAAAACCTCCATCGCAAGGCTCATCGCCCGGACGACGAAGGCCACGTTCCAGCAGCTCAATGCCGTGACCGCCGGTGTCAAGGACATCCGCGAGGTTGTCGAACAGGCCCGGAACACCTTCCTGAACCCGACAGGCCGCTGCGTGCTGTTCGTCGACGAGATCCACCGTTTCAACAAGTCCCAGCAGGACGCACTGCTGCCCTTCGTCGAGGATGGCACGGTCGTCCTGATCGGCGCCACGACCGAGAATCCGTACTTCGAGGTAAACAAGGCGCTGATCTCCCGCTCCACCGTGTTCATGCTCACGCCGCTCGAGGCGCGGCATGTCGTGCAGATCATCCGGGCGGCGCTGTCCGACCCGGAGCGTGGTTATGGCAAGCTGGACATCGGCATGTCCGACGAGGTGATGACATTCCTTGCGGACATCGCGTCCGGGGATGCGCGCATTGCCCTCAACGCGCTGGAGCTGGCGGTGCTGACCTCCGATTTTGGCGGCACGGGACACCTGGAGATCACCAAGGACGTCATCACCGATTGCGTGCAGAAGAAAACCGTACGTTTCGACAAGGCATCGGAAGGGCATTATGACAACATCAGCGCCATGATCAAGTCGATGCGCGGCAGCGATCCGGACGCCACGCTGCTGTACCTGGCCCGGGCACTGTATGCGGGCGAGGAGCCCGAGTTCCTGGCGCGCCGCATCATGATCTGCGCTTCCGAGGATGTGGGCATGGCCAATCCGAACGCCCTGACCCTGGCCGTGGCGGCAACCCAGGCCACCCTGATGGTCGGCATGCCCGAGGCGCGCATCCTGCTCGCGCAGGCGGCGGTCATGGTCGCCACCAGCCCGAAATCGAATGCGAGCTACATGGCCATCGACAACGCCCTGGCGGACGTCGGTTCCCGCGACACGGGCGAGGTGCCCATGCAGCTGCGCAATGCGGTCGTGCAGGGCATGGCGGATCTCGGTTACGGAAAAGGCTACCATTACGCGCATGACGATCCCCGGCACATTGTCGACGACATGACCTACCTGCCCGACAAGATGAAGGGAACCATCTACTACAAGCCATCGTCCAATGGATATGAGCTCAAGATCCGGGAGTGGCTCGACCGGCGCAGGCAGACACAGGGGACAGCCGGCGGCGCCGACAGGCGCGGAGGGGATGAGAAGCCATCATGAACGAAAGGAACATCCGTCGTTGGACCGCCATCCGCCGCATCAGCGCCTGGATCCTGCTCGCACTCTTTGTCCTGCTGGTGCTCAATCTGCTGATCTTCCATGTGATGACCGCGCTTTCCGCGGTTGTCTACCTGTCACTGATTGCCGTGTTCTTTCTGGGAAACGGCATGCGAGGAGGTTCTCAAGCCAATGGACAACTGGAATGGGATGAAACCGGGGCAGAAGACGGAACCGGAGAAGAAGCGGGAACCGATCGCGACGCAGATCAGCCCGGAGACGGATGCGATTCTGGAGAAACTCGACAGTGAGTTCCAAAAGGGGCGGGGTACGGGAGGCCGCAGCCGCAACCTCATCTCCAACATCATGATCGCGGCCGGCATCCTGCTGATCGTGATCCCGCTGGTGCTGACATTCGTGAACATGCGGCGCAATGCAGAAGCCATGGATGCCTTCCTGGCCGACACGGAGGGTGTGGTCGACTCGGCCCAGGCCTCCGTTGAAGATGTCGATGCGTTCTACCAGAACAATGTCGACTTTGGTGAGATCGGCACGGTGTCCGGTGTCGCGGATCCATCCCTGACGGCAGGCGTGCCGCAGGACGGCGGTGCCGCAACGGAAGCGGCCCTCGGTCTGACCTCGTCGGCGGTGGTTGCGGCAACGACGGAGGCATCGGCCCCCCCGGCAGCCCCGACAAGCAAGCCCCTCATGTCGAAGGAGGAAATCCAGAAGCGCATGATCGGTGTGCTCTACATCGACAAGATCGAAGTCCGCATGCCCGTCATGGATGGCGTCGACGATGAGACGCTCCGCGTTGCGGCCGGCCGCATGCCGGAATCCGGCAAGCTGGACAAGATCGGCAACGTGGTGCTGGCCGGCCACCGCAGCTACACCTTCGGCAAGTACTTCAACCGGCTGGACGAGCTCGAGGTGGGCGACACCTTCCGCATCAAGACGGGGAAAAGGATGCTCGAATACAAGATTTTCAAGAAGTTCATCGTCGAACCCGATGACTTCTCCATCCTCAATTACAACAAGACGGACAAGATCTGCACCCTGTTCACCTGCCATCCAATCGTCATCGCCAACAAGCGGCTGGTGGTGCAGGCGGTGCAAACCAATTGACGGTTTGGCCGCGGGTGGTTCGGCATCATGAATCCGAGTCGCCCGCACCGTCGCCCTCGGCGGACGAATGGTCGTAGAAGGATTGCCATGCCTGGTCCAGCGGCCGGTTGTACCATCCGACGACCTGGGCGGCCACCTGTTCCTGGCCGGAGGGGATCGGAATCACCGTCACCGCGCGGCGGTCTCCATGACGACGCATCTGCCGGTAGCAAAACAGCAGTTGATACGGATTGCGCATGTTCCAGCCAACCGCCTTGAGCCGGTTCATGCCGCTGCCCCAGGTGGTCAGCTCGCCGCGATAGAAGACGCCGTCGGTATGGATGACGGCCTCGTCCTCCGTCGCCAGGAGACGCTTCCTTTGAGCCGCCGCAGCCAGCTGCGACACTGCCGCCATCAGCAAGCCGATGCCGGCCATGATGGCCAGGAACAATCCCATGTCGTCCGGATCGGTTGCGAACAGGACGATGCCGATCAACAGGAAGATACCGCCGAGCACCAGGCCGGCAATCCGCATGCCGCCGAGATCGGCGATCTGTTCTCGTCGTTCCTTCTCCCAGGCTTCCGCGGGATACCGCCACCAGGCCAGGATGCCCTCGCCCTTCCGGATCTTGTTCATGACGGCGACCCGTTTGCCAAAGAACGGCAGCAGCAGGAGCGAGGTCACCAGGATGAAGAAGCCCACAAAGGCGCTGGCACCGCCCCATGCCGTGAAATCGGCATCCAGCGCGAAGGGGAGGACCGTCATGACCAGGCCGAGCAGCAGAAACACCAAAGTCACGGAGCGTGCGGTCTTGCCTGTGTAGCGGAGCGGATTCATGCGGACCTCCTTCACCATGGCCAGCCTGCGGCATGGCCGCCCGTTTGGCGTTAGTCTCCACGCATCAGTGTATCATGATGCGGCCGCTTGCGGATCCTGGAGAATCGATCGATTCCCTGTGCCGCGTGAAAGGGTTCCCTGTGCCGCGTGAAAGGGTTTCCCGGGCAGCGCCTAAGGTTTGACCGCGCAACGTGAAAGGTTTGCCCGCGCAGCGTGAAAGGCTTGCCCGCGCGACCCGAAAGGGATTTGCCGCATGACGGCAGCCGTGGTAGCCTGTCGTCAGAGAGAAGGCCGTTCGGGGAATCGGATCATGGAGACGGCCATGTTCAGTCAAGTCACCAGCATTGGTCTTGTGGGTCTGGAAGGCTACCGCATCGAGGTGGAAACCGATCTTTCGAACGGACTGCCGCTGTTCGAGATCGTCGGCCTGGCGGATACGGCCGTCAAGGAGGCGCGTGAACGGGTGCGTGCGGCCATCCGCAACACGGGGTGCCCCTTTCCCAATCGGCGCATCATCGTCAACCTCTCGCCTGCCGATACGCGCAAGGAGGGTTCCGGCTTCGATTTGCCCATCGCCATCGGCATCCTGGCCGCCAGCGGCATCCTCCCGTCCGCCGGTACCGAACCGTCCATCGCCTTCTGCGGCGAGTTGGCGCTCGACGGCTCGCTGCGGCCGGTGGACGGCATCCTGTGCAAGGCCTTTGCGGCACGGGAGTCCGGGTGCGCCGTTCTTGCCGTTCCGGCGCGGAATGCCCGGGAAGCCTCGCTTGTCGGCGGACTGTGCGTGCTGCCGGTGGAAACGCTTGGGGACCTGTGCCGACACCTGACCGGCGAATGCCTGCTCAAACCGTATGACGGCGCTGCTCCCATCGCCTGCGGGAAGCCGCATGCAGGCATGCCTCCCGCAGGCGATGGGCATGCGCTTGCCCTTGCGGCCGGGAGCGCACGCGCCTGCGACGATTTTTGCGAGGTGCGGGGCCAGGAGGGCGCCAGACGCGCACTCGAGGTTGCCGCCGCGGGAGGGCACCATGTGCTCATGGTCGGCACGCCTGGCGCGGGCAAGACCATGCTGGCCAGACGCGTCGCCGGCATCCTGCCCGATCCGGTCTACGAGGAGGCTCTCGAGATCACGCGCATCCACAGCGTGGCCGGGTTGCTCGACATGCAGGCCGGACTGGTTTCGAGGCGGCCGTTCCGTGCGCCGCATCACAGCATCAGCCATACCGCGCTCATCGGAGGCGGCAGGGTGCCGCGACCCGGCGAGATCAGCCTGGCACACGGCGGTGTGCTGTTCCTCGATGAGCTGCCCGAATTCAGCCGCTACGCGCTCGACTCGCTTCGCCAACCGCTCGAGGAGGGACGGGTGGTTCTGTCGCGGGTTCAGGCGACAGTCAGTTATCCCAGCCGCTTCATGCTGATTGCCGCGGCCAATCCATGCAAATGTGGAAACCGCGGGGATCCGGAACGTGTCTGCACCTGTCCCCCGCAGGATGCGGAGCGGTACTTCTCGCGTCTGTCGGGGCCGCTGCTCGATCGCATGGACCTGCGTGTCCGCGTGCCCGCGCTTTCATGGACGGAAGCCGCGCGATCGAGTCCGGGCGAATCCTCGTGCGCCATCCGCCTGCGCGTTGAAGCGGCGAGAAGGCGGCAGACCGAACGCTATGCGGGGACCGGTGTCCTGTGCAACGCGCAGCTCGGCGGTTCGGGCATCACCCGGTGGTGCGCCCTCGATGCAGAGGGAGAACGCATGCTGCAGCACTCGTTCACCCGTTTCGGCATGAGCATGCGCGCGCATGACCGCATCCTCCGGGTGGCACGGACCATTGCCGACCTGGAAGGCAGCAGTGCCATCCGCCTCCCGCACCTGGCAGAGGCACTGCATTACCGGCAGCGTTTCACCGGTGGAACGGAAGGAGGCGCATCCTGATGCCGACGGACGACGGAGAAGCCTTCGACTGGCTCTGGCTGTCGTGCCTGCCGCTTGGAAGGGCGGTGGACCGTACGTCGCTCGCAATCCGGGCAGGAGGCGTTCACGCGTTGGCTGCCGCCCCCGGTGACCGGTTGCGTGAGGCGGGATTCGACGACAAAACCATCCGCATCCTCAAGGATGGGCGCAGTCGCGAGGAAGCATCGCGGCTCGGGGAGCGTGCGGCCGCTCTCGGGCTGGCCGTGCTGCACCCCGATCACGCATCCTATCCACCCCTGTTGAGGACCATCACGGACATGCCGCCGGTCCTCTACTGCAAGGGCGACCCGGTGGGCCGCGACCGCTGCATCGCCGTGGTCGGCTCCAGGCGGTGCACCGGTTATGGCGTCACCATGGCGGAGCGGTTGTCATGCGAGCTGGCGGAGGCCGGCTTTACCATCGTCAGCGGTCTGGCGCGGGGTATCGACACGGCAGCACATGCCGGCGCGATGCGTGCCGGCGGCCGCACGGCGGCGATCCTGGCGAACGGTCTTGCCATGGTCTACCCACCCGAGAACAGGGGGCTGGCGGCACGCATGCTCGAGCGGGGGTGCCTGATGACGGAAAGCGCACCCGATGTGGAGCCCATGCCGTACAGGTTCCCGTTCAGAAACCGCATCATCAGCGGCATGGCGGAAGCCGTGCTGGTCGTGGAGGCGGGTGAGAAGAGCGGTTCGCTCATCACGGTGCAGTATGCGCTCGACCAGGGGCGCGAGGTGTTCGCCGTTCCGGGCAATGCGACAAGCATATGCAGCCGTGGCTGCAACCGCATCATCCGGGAGGGTGCGGGTCTGGTGCAGGACGCCGCGGACCTCGTGGCATCCCTGGGGAAGGGATGGTCGCCACAGGACCGCATGGAGCCGCCCGGTTCTTTGGGCGGGCCGTCATCCGGCGCGTCCATTCCGCCGGCATGTCCGCCTGACCAGGCGGAGGCATGCCGGCGCCTCGAACCGCCGGCGCCGAAGGCACGCCGCATGAGCCTGCCGCAGCACATCATCACGGGCAGGCTGGCGCGCGAGGCCCTCGACGAGGACCGTCTGGCTTGTCAGACCGGCCTGTCCGCGCAAGAGCTCGCGGTTTCGCTGGTGGAACTCGAACTGGCCGGCATCGTCCGCCGTGGCTTCGACGGCTTGTATCGGCTCCTCCCGTGAAAAATGGACAAGAAACCTGTTTGAGACGATCACGATTTGGTGAAATAATCTTTGGAATGATTGAAATGCCGTCCGGAATGGATATAATGGTAGCAGGATACTACGGGCAAAAGCGGTGACAGCGCTACGAAGACGGCATGTGAAACATTTCCTGGCGAAGACACGAAAGACGTCGGCAGTTGGAGGTTCAAATGTCCGGAACCCTGATGGAGAACAATGTCGCGAGCATTTCCGGAAAAGTCGTCTCAAAGCCCGTCTTCAGCCATGAAGTGTATGGCGAGGGCTTCTATACCGTTGCCGTGCAGGTGCAGCGGCTCAGCGAATCCTATGACAACATTCCGGTGATGTTCTCCGAGCGCCTTGTTTCGCCCGACCGGTTCGAGGAAGGCCTTTTTGCCAGTGTCGAAGGTCAATTCCGTTCCTACAACAATTTCAACAGCTCCGACGGTCACAAGCTCATGCTGACTGTTTTCGCAAGAGAAATCACCTTGTCCGACGAGGAGGTGGATCAGAAAAATCCAAACCAGGTGACCCTAAACGGGTATGTCTGCAGAAAGCCCATGTACCGCACCACACCATTCGGGCGTGAAATATCCGACATCCTGCTGGCCGTCAATCGCGCCTACAACAAGTCGGATTACATTCCCTGCATCGCGTGGGGACGCAACGCCCGTTTTGCCGGCAACTTCGAGGTAGGCGACAACATCCGGGTATGGGGACGAATCCAGAGCAGGACCTATCAAAAAAGGCTATCCGAGACGGAAGTCGAGGAGCGGGTGGCGTATGAGGTTTCCATTTCCAAGATGGAAGTGGTCAAGGAGGATGCGCCTGCGCAAAATGCCGAATGAAGAAGGGAGACGATACCCATGGTTAAAGTGATTCATGGCGGCAAGGGTATTGGCAAGACGAAATTTCTTCTGGCAGATGTCAATGAGAGCGTGCAGAACAGCAAGGGGGATGTTGTTTTCATTGACACACGCGGAGCCCACATGACCGATCTGCGGCATGAAGTCCGGTATGTGAACATATCCGAATTCCCGTTGTCCGACCTCAACGACCTGTTTGGATTCCTGTGCGGCATGATTGCCGAAGACTACGACATCTCCACCATCTACATGGATGGCGTCGAACGGTTCGAGAACAATGGCACCACATATGCTGCCTTCTTTGACAAGATCAAGACCTTGGAGGACAAGTACAACGTCAACTTCATTTTTGGCGCCAACAAGGAAATGACCAATCTTCCAGCCCATGTGACATGTGAATACAACCAGTGAAACGGTGAATATGGGGGTGTTTCCGCAAGAGGGCGGAAACACCCCCGGCAGTTTCAGGGGATGATTGGCCAATGGAAAGGAACCCGCCGCGGAGACGCTGTGTGGGGTCAGTCCATGCAGTCGAAAGAGACGGGGGCTCCGATGACGGAGCACCCCGTTTTGTGTTATGATGCGCTCACAGGGAGGGCTTGACGCGTGACTGCTTCCATCGTGCTGGCCGATGCGACCCGCGCCTTTGACCGTGAATACACCTATCGGGTACCGGAGACCATGCGCCTGAAGCCGGGCATGCGCGTGCTGGTGCCGTTTGGCCGGACGAACGAGCTGCGTGACGGCTGGGTGATCTCCGTTCTCAACGAAGCGGACAGCATGCCTGCGCATGATGAGACCGGTCCGACGCAGGATGCAACCGGACCGACGGATGCTTCCGCGAGAAGCGCGAACGGGTTCGGCGAGCTGCAGCTGTCCCTGGCTGGCGTGCCCGGCCTTCAGCCGCCGCCTGTCCGAAAAGCAACCCGCCGCATCAAGGACATCGCCCAGCTTGTCGATGCCGAGCCGCTTCTGGGGGATGACCTGCTGCGGCTCGCCCGCTGGATGCGCGACCGTTTCTTCTGCACCTGGCACCAGGCGCTTTCGTGCATGCTGCCTTCCGGAGCGCGGCTGGTGCAGAAGGCCGACGGCACGTTCGGCCGGCGCGATGCCGGCAAGACAAGACGCGCCATGACGCCGCTTATTGCCCGCGAGCAGTTCGAGGCCATGGTTGCCGAAGGCGTCTTCCGCAGCCTCCACCACGTGCATGTGCTCGAAGCCCTGTTTGACGAGGGCACCTGTCCGGTGGACGAGCTGTACCTGTTGCCGGGCGTGAATGCCAACACCCTGCTGACCATGAAGAAAAAGGGCTGGATCGGAGAAACGCGGCTGGAAACCGATCGCGATCCTTTCGCCTGCCTTGTCGTGCGCGAACAGCCCGTTCCCGATCCGACCGGGGAGCAGGAGAACGCGTTCCGGATGCTGGAACCGTTGCTGGACACGCTCCCGTCGACGGATGGATTTCCCGAAGCCCTGGTGTATGGTGTCACGGGCAGCGGCAAGACGGAGTTGTACCTGCGGCTCATCGAGGCGTGCCTTCAGCGCGGCAGGGGCGCCATCATGCTGGTGCCGGAGATATCCCTGACCCCGCAGACCGTGGAACGCTTCATCGGACGATTCGGTTCCCGTGTCGCCGTGCTGCACAGCCGGTTGTCCATCGGGGAACGGTACGACCAGTGGCGGCGCATCCGGTCCGGCGAACTGGATGTGGTGGTCGGTGCGCGCTCCGCCGTGTTCGCGCCACTGGCCCGTCTGGGCGCCATCCTCATCGACGAGGAGCACGAAGGCGCATACAAGGCCGAGAACAGCCCGCGATTCGATGCGCGGCTCGTGGCCCGCGCCCGCTGCAACCTCACGGGAAGCCTGCTCGTCTACGGCTCGGCGACACCTTCGATCGAAACCTTTCATCGGTCGGAGCAGAACAAGATCCGCCGTGTGGATCTCAGGCAGCGTGTCGCCGGCCGTCCCTTGCCCGAAGTGACCCTCGTCGACATGCGCGATGAACTCGCCCGCGGCAATCGGAGCAGCTTCTCGACCCTGCTGTCGCAAGCGCTTGCAGCCAACCGGGCGGCAGGAGAGCAGGCGATCCTCTTCCTGAACCGTCGCGGGCTTGCCGCCTTCCTGCTGTGCCGCGACTGCAGGCAGGTGGTGAAATGCCCGAACTGCAGCGTATCCCTTGTCCTGCACCGGAAAGGCCGGCTCGTGTGTCACCACTGCGGGCATCTGCAGCCCACACCGGCCGCCTGTCCGGCTTGCGGGACGGGTGGGCTGCTCGCCATCGGTACCGGAACGCAGCGGCTGGAACAGGATCTCACCGAACGAACCGACGGATACCGGGTCGTGCGCATGGATCTGGACACGACGACAGGCAAGGAGGGGCACCGGCGGCAGCTCGAGCAGTTCCGCGCGGGCGGGGCGGACATTCTTGTCGGCACCCAGATGGTCGCCAAGGGTCACGACTTCCCCAATGTCACGCTCGTCGGCATCCTGTCCGCCGATGCGATGCTCGCCAGCGGCGATTACCGGGCGTCCGAGCGCACGTTCCAGCTGCTGGCCCAGGCGGCCGGACGCGCGGGGCGGGCGGAAAAACCCGGACGCGTGATCATACAGGCTTACAATGTGGACGATTTCAGCCTCCAGGCCGTGCTGTCGCATGACTACGAGGGGTTCTACCGGCAGGAGATCGCCCTGCGCCAGCGGCTGCAGCTGCCCCCATTCACGCATGTCGGGTTGCTGCTGGTCACCGCGGCCGATCCGAAGGCGGGGGAGAGCGCCGTGCGGCTGGTTGCCAGGCATGTGGCGGAACGGACGGAGGACCCCGGCATGCTGCTGTCGGAACCCCTGCCCGCGCCGATTCCCCTGCTCAACGGCAGGCACAGGTTCCGCATCATCGCGCGACATGCATCCGTCCGGGCCCTGCAGGAGCTGCTGTCCTCGGCCCTGGATGCCTGCCGCAAGCCGCTGGCCGCGCTGGAGGCGGATCTGACGGTGGACATCGATCCGGGATCGCTGACGTGATGAAAGACATCCATCCGGCGTCGCTGACGACCTCGTGCGGGAAGCGGGCGGCATCGCTGACGTGATGAAAGACATCCATCCGTTATCGCTGACGACCTCGTGCGGGAACCGGGCGGCATCGGATGGGAACGTCTCATGACAACATCGGAATCCGCAGGCGATCACTCAGGCCGACCCCACGGTTCACCTGGTGGAACGCCTGCTGCCCGGCATGGTATAATGGCCTCAAGGTGCGACCTGATGTCGCATGACCACAAGGTTCCTGACCTACCAGGCAAACCATCCGACAAGAGGAGATTTATTCATGGCCATACGCAACATCGTGAAAAAAGGGGACGAAACCCTTTTGAAGAAAAGCCGCGAGGTCGGCGAAATCACCCCCAAGATCCTGACGCTGCTCGACGACATGGCCCAGACCATGGAAGCCGCCAACGGCGTCGGCCTTGCCGCACCGCAGGTCGGCGTCCTGCGCCGCATCGCCGTCATCGATGTCGGCGAGGGGCTCATCGAGCTCATCAATCCCGTCATCGTCGAACAGGACGGCATCCAGCAGGAAGTGGAGGGCTGCCTTTCGATTCCCGGCGTACAGGGCGTCGTGGAGCGCCCCGCGCATGTCGTGGTCGAGGCGCTCGACCGGCACGGCAAGCTGTGCCGTTACGAGGGAACCGAGCTGCTCGCACGCGCCTTCTGCCACGAGATCGACCATCTCGACGGCCAGCTGTTCGATGACAAGGCGATCCGCATCCTGCGTCCGGATGAAATCGGGCAGGATGAGGACTTGGAAGAGGAAGAGTGAAGAGCGAGGCGTTCAAATGAGAATCGTATTCATGGGAACCCCGGAATTCGCGGTGCCCAGTCTTGACATGCTGGTCCGCGGTGGCTATGAGGTGGCGCTGGTCGTCACCCAGAAGGACAAGCCGCGCGACCGCGGCAAGGAGACAAAAGCGCCGCCGGTGAAGGAATACGCCCTCGAGGCGGGCATTCCCGTACTGCAGCCCGAGCGGCTCAGCCGGGAGCCGGACATGGTCGAGGCCATCCGTCAGGTCAAGCCCGACCTGTTCATCACCTGCGCGTTCGGCCAGATCCTGCCGAAGTCGCTGCTCGAGATTCCGCCGCTCGGCACCATCAACGTGCATGGGTCACTCCTGCCCGCGTTGCGCGGTTCCGCCCCCATCCAGTGGTCTGTCATCCAGGGGCTTCCCGAAACCGGCATCACAACCATGATGACGGATGTGGGGATCGATACCGGCGACATGCTGCTGATGGAAAAGGTGGCGGTTCCCGAAGACATGACGAGTGGAGAACTGCACGACATCCTGTCCGTCGTGGGCGCGGCGACCCTCGCCAAGACGTTGCAGCTGCTCCGTCAGGGAGATCTGCGACGTCACCCGCAGCACCACGATCAGGCCACGCACGCGCCCCGGCTGTCCAAGGAGCTGGGCCGCATCGATTGGACAAAAACCGCCTGGGAGATCCACAATCTCGTGCGGGGATGCGATCCCTGGCCGGGTGCCTGGACGGAGACGGACGGCGGACGCATGCGTGTCGCCCGCACGGAATCGCCGGGACGTCCCGGCGCCGGGACGGGCGATGCGACTTCCCCGGCCACCCCGGCCGACGTGGCCGCCCCGGGTTCCTCGACCGCACCGGCCACGCCGGGCACCCTGCTGGCAGCCGATGGCGCCGGCCTGCTGGTGCAGGCGGGAGACAGGCCGTTGCGCATTCTCGAGATCCAGATGCCTTCGGCACGCCGCATGAAGGCCGGCGACTGGATCAATGGCCATCCGATGCGGACCGGTCAGGTCTTCGGTCGGACGGAATGACCGCATGAGAAGACATGAACGCTTGCCTGGACCGGTTCTGCCGACGGCCGGAAGCAAACCATCGAGCCTGCGGGAGCCGCGGCATCGAAACCGGTTGGCCGCCACGATGCGGGCATTGTGCATCACGCTCTGCATGCTGCTTTTCGCTGGTGGCTGCGGCGTCTTCGCGCCGGCTGCGGATCCTGCCGTTTCGTCGGCGGCGGACGGATCGGCGGGCACGAACGGATCGGCGGGCACGAACGGTGCCACGGGCACGGACGGCACGCAGGTCGCCACCTCCGATGGCGCCGCATCCGCAGAAGTGTCAGGCGCCGCTGCCGGCACATCGAGCGGCGTGGCAGGCGCCACGGCATCCGCCAGCGCATCCGGCCATCCGACACCCCCGCCCGCCACAACCGTCACCGGAGGAACCCCCGTCATGCAACAGCTGCCCGCATCCGTCGCAACGATGACCCTGAAGCAGAAGATCGGACAGATGATGTTCCCGGCTTTTCGCACAAATGCGGCCGGAATGCCGTTGCATCGGGCGGATGAGGCGACGCTCGCCGCCATCGCCGCCTGGCAGCCCGGCGGCATCGTGCTGTTCGCCCAGAACATGGACACGCCCGACCAAACCGCCGCACTCATCCGCCAGCTGCAGGATGTGGCATCCGTTCCACTGCTCATCGGCGTGGATGAGGAGGGGGGCAAGGTGTCGCGCCTGTCCGCCGCCGGGAACATGCAGGCGGTCACCATGCCCGCAGCCCGCACCATCGGCGCAACGGGAGAGGTGAAATACGCACGGGAAGCCGCGGCCGCCATCGGCAGCCAGCTGTCTCACCTGGGCTTCAATCTCGATTTCGCGCCGGATGCGGATGTCGACACGAATCCGGACAACCCCGTCATCGGCAGCCGCTCCTACGGCCGCGAGCCGCAGCTGGTCGCCGACATGGTGACCGCCGCACTCGAAGGCTTTGCCGACACCAGCGTCATTCCGGTTGTGAAGCACTTCCCGGGGCATGGAGACACCCAGACGGACAGCCATCTGGGTCTGGCCGTGGTGCCGCATGACCGCGCACGCATGGACCGCATCGAGCTGGTTCCATTCAAGGCGGCCATCGCGGCAGGCGTTCCCATGATCATGACCGCCCACGTGAACACGCCGGGCATTTCCGGCAAGGACCTGCCCGCAACCCTGAATCCGGACATCCTGACCGGGTTGCTGCGCGGCGAGCTTGGATTCGGTGGCGTCATCACCACCGATGCCATGGAAATGGGTGCCATCACGGAGCACTACGGCGAGGCGGAATCGATCGTCATGGCCGTGGAGGCGGGCGTCGACCTGCTGCTGGTTCCCGTATCGATGGAACGCGCCTGCGAAGCGCTGTTGGAGGCGGTGCGCTCGGGGCGGATCGCGGAATCGCGCATCGATGCGTCGGTGGAACGCATTCTTGCCATGAAACGGGCTTACCGGCTCGATGCGACAACCGCCCAAACCGGATCCGCCCTGCCTGGACGCATTCCGGGAACCGCTGCCTACCGCGAGCTGGTGAAGCGCATCGAGGCCGCAGCCGCCGCGGCCGCACCGTAAACTTGCCGACCGCGAGATGAGAAACCAGTCAACCGCATTGCCCGTCACTCCTTCCGGAAAGGATATCCGCATGAGTTCCCAGGCCGGTTCCCTGCTGTTTCACCTGTGCTGCGCCCCTTGCGGCGGGGTTCCCGTCCGCTTGCTCCGCGAGGAGGGCTTTGCGCTGACCGGGTTTTGGCACAACCCGAACATCCATCCCCGGGAGGAATGGACGCGCCGCCGTCAGGGCGTCGAGGCGCTTGCCGCAGACACCGGCCTGCCCATGATCTGGCGGGACGCGTTCGAGCAGGCCCTTTGGCTTTCCCGCTGGGATCCGGGTGATGCCGGTCGGTGCGCCTACTGCTACGAAACACGCATGGATGCCGTTGCACGCACCGCCGCGGAGCAAGGCGCCGCGGCTTTCAGCACCAGCCTGCTGATCAGCCCGTACCAGCATCACGAGGCGATCCGCGCAGCCGGTGAGCGGGCGGGCGCACGGCATGGCGTCGCGTTCCTGTACCGTGATTTCCGGCCGCACTACCGGGAGGGTCAGAACCTGGCAAGGGGAAAGGGCTGGTACATGCAGAAATACTGCGGTTGCGCGCAGTCCTGGGGCGAGTCGGACCACCCGAAAAAGCCGGCCTACGACTTTTCACCCATGCACCCGTAATGTGGTCGACACAACGGTTTGCGGGTTGATGAAACAGGATTGACATGTAACGGCCGCCCATTGGGTGGTATGATGAATCAGGACACGTCCTGATCGATGCGATACCCGCGTACGAGAGAGAAACCATTCATGGGCGAGAACGCACACGCAATGGAGGATGCCATGAAATACCCATTCAGGAATGCTATCGGCAAGCTCGCGCTGTTTCTGTCCCTGGTGCTGCTGGTGCAATGCTTCACCGTCATCCTGGCCGATGCGGCCGGTGTTGTCGAGAAAAGCATCGGCGGCACCATCACGAGGATCGCGTATGCGCCCGGCCAGGGCAATGCCGGCACCATCACGGTCACGACCCCGAACGCGGCCGTAGCCAACCGCGAGTTGTGGGCGCCCGACACGGGCAGCAAGTATTACCGCCTCATCGTCGATATCAAGAACACGAAAATCGACGCCCCCGGTTCCCTGACCGTCAACAGCGGCGCTGTCGCACAGATACGCTATGCGCAGTTTGACGCAATCCGGTCGCGCATCGTCGTGGATCTGACCGCCAAGCCGGTGTATGATGTCGCGACAACCGCCACCGGTGTGGAAATCCGCCTCAATGGCGGTGCAGTGGCGTCCGCATCCGCCCCGGCCTCTCCGGCAGCCACACCGAAGCCATCCGCGTCGGCGGCTGCAACCCCCAAGCCCTCCGCCACACCGGCTCCCACGGCCACCCCGACGCCGGTGGCTTCATCCGGCGCGACTCCGGTCCCTTCCGCTGCCGCAACACCATCCGCAACACCGAAACCTGCCACCACGCCGGTATCGGCGACCACGACTTCCGCCGCGCCGTCCAGCGCCGCCAAGGGCGCGCTGTCCTGGACCCTCTCCGGCAGCACCTGCGTCCTGAAACTGGCTGATACCGATCTGGCCGCCAAGGTGGCCCAGGGTGGCGCCACCATCGAGAACCGCACCCGTGAAAAAATGGTCCAGGTCACGTTCACAACACCGGAAGCCCGCTTTCTCACGGGTGCCCTCCCCGGCAACGCCATCCTGTACGGCGCGCTGGTTTCCCACAATGCCTCACGCGGCACAACAACCATCCGGCTCTCCGGCAAGACGGCGCTCAACTATACGATGGAGAAGGCGGGAGCCGACACCCTGCTGCGGCTGACCTCAACCGGCGGCGCCACGCCAGGTACGGTGGGCGGCACTGGCTCAGCGGGTGCTTCGGGATCCGCGGGCTCGGGTGGATCCGGCACCGTCATCGGCGGAACCACGGGAACCGCCACCCCTGTCAATGACAGCACGAGCCGCGGCACGGCCAGAACCCTGCCCGTCCAGGTGACGGCATCCGGGGACTCCGTGATGCTTGATTCGACGGATGTCAGCGGTTCCCGCGTGTACCGGTCGGGTTCCGGCGTGGTCATCGAAATGCCCGGCGTGGCACTGCCCGGTGACGTGCCTGTCGGTGGCGCGCTGGTGCGGACGGTGAACACCGTGTCGGCCGACGGCCGCGTGAAGCTGTCCATCGGCCTGAACGGCCTGTGCGAGTGGACAGCCACCGAATCCGCCGGACGACTGACCGTCGCGTTCCAGTCATCCGGCATCACGAACATCGAGGGCGGCAATGACGCCGATGTCGTGCTGCGCCTTCTCGGGCCGGGCATCGTGTCCCGGTATCGCGCGGCGCTCGAGCAGGTGGTCATCGATGACGATCTGCAGATGTCCGCGTTCACCTTCATGTTCCCGGCCACCGTCATCAACATGGGCAACGGCGTGGCCAAGACCAACGATGCCCTCTCCACGGGCATCTCCGTGCTGACGACGGGGCAGAGCAGCTTCCTGTCGATCGCCAAGCGCAGTGCAGACACGCAGTTCAAGCTGGTCGAGGATGCGGATGGAAATGGTCTGACGATCAAGAAAAGCGTGCTGGAAAGGCCGGTTCCCGTTGCGAGCGGCACCGGGCGGCTGGTGGTGCTGGATGCCGGACATGGCGGATCGGACCCGGGCACCGTGTTCGGCGGCCTGTACGAGTCGCATGTCAACCTCGATATCACGCTCAGGGCCGAGGCCATTCTCCGCCAGCGCGGCGTCAACGTGCTGCTGACACGGAACAGCGATGTGTTCGTCGGCCTCGAGGAGCGCTGCAACATCGCCAACAACGCGGGCGCCTCGCTGTTCCTGAGCATTCATCAGAATTCGATGCCCGACGGCATGCGCGGCACGATGTCGATGTACTACGCGTCGAGCGTCAACGGCAAGAACTACGCGCAGATCCTGCAGGACACGCTCATGCCGGCACTGGGACTGGGAGATCTGGGGCTGAAGTCGAGCAGTGGACTGGTGGTGCTGCGCAAGACGAAGATGCCCGCCATCCTCGCCGAATGCGCCTGCATGTCCAATCCGAGCGACCTGGCGGTCGTCATGACCGACGCGTTCCGTCAGAAAGCCGCCACCGCCATTGCCGACTCCGTCGTGAAGATTCTCGCGACGATGAATTGACAGGGCATGGCGCAAGGGTGCCTGGCCCCATGAACCTGTTCACTTTGGAGGCAAACCATGCAGACCTTGATCGTGGCCACGAAAAACCAGGGGAAGATGCGCGAGATCAAGTCGATCCTGGCCGATCTGCCTTACGAGGTGCTTTCGATGGCGGATGCCGGCATCGACATCGATGTCGACGAGGACGGATCCACCTTCGAGGAGAACGCACTGAAGAAGGCGGATGCCATTTTTGCGCATATCGGCGGCGGCGCGCAGAACGGCCGGTATGGCTCGGCTGTCGTCCTGGCCGATGACAGCGGTCTCGAGGTCGATGCCCTTGACGGGGAACCCGGCATCCGATCGGCCCGTTATGGCGGACCGGGGCTGGATGACACGGGACGCTGGCAGCTGCTGCTCAAAAACCTGGAAGGGGTTCCGGCGGCAGGCCGTTCGGCACGGTTCGTCTGCGCGATGGCCCTGGTGTCGGGCATCCGCAGGGTGATCGTCCGTGGCACGGTGGAGGGAAGCATCCTGACCGAACCGCGTGGCACAAACGGGTTCGGGTATGATCCGGTCTTTCTGGTGAACGAAACGGGCCTGACGGCCGCGGAAATGGGGGAGGCGGACAAGAACCGCATCAGCCATCGCGGACGCGCCCTCGACAAGATTGCGAAGGCGTTGCACGCATGACGCTGTATGTGGTCATCAGCGACACCCACGGTGATGTGAGGGCGGCGGAGCGCGCCATGGCGCGGTTTCCACTGGCGGATGTCATCCATCTTGGCGACCATGCCCGGGATGTTGTGCGGCTTGCGGCCCGGCATCCCGAGCGGCGGATCATCGGCGTGTCCGGAAACTGCGATTTCAACGCGGATGAGATGCGCTTCCCGACGGAACGCACGCTCGAGGTGGAAGGAAAGCGTCTGCTGTTGACCCACGGACACAGGTATGGCGTAAAATACGGGTATGAGAAGCTGCTGGAGCGGGCGCGCTCAGGCGGCTTCGATCTGGTGCTGTTCGGGCACACGCACATTGCGGCGGACTTCGTCCGGCTGGGCTGCCATCTGGTGAATCCGGGCAGCGCATCGCAGCCGCGGGGCGTGGAAGGTCCATCGTACGCACTTGTGGAGATTGGTGGCGGCCGCATCGAAACGCGGCTGATGGAAGACGAACAGACTTGATGCGACCGATGGTGCGCAGCAGGAACGAGGATGCATGACCATGATCTATCTGGACAACGCGGCCACGACGCGTCCGTATCCCGAGGTGCTCGACGTGATGCGCGACGTGGCGGAACACCAGTATGCGAATCCCCACGCCCTGCATGCCTTCGGTGTTTCCGCCGAACGGCTGGTGGCTGATGCCCGCAAGACGCTTGCCGCATGCCTCAGGGCACTACCGCAGGAGGTGTTTTTCACCGCCGGCGGCACGGAGTCGAACAACCAGGTGATCCAGGGGTGCGCCGCGCTGCCGGAACGGCTTGGCAAGCACATCCTGACAACATCGATCGAGCATCCGGCCGTGCTGGAACCCGTCAAACGGCTCGAACGCATGGGATTCGAGGCGGAACGCCTGCCGGTCACGGAGGACGGCGTTCCCGACGTGACGCATGCGGTTTCCCGTGTGCGGCCCGACACACGGCTTCTGAGCCTGATGCTCGTCAACAACGAGACCGGTGCGATCCTGCCGGTGGCGGAGATCGTCCGGGGCGCGCGGAAGCGGAATCCGAACCTGCTGGTGCACGTGGATGCGGTGCAGGCGTTCGGCAAGCTGCCGGTCATTCCCAAAGAGCTCGGGGCGGACTTCGTATCGCTGAGCGCCCACAAGCTGCATGGCCCCAAGGGGGTCGGCCTGCTGTTTGTCCGAAAGGGTGTCCGGCTGGAACCCCTGCTGCTTGGCGGCGGTCAGGAAAACGGCATGCGGTCCGGCACCCTGAACGTGCCCGGCATCTGCGGCTTCGCGACAGCCGCCGCGATGCGGCATGCGACCATGCGCCAGGACGCGGTTGCCGTTGCGGGCTTGAAGCGCCTGCTGGAAAACGGTTTGCGCGAATCGCTCGGAGATTCGGTTCGCATGCTGTCGCCGGAGGCATCCTCGCCCTATCTGCTGCTGGCGTCCTTCGAGAAGGCGAAAGCGGAGGTGCTGCTGCACCATCTGGCCGAACGCGGCATCATGGTGTCGTCCGGGTCGGCCTGCGCCTCGCGCAAGGATACGCGCAGCCATGTCATCAAGGCGATGGCGGTTCCCGAGAGGTGGCAGGAGGGGATCCTGCGGTTCAGCTTCTCCGCCATGAACACGGAGGAAGATATCCGGGCGGTTCTGGAGGCGATGCGCGCGGTTTATCCTGCCGTCAGGCACAAATAGTCAATCTATCCGATGGCAAGGTGCAAGCAGTCAATCTATCCGGCGGTAAGGCACAAGAAGTCAGCCTTGGCTGTGCGCTTCTTGCATGGCCTTATGTTCCATGATCATCGTGTGAGCCTGGTCGTTATGGTACTGTCGGTGGACAGAACGATGAAAAGAATGAAACCATATCGTTTGTTCCCGCCCCTGTTCTGTGTTACAGTTAATCATAGCGCCGTCAGGCCTTCATGATCCTCATGTCAGCGCCGCCGGTGCCGCCACAAGGTTCGTGGGAAGATCGCAAAACCAACGGGAGCAGGCAACACGCATGGAACACATCATTCTGGTCCGATACGAAGAAATCTTCCTCAAGGGAGACAACCGCTGGCTCTTCGAGAAGCGCCTCATGGACAACATGAAGAAGGCCCTTTCGGGTCTGGGTGTCATCAAGGTGGCGAAGAACCAGGGCCGCATCTATGTCATTCCCAGGGAGTCCGCATATCCGGTGGATGAAGCCCTCGAGCGCCTGACGAAGGTGTTCGGCATCAACGCCGTCTCACCCTGCCTGTGCATGCCGGTGGTCTACGACGACATCTGCCGCGAGGCGGTCGCGCTGGCGCAAAACCTTGTCGAACGCTTCGGCCATGCGACCTTCAAGGTCGAGACCAAGCGTGCCGACAAGAAGTTTCCCATGACCTCGATGCAGGTGTCCGCCGATATCGGCCGGCAGATCCTCGAGGCCGTGCCCTCGCTGAAGGTGGATGTGAATCACCCCCAGTTCACGGTGCACGTCGAGCTGCGCGATCAGGCATATCTTTACTCCGAGGTCATCCCCGGCGCCAAGGGCCTGCCCACGGGATCCGGCGGCAAGGCGACCCTGCTGCTCTCCGGCGGCATCGACAGTCCGGTCGCGGGCTGGATGATCGGCAAGCGCGGCGTCACCATCGAGGCCGTGCATTTCCACAGCTATCCGTACACGAGCGAACGCGCCCGCGACAAGGTCGTGGAGCTCGGCCGCATCCTCTCGGGCTGGACGATGGGGGTGAAGCTGCATGTCGTGCCCTTCACCGAGATCCAGCTTGCCATCAACGAGAAGTGCCCGGCCGACCACATCACCATCATCATGCGGCGCTACATGATGCGCATTGCCGAGGCCATCGCGGAAAAGAGCGGTTCCCTCGCGCTGGTGACCGGCGAGGCCATCGGCCAGGTCGCCAGCCAGACGATGGAGAGCATGCTGGTGACGGACCGGGCCGTGTCGCTGCCCGTATACCGGCCCTGCATCGGCATGGACAAGAACGAGGTCATCGACATCGCCCGCCGCATCGGCACCTTTGACACGTCGATCCAGCCATACGAGGACTGCTGCACGGTGTTTGTCGCGCGGCATCCGGTCACGAAGCCGTCGCTGGAGAAGACGCTGCGCTTCGAGGCGGAGCTGGAGAAGGACGCGGAAGCGCTCATCGCAAGGGCCTTGGAAGGCACCGAGGTGCTGGCGCTGTGACTGATGAAAGAAGGAAGGTCCTCATGGCGGAGATGACGCCCGTCTACAACTCCAAGACCGTCTGCCCCTGCTGCGAGAAGGAGTTCTCGATCGGCAAGGTCCGGACGCGGATGGTGCGGTATGCCGGCCAGGATACCGACCTCTTTCCGCGCTACGAAGGGGAGAACCCCCTGTTCTACGACGCGGTGGTGTGCCCGAACTGCGGATTCGCCTACATCGGCACCTCGTACGAGCTGCTGAACCGGAACGACTACAAGGCGGTCCGCGACAAGATCACGCCCAAATGGACCCAGCGGCAGTTCGACGGACCGCGCACGGTGGAACAGGCCATCGAGGCCTACAAGCTCGTGCTGCTCAACAGCCGGGTGCGTCAGGCGCCCGCGTCCGAGCTGGCCAAGGATTGCATGCGGCTGGCCTGGATGTACCGCGTCCAGGGAGATTCGGTACTCGACTACAAGTTCATGGAATACGCGTTCCAGTATTATCAGGATACCTACATGAAGGAGCATCTGCCGGTCGGCAAGCTCGACGAGTACACGGTGCTCTACATGATCGGCGAGCTGGGCCGCCGGCTGGGCAAGTACCAGGACAGCATCAGCTGGTTTTCCAAGCTCATATCGGCCGGCATGGATCCGGCCCAGAAGCTGAAGATTCCCCCGAACCTGCTGGAGATGGCGCGCGACCAATCTATCCTCGCCAAGGAAGCCATGAAGCATGAAACATGATGCACGTTCACACGCACACCATGCCCCGCTTGCCATCGGGAAGCTGCCGAACGAGCTGCTGGCCGATCTCATCCAGCCCTTGCGCAATCCGCGTCCCGAGCTGCTGACGGGCCCCGCGGTCGGAGAGGACTGCGCCATCCTCGACCTCAACGGCGGCTGGCTGGTGGCCACCACCGACCCCATCACCGGGTCGGACAAGGAGATCGGCCGTCTCGGCATCCATGTGTCGCTCAACGATCTGGCATCGGCCGGTGCGGAGCCGGTGGCCGTCCTGGTGACGCTGCTGTGCCCGCCGGGAACCCTGGAGGAGACGGTCCGCGCCATCATGGACAGCATCCGGGAAACCGCCGGGGCGATGCACATCGCTCTCGCGGGCGGACACACGGAGGTGACGGATGCCGTCACACGCACGGTTCTCAGCGTCACGGCGCTGGGCCGCGCCAATCCGGGCGCTGCGGTGACAACCGCGGGCGCACGTCCCGGCGACGCACTCGTCATGACCAAGACGGCAGCCCTGGAGGGAACCGCAATCCTGGCACGGGAAAGGGAAGCGGAACTGATTCGGGCCTTCGGTCCGGAGCTGGTGGCGCAGGCGATGGCCTGTCTCGACGACATCAGCGTGGTGGCCGAGGGGCGCGTCGCCGCCCGGCACGGCGTTCATGCCATGCACGACATCACGGAGGGCGGGGTGCTGGGGGCCGCATGGGAACTCTGCGCGGCGTCCGGCGTTCGGGCCGAGATCTGGGCCGACCGCATTCCGGTGCGGGATGCGACCCGCAGCATCTGTGCGCATTTCGGCATCGATCCGTTCCGATTGATCTCCAGCGGCAGCATGCTCATGGCGTGCGCCGACGGGGAGGCGATGGTGCGGCGGCTGGCCGACGCCGGCATACAGGCGACCGTCATCGGCACCGTGATCAAGACGGAAGACGGCGTGCCGAACCTGGCTGCAGGCACCGTGATCAAGACGGAAGACGGCGTGCCGAACCTGGCTGCAGGCAGCGTGATCAACACGGAAGACGGCGTGCCGAGTCTGGCGATCGATGGCGCGGTGCCCCCTCAGGCTTCCGTGGGATGGCATGTCCTGCTGCACCGGCAGGGCTCGGTGGAAGCGGTTGACGCCCCGGGTGCCGACGAGCTTTACAAGGTCCTGTAGCCGCACCGTTCACCCATTCCGCAAGTCTGCGTGATGCCGGGCATGGATGGGTAAGATAACTTCCAAAGAGTACCACCCACGGAGGAAGTACTATGGAACTCTTCTGGTCCATCATGGTGACCCTGCTGGGGCTCCTGCTCGGTTCCTTCTTCAATGTCTGCATCCATCGCATACCCAAGGGCGTGTCGATCGTCATGCCGCCGTCCGCGTGCACCAGCTGCGGGCATGAGCTGGGGCCGTTCGACCTGGTTCCCGTGTTCAGCTGGTTCTTCCTCGGCGGCAAGTGCCGCTACTGCAAGGCGCCCATCTCGCCGCGGTACGCGCTTGTCGAGTTGCTGACCGCCGGCGTGTTCCTGTGGACGTACCTGCGCAACGGCTTCACCGTCGACACCGTCGCGCTGCTGGTGCTGTTTTCCGTTCTCATCATCGTCTTCTTCATCGACCTCGACCACATGATCATCCCCGACCGGCTGGTTCTGACCGGGTTGGTGGGAGGCGTTCTGCTGTATGTCTACCAGCTCGTCGGCCCCGGCCTGGGCTGGCCGGCCTTCACCCTGCAGGGAACCTATGGCGCGGTTGCCTGGTACGAGCCGCTGATCGGCATGTTCAGCTCGTCGCTCATCCTGTTCGTGATCGCGCTGATCGGGCTGGCCATCTACAAGAACGACGGCGCCATGGGCATGGGAGACGTGAAGATCTTCCTGCCGATCGGCCTCATCCTCGGCTGGCGGCTGAGCCTGCTGACGCTGTTCGGTGCCGTCATGCTCGGCGGGCTCACCGGCGTCGTGCTGCTGGTCTTCAAGCTCAAGGACCGCAAGGCGGCCATTCCGTTCGGACCGTTCATCATCATCTCCGCGTTCATCATGGCGCTGTACGGGTATCCGCTGCTGCAGTGGTATCTGGGGTATTGAGGCGAACGGTTCCGTAAATGGCATGTCGTGGCCTCGTGGGAACTAATGCGAAAAAAACTTATTCATAATAAGTTATTTACGCATTAGTTGGCGGATCCGTCCGAAACACGATCTACCGCCTGGATGACGGCATGTTCCGCTTCTGGTTCCGTCATGTCAGACCGGACCTCGGCCGTATCTTGATGGGGCTGGGAGAAATGGTCTACCGACAGGATGTGATGCCGCAGCTATCCCAGTTCATGGGTTCCGTCTTTGAACAGATGTCGATGCAGTATCTGTGGCACCTGGCCAGGCGGGAACAGCTGCCTTTCAGGTTTCAGCAAATGGGACGGTGGTGGGGGAGCAACCCGGCCACGAGATGTCAGGAAGAAATCGACGTCCTTGCCTTCAGTGGACAGGATGCCCTCTTTGGTGAATGCAAGTGGACCCGACAACCTGTGGGGTTGGATGTCCTTGAGAACCTGGAACGGAAGAGCCGGCTGTTGCCGTTCCAAAACCGGCATCTGTGGTTGTTTTCCAGAAGCGGATACACGCAGGCCTGCGAAAAAAGGGCAGCGGGCATGCAGAACGTCCGGTTGATCGACTTTGAAGAGATGTGATGCGGCTTTTGCTCTGATATTACGACCGTGCTTCACCCTGCGTCTCCAACAGGAACCGCCATGCGGGAACCACATCGATGGTCCCATTGGATACTGGTATGACCTCCGATTCCCAACGGGTGATGATGCATGAATGGGCGTTTCCAGTCCCAGACATGGCTTCCTCCAGTGCGGTGACTTCTCTCTTTCTTGTCTGGGGGTCGACCAGTGTCTCACAGACCTGATACAGCAAGGGAGGTGTCTTCTCCCTGGAGGGGACAACAAAGTCGAGTGATGAATCTGATCGTTTGCATCCAAAAGCGGCGTCATTCATATCGACGAACCGGATAAGCGGTTATCATGATAACCGCTTTCGTCTCAAAGTGGTCGTAAATATGACCGATTTGGCCCCAAAGTGGTAACGATTTTGACCACATTTCAAGTACAGGATACGACCATGCAGATGACAAGCGATGGATTGGCCACAAGCTCAGATTATCAATTATGTCAATTCTTGTTTGTATGCATGCGTTTGGATATGATTGAGAAAGCTGAGAAGGCTTTCATGAAAATGGGAAAGACAATCATATCAAACATTCAAGCCATACGATGATGATGCATGACCGACTGTTGCCAATATGCTGAGACCCATATGATGCAGCGCCACGCATCATACTGCGACGAGGGATCTGTATGGAAAAAGCCAAAACCACGCTCCGCTTCCGCATCATGCTGATGACCCTGCTGGTGCTTGTGTTCACGGTTTCCGTGCTGTTGGCCGTTTCCCTGACGATCGCCTCGAACAGCCTGCGCGAGCAGATGTCGCTCGACGGGCTCACCATCGGCCGCAGCGTCGCCAACACGCTGTACAACCGCCTGCAGTTCGACAAGTCGATCGAAGGCATCCAGCAAATCGCGGATGCCTATTCCGGAGAGAAGAACATTTCCTATGTCTGCTTCATGGATGAGCAGGCGGTCGATGTGGCGGACAGCAACAACGAGGACATCGGCGTCAGTTTTGCCGATGACGGGGACACGCTTTCGGTCGCCCAGGGTGGCGACGCCATCACCACGTACTACACGGATGAGGATGGCGTGACTTCTCTCGATGTGCTGATGCCGGTCAACGAGCCGTATGACGGCGGCGTAATCCGCATCGTCGATGTCGGCATCAGGCTCGACCTGTATGAGGCGACGCGGCGGTCCATGTTCCTCACCATTGCCGGCATTTCCCTCGGCATCCTGGTGCTGTCGACCCTCGTATTCGCCTTCCTGGCAAACCGGCTCATCACGCTGCCTGTGCGGTCCATCCAGTCCAAGCTGCGGAAGCTTGGCTCCGGCGACCTGCGCGTCGACGCAAGGACGAAAGCCCCGCGCGGCGGCAACAGCCGGGAGTTCGCCGAAATCAACGGCCAGCTCGAACAGGTGCGGCAGTCTCTCGGCGGCATCGTCATGCGCGTGCAGGACGGGCAGCAGGAAGCCACGGTCGCATACGGCCAGTTCGGCGCGAGCCTTGCCGACATCCAGCGCCGCATGGCGGACATCACGGAACGAACCGAAAGGCTGTCCGCCTCCACGCAGCATTCCGTCGCCGCCACCCAGGAGATCGACGCCGCCCTGCAGCTGGTCGGCGATTCGGTCGGGAACCTGGCCCATGCCACGGACAACGGCCTTACCATGGCACAGGACATCGCCGAACGCGCCACGACGCTCTCCGCCGACGCCAGCCAGGCCCGGATGGAGGCCATCGCCCTGCAGCAGCGCACCATCGAGCGCCTGAAATCCGCAATGGAGCGCGCCGAGGACGTCACCCAGGTGGAGATGCTCAGCCAGACCATCCTGGGCATCACTTCACAAACCGGCCTGCTGGCGCTCAATGCGGCGATCGAATCGGCCCGCGCCGGTGCGGCCGGAACCGGCTTCGCCGTCGTGGCGGATGAAATCCGCAAGCTTTCGGACGTGTCCAAGAAGACCGCCACGGAAATCGCCCAGGTGACAAAGCATGTCATCACCGCCGTGCACGATCTGCGCGAGGCGGCGGGGGAGATCGCGGGCTTCGTCGAGCAGCGCGTGATGCGCGACTATGACCAGATGGCGGGCATCGGCGGCCGATACGCCGCAGACGCCGAAGCGGTCCGCACGCTCATCGGACAGGTGGGCGAATCCGCACAAAGGCTCAGCGAGCAGGCCTCCACCATCACGTCGGCCATGGACGACATCCGGGCGAACGTGGAAGGCGATGCGACCACGGCCGGCGCCATCGCGACCACCGCCACCGAAACCGCGCGGCATACGGAGGAGCTCGGTGCCTGCGGCCAGAAGGTGTGCGACAGCATCGGACACATCGAGGAGGGGACCAGGCAGCTGGTGGTGTGAGGAAACGGCATCAATCCGGCAGATCGGTTGCGATATGCAATATTTGCGCAAATCAAGCGCAAACCAAGCGCGAATAGTGTCGAATAAACGCGACATGGCGACGAATTGACAATTGTCATGAGTGGAAGCGTCCAAGCGGCTTGTCATAAGGATTTTGGCAAATCGTCACTTGATTTTACCGGATTTTGCATGTAGAATGACAAACATGAGTGCGTGGAAGATGCGGATGGCATAATCCGAAAGACATGGTTTCATCTGCATGATCCACGGGTAATGAGCCATACAGGCGCCTTGGCGCGGCAGGAACAGGAAATCGGCGCGAACAGGCACATGCGGCAACTGTACAATGCGTAGCCATGCGCATGCAGAACAGGCATGTGCCGCACATGCCGAGAGACCGTCCAATCAGTATACGGCCCTGTGCCGTCAACTGTCTGAACCGGTCCGCCGCCCGCCCGGATGGAACAGCCGATGGCGATAGCCACCCGCATTCTGTACGAAAGATGATCTGCATCGATGGAACGGGGTGATGACAGCATGCCAATGTTCAAATACTCCGCGCTTGCCACGAACGGCAAGACCGTAACCGGTGTCATGGAAGCGGACAATGCCGTCCGCGTGCAGCAGGTGCTCAAGGAAAGCGGACAGTACGCCCTTTCCGTCGACGAGGCGGGCACAGGCTCGCGACAGCTCAACCGCGCCGCACCGCTCAAGGACCTCGCCGTGTTCTGCCGACAATTCCACGCCATGATGAAATCGGGCGTCACCGTCGTCAAATGCCTTGACCTGCTCTACCAGCAGACCACCAACAAAAAGCTCAAGGAAACCATCTTCCGCGTGTACGAGAGCGTGCAGCGCGGCGATTTGCTGTCCGAATCGCTGAAGAAGCAGACGGGGGTGTTTCCGGAGCTCATGATCGCCATGGTCGATACCGGCGAGGCCTCCGGCACGCTCGACAAGATTCTCGGCAAGCTGGCCGACAATTTCGACAAGGACCTCAAGGTCCGCCGCAAGATCTCCACCGCCATGATCTACCCGATCGTGCTGACAGTGCTGATGGTGGTGGTGGTCGTGGGTCTGGTCACCTTCATCCTCCCGATGTTCGTTGGGATGTTCGAGTCGAGTGGGGTGGCGCTGCCGCTGCCGACGCGCATGCTGCTTGGATTGAGTTCGTTCTTGACCACTTACTGGTACATCGTCGTTTTCTTCATCATCCTTGTTGTCGTGCTGTTCCGCGCTTGGCTCAGCACCGAGAACGGCCGGTTCGACTGGGACCG
>JAEXRM010000218.1 GCA_023440865.1 Bacillota bacterium
CTACGAATCCGTTGGTAGCACTTTACTTTGCTACCCGTATAACCGAAAAGGATAATGACGGAAATTTGTTGGATAGTGCCGTTTACGTGCTTGTTCAAGACCCAGTCAAGTACTCAAATCTCAAGAACCAACACGATAATCAAATAGCTGCAAAACTTGAAAACGCTGCTAATCCACCTGAAGAAGAGACGGCTGATCCATATGGCGAGTATGGTCTTGATTCCGAAAAAGCAAGTACTACATCCGTAGATATTCTAGAAGAACGATCAGAGGAGAAGAAGACCATTCTCCCAGTAACGATCTCTTCCCCTTTTAATATCAATTCAAATGTGATATATGAACCTCCCCATGTTTCACCCCGTATCCGCTCACAGGATGGTGTTCTTCTCGCGTGTTTCAAACCCCTGGAACCACTCGAAGAAATAGACTATCTGGAAATACTGATAAAAGCCGAATCGCATGATGTTATCCGCAAACGTCTTGATCTTTACGGTGTCTTTGATAAGCAGCTTTTCCCTGATCTTGATGGCATGGCTAAATGGCTGAAGTTTCATGAATTTGAATGTCAAAATGGAGAATTGCTATGAAAGCAACCACGGAAAAGGCTTTCGAGTTATATATCCAGGAAACGATGGCTTCACGCGGATGGGTTTCCGGTTCAAACAAAGAATGGAATAAAGCAAAGGCTCTTTTCCCCGATCAGGTGATTGCTTTCATCAAAGACACCCAGGCCGATCTATGGGCCCAAATGGAGAAACTTCACGGGCAGGAACTTGCCGCAAAAATCATGGAATCGTTACAAAAGGAACGTGACACAAAAGGCACGATGTACATTATACGTCATGGCTTCAAGTTCTATGGAAAAATCTTTAGGCTGGCCTATTTCAAACCGGCTCATGGGTTGGTAAAGGAAACACTCGAGCTCTATTCCAAAAATCAACTCCAAGTCACACGGCAGGTTGCATGTCATCCCACCGATGCAGGCACAGTAGATATGGTCCTCTCCCTGAACGGGATTCCCCTTGCTACCATTGAGCTGAAGAACCCAGCGACCGGGCAGACATGGAAGCATGCCGTAGCACAATACAAGAACGATCGCGATCCCCGATCCCCGCTTTTCCAGTTCAACAGAGGCGCGATTGTCCATTTTGCTGTCGATCCCGATGAAGTACATATGGCAACCCGCCTGAACAAGGAAAAGACCTTCTTTCTGCCATTCAACCGCGGGAGTGCTCCCGGTGAGATTGAGTGCGGTAAGGGAAATCCCCAACATCCATCAGGGCACCGCACTGGCTATTTCTGGGAAGACGTGCTTGCTCGGGATCTTTTTCTGGACATCATCGGCAGCTATGTTTTCCTGGAAACCAAAGAAGAGACCCATGATGATGGTGTGGGAGGGCGTAAGAAAGTCACAAGGGAGACTTTGATTTTCCCTCGGTATCATCAGTTGGATGCTGTTCAGAAAATGGTGAAATGCACCAGAGCGGAGCATGCCGGGAACAATTATCTGATCCAGCATTCAGCCGGTAGTGGTAAAACAAACACCATCTCCTGGCTATCGCATCGTCTGTCAAGTCTTCACACCGAAACAGATGCCAAGATATTTGATTGTGTCGTTGTCATTACTGACCGTCGGATCCTTGATAAGCAATTGCAGGACGCCATTTACCAGATTGAACACGCACAGGGTGTCGTCAAGGCAATTGATGAAAACTCCCGCCAGTTGTCCGAAGCGCTGATTGATGGTACCAAGATCGTGATTACCACCCTGCAGAAGTTCCCGTTTATTCTTCGCGGACTCTTGCACATTGCCGGAGCTGACAACCCTGACAACCCAGATGAAGCGGCCATTGCCAAAACCAAGGAGTGGCAGGAAGCCATTGCGTCACGTAAGTATGCTGTGATTGTCGATGAAGCCCATTCCAGCCAGACCGGTGAAACCGCCCGGGAGTTGAAACGCATATTGGGCGCTGGAACCGAGCAAGGTGCCGAGGAAAGTGAACTTGATTGGGAAGATGGTCTGAACAAAGTCATGGAGTCACGTGGCAGGCAAAAGAACCTGAGCTTTTTTGCTTTCACTGCCACCCCGAAAGGGAAAACGCTGGAGCTTTTTGGACGCACCGGTGCCAGCGGCAAGCCGGAAGCCTTTCATACGTATTCCATGAAACAAGCCATCGAAGAGGGATTCATCCTTGATGTGCTTCAACGGTATACGACCTACAAGACCTATTTCAGACTGATCAAAAGTGCCGAAAGCGACCCGGCCATGCCAAAGAAAAAGGCTCAGAAGAAGCTGGGAAAGTTCATGGCGCTGCATCCGCACAACATTGAGCAGAAAACTGAAATTATGATAGAGCATTTCCGTGAACACGTGAAACATAAGATCGGAGGACGTGCAAAAGCGATGGTCGTGACCGGCTCCCGACTGCACGCAGTCCGGTATATGCTGGCTTTTCAACGATACATTGAAGAAAACCATTATGCCGACATTCGTCCACTGGTCGCTTTCTCCGGTACGGTCAAAGATCCGGATACAGGAAAGGAATACACCGAACCATCCATGAATCTGGAGGTTGTCACCAGAAAGGCAATACCCGAGTCGCAGTTATCCGAAAAATTCGATTCTTCGGATTATCAGGTCTTGTTGGTTGCAAACAAGTACCAGACCGGGTTTGATCAACCCTTGCTTTGTGCCATGTATGTGGACAAGCGACTGGATGGAGTACAGGCCGTACAAACACTATCCCGACTGAACAGAACCAGTGCAGGAAAAGAGCCTCCGTTCGTTTTGGATTTTGTCAATGAATCAGAAGATATTTATAAGGCATTCAAGCCCTATTACAATGTCACATCCCTTGAAGAGAAATCGGATCCCAGTCATCTGGAACGCCTGAAGCATGAGCTCAATGCGTTTCAAGTGTACTTGTGGTCTGAGGTCGATGGATTCTGCCAGATATTCTACCTTCCCCAGTACAGGCAAAACCCTTCCGATCATGCCCGTATGGAAAAGATGATCGCACCTGCCGTGGATCGTTTCAACGCCCTTGATGACGAAAAGAGGGAAGCCTTTCACGAAAAAATAACTGCATACACAAACTTCTACTCTTTCATCAGTCAGATTCTCCCGTATTCTGACAAGGAATTGGAAATGCTCTACAGCTATGGCCGATATCTGATCCCCCATCTTGACACCGGTGATATCGGGGTCACTCCACATCCGGAAAAGGAAGTCTCACTTCAGTACTACCGTATGGAAAAAAGCATGTCCGGTTCCATCATCATGGAAGGCGGCGAACAATATGGGGTAAAATCGCCTACGGCTGTTGGCACTGGGAAATCGAAGGATGAGGATAAACCGCTGTCAGAAATCATCCAGGCCCTCAACGACCGGTTTGGCACTGATTTTTCTGAGGAAGACCGTTTGTTTTTCGAGCAGATCAAAGAAAAGGCGTCAAAAGACGAGCGGATTATTCAAACAGCAATCGCCAATCCTTTCGACAAGTTTGAACTGGGCATCAAGGCAATCATTGAATCACTGATGATACAAAAAATGGCTGAGAATGATGATATTGTGACAAGATACATGGATGACAGCAACTTTCAGAAAACGATATTCCCTATACTTGCAAAAGAAGTATATCAGGCCGTTTTATTAAAACAAGCATGAGGATGAATTGTGACAAGCACGACCGGGTCGGACAGCAGACCTCCGAGCCAGCAGCTGACCCGGGTGTTGTTGTACATTACCGTCAGAGACCGCAAAATGGATGGAAAACTGAAATGCGGCACGCGGATGCGTTTATCCGGCCGCGATGGCCAATTGCTGTGTGACAAGGCCTTCCGCGCTGACAGTCACAAGCGCCTGCCCCGACTTTCCGGTGGATCGTACGGCTGCCATCGCAATGCCGTTGAAGGCACGCTGCCGGTTGCCGGCGAACGCATCCTCCGCCATGGGGTTTCCCGTCCCGGAAGCCAGCAACGCGCCGGCACCGGACACGGTGAAATGGAGCTCGTTCCGCGCCCAGGGCACCGGATTGCCCCGTTCATCCACGACCGTGGCCGTCACATAGGCCAGGCCGCCCCATGCGGCAGGGATTTCCGACCGGTCGGATTCGAGGCGGATTGCATACGGAAGACCGCAGGTCGACACCGCATCCTCACCTGTCACGGTTCCGCCGACATAGGCGATCGCACGGATGCAGCCGGCCTCGTACGACGTTTCGAACGAGGCCACATGCCGGTTGGCATGCCCGGCCGGCTTCCTGCCAAGCGAGATGCCGTTCACAAGCAGCTCCACCTCGTCCGCCGCGCTGTACACATCGATGAAAACCCGCATCCCGGCCGCCTCGGGCCAACTCCAGCTATGGTGGACATCGGGCCAGCCCCAGGGGGTTCCCTCGGTTTTCAAGCCTTTCCCGTTCGGGCGGTGGACCGCAATCCACGGCTTGCTTCGATGTCCCCAGACGATCTGCCGGTATAGGGACTGCGGCCTCGGCAGGCCCAGCATGTCGAGATCACCGCAATTCGACAGCAGCCATGGGTATTTCGCACCGGCATACAGCGAGGACTCGCCGGGAAGAATCGACCTGCCCAAGCCGGCCTCGCCGATATTGTCCATGCTGGTCCAGACACAATCTCCCAGAACACGCGGATGGTCCAATGCCATTTTCCAGTTGTCGAACGCGGCGGATGGATATGACTCCGTTCCAAGGATGAATCGTTCCGGAAAGGCGGCCAGGTCCTCCCCATAGCGCTCCCACATGTAATTGTAGCCGACAACATCGAGGGGGGCCGAAAACGCCATGCTGTCCTTGGCAAAGTCCTCGATCTCCATCTCGTAGGCGAAGGTCAACGCGTTGGTGACAAAGCGGGAGCTGTCCAACGCGCGAACGGCGGCCGCCAATTGGGCGGAGAGCTCGTTGCCGCCGGACATGCCGAACCGCTCCGGCACTTCGTTGCCTGTCGACCAGAAGAAGATGGCGGGATGGTTCCGGTCACGCCGTACCATCGACTCGATGTCCCGGCGCCACCAGTCCTCGAAGTACAGGTGATAGTCGTACGGGGTTTTCCCCATGCGCCAGCAGTCAAACGCCTCGTCCATCACAATCATGCCATGGCGGTCGCAGGCGTCCAGAAAGGCCGGCGAGGGCGGATTGTGGGCGCAGCGGATCATGTTGAACCCGGCGTTCTTGTGCGCAAGGACTTTTCTCTCCTCGGCGGCATCCCATGCCGCCGCCCCCAGCATGCCGCAGTCGTGGTGCACGCAGCCGCCCTTGAGTTTCAGCGGCTTGTCGTTGAGAAGCAGGCCCCTGTCCCGATCCAGGGCAATGGAACGAATTCCGACAGCGGTTTCCACCGCATCCGCTGCAAGTCCGCCGGCAACCAGCTCGCTCCGCAAGGTGTACAGATAGGGATCCTCCGGTTCCCACAGACGGACATCGGCAATCGAAACATCCCGTACGTTCACGCCCGAAACGGCCGGCGATTCATGCAACGCGATGACGACGCCATGCGCATCCAGGAGCGTGTGGCGCAATAGCCCTTCTCCCACGATCTCCGTCTCCACATGGATCACGGCGCGGTCCGTTCCCACAACCGGCGTTGTCACAAATACGCCCCAGGGTGCGACATGCGGACCATCCGCCACCTGCAGCCAGACATGGCGATACAGCCCGGTCCCGGAATACCAGCGGGAGTTCGGCTGGGCATTGTTGCTGATGCGTATCGCCAGCTCGTTGTCGCCGCCCGGTTTGAGCCACGGTGTCAGTTCCACGAGAAAGGAGGTGTAGCCATACGGATGGAATGCGACCCGGTTGCCGTTGACGAACACCTCGGCGTTCATGTAGGCGCCTTCCACCTCCAGCACGACTCTTCCCGCAAGGCCTGCCGGCAGCTTCTTCCGGTATTCGCATTCCCCTCCCTGGAAATAGCCGCCGCGCTCCGCCATCAGGCTGTCCGGCTTCCGCGGCATCTTGACGGAATGGTCATGCGGGAGATTCACTCGCTCATGATGAAGTCTGCCGGCTGAGAATTGCCAGTCCAGGTCCAGGTTGATTCTTTTCACGATGCGTCTCCTTTTGATGAAGTTCCTGCCCTCCGGTGAGTGGTCGTCGTCTGGCCGGCTCATGAGCAGAGATGAGGTCCTGGCAGCCTTCGTGACGATGAACATCCCCTCATTGGCCGGTGCCGCATGATCCGGCCCCGCTTCGCTTGTCGAGACGGCGCCTGAGGGCTCCTCGCGCCAGCGGGTCAAGTTGATCCAGGTGTTTTCCGATGAATGCGACGTCTAGGACAAGAAATAGGAACATCCCTTCCTGACGGCAAAGGAGAAACCGATTTCGGTTCCCGACACGGATACCGCCTCATCGCCGCACGAGACAGACATCGGCGCTCCCACCACCTCCACGGGCCCATCCCGGAACGCCCTCACGACAGCCGTTTTCAAAACGCCATCCTCCCATGCCAGGTCCACCTCGATCTGGCCGCGTGCACGCAGTCCCTTGACATGCCCCGACTTCCAGGTGACCGGAAGCGCCGGCAGGAAGTGCAGGGCGACATGGCTCTGCAGCAGGCATTCCGCCATGCCCGCCGTCAAGCCGAGGTTTCCGTCGATTTGAAACACGTGATTGGCATTGAGCAGCGATCGGGAGCTTGAATCCGCAAGCATCCTGCGAATGCCGGCATCCGTTCCTTCTCCGTTTTGCAGCCTTGCATGGAGATTGACAAACCAGGCCAACGGCCACCCACCCCTGCCGGCGCCATTGTCGGCCCGAAGCGCGAGCGAACGCCGCACGGCATCCATCAAGGCCGGTGTATCACGCCAATTGATTTCCGAGCCAGGATAGCAGGCAAACAGGTGGGAAACATGACCCATGCCCGGTGTGAGCTCGGGATACTCCCTATCCCATTCCACAATCTGGCCCCGGCTGCCGATTTGGGTCTTCGGCAGACGTGCGGCCATGGTCTCCAATTGGGCGCACAGCTCCGGATCAACCTGCAGCAGCCGCTGCGTCAGCACGCACACGCCAAAGAAGGCGCGCAGGATCTGGTTGTCCATCGCAGGGCCCGCACATACGGGGGTGTCATATCCGTTTGGCAGCACATACCGGTTTTCTGGTGATACCGACGGACACGTCACAAGCGCCCCGTCCCGTTCCGTCAGGAAATCGACAAAGAACAACGCCATGTCGCGCAGGATCGGATACATGCTCCGCAGCACCTTCTCATCCCCTGCATGCAGGTAATGCTCCCACACGTGCAGCCCCATCCAGGGACCGCCCGTGAGCCACGGTGTGGCCGCCATGTACCAGTCCTGCGGCGCACAGTCCCCATAGAAATCGGTGTTGTGGTGACAGGCCATCCCCCGCATGCCATACATCACCTGCGCCGTCCGCTTCCCGTTGCCATGCATCTTCCGCATCAGATCGAAAAAGGGTGCATGCAGCTCGGACAGGTTGCAAATCTCGACAGGCCAGTAATTCATCTGCAGGTTGATGTTGATGGTGTACTTGCTGTCCCAGGAGGGCATGTACTCCGCGTTCCAGATGCCCTGCAGATTCAGTGCGGCGCTGTCCTCCCTGCCGCCCGACACGATCAGATAACGGCCATACTGGAAGTAGAGGGCCGCCAATGCCGGGTCGGAAGCGCCATTCCGGACAGCGGAAATCCGTTTGTCGGTCATCTCGGCCGAATCCGGCCCAAGATCGAGGACACAGCGCGACATCAGGCGGGAGAAGTCCTGAACATGGCTCTCATGGAGTCTTTCATAGCCGATTCGCTCCACCTCGTCCACCCGGGCGCGCACATCCGCTTCCGGATCGGCGCACCGATTGGTTGTGGCGGACACGACATACAGGACCACCTCGCTGCATTGGCGGGCGAGCAGCTGCGCAACGGGATTCTCCACATCACCGTCACAGGAAATCCTGACAGCGGCCGCAAACCCGACTTCGCCTTCATGCCCCTTGAGAAGCAGGGTCCTGTCATCGACCGATCGAACCGAATCCGCCATGGATGCCGGCCATACGCCCGCACGAACCCGTCTGCCGGGTCTGCGGTCATCGGCGATGGTCTTGTCGGAAATGACACACCGGTCCAACAACACGTCGAGATTGATGGAACCCGGCACATCGGTTGTCAGGCGGATGCACATGGCATTGCCGGGATGGCTGACGAACATTTCCCTGTGGTAACGAATGCCTGCCTGCGTGTGGTCGACACGCAGCACGCCGGTCATGAGGTCAAGATCGGAGACGTACGCCTCCGCGTCGTGGCTGTTCGGCAGCCACCCGAATGCATACGGCATCCTTTGGTTGAGGGCAAGATCCAGCTCGCCCAAAGGTGCATAATGCCGCATGTTGCATGGTGTGCCCACCATGTACCGCAGGATCAGCTCCTCCGCCTGTTCCATTTCTCCGGCGAACACGAGCCGGCGGATTTCCGGCAGCTTGTCACGGAGCGCCTGGTTGTTGCGGTCGGAAAAGGTGCCGTACCACAGGGAATCATCGTTCAGCGCGATCCGCTCCACACACGCATGGCCATACACCATGGCGCCAAGTCTGCCATTGCCCATGGGCAGGGCATCATGCCAGACGGCTGCCTGGCTGTCGTACCGGAGATGATAGGGATGAGTCATGCTATGCCTCCTTCACCTGTTCCGGACATCGGACAGGCGGGTTGGTCCCTTCGGACCAGCCCGCCTGCGGCATGGGTGTCGATCAACAGGCGAAACGTTTCGCTTTCCGGCAACACCGTGAGCATACCGCAACTGACATGCCCTGTAAATCCTGCAGATGAGGTGACTTGACATCGGAGGGTTTATAAGCATAAACTGAACGCGAGGTTTATAACGATAAACCTCGCGGAGGTGTTCCATGGAAAACCTGAAGCTGTGCGAGAGCGATTACCGGTTCATGCTGGTCGTCTGGGAAAATGCGCCGTTGTCTTCCGGGCAGCTGGTTTCGCTGTGCGCGGAGAAGCTCGGCTGGAAAAAACCCACCACCTACACGGTGCTGCGCAAGATGTGCGAAAAGGGACTCCTGGAAAATGAGGACACCTGTGTCCGCGTGCTGATCCCAAAGGAACAGGTGCAGGCCTTCGAGAGCGCATATTTCCTGGATCGCGCATTCGCAGGCTCGCTGCCGCAGTTTCTCACGGCCTTCCTTGGCGGGAAAACCATCTCGGAGCAGGAGGCTGCCGCGCTCAAGCGCCTGATCGATGCGCACAGGGAGGACTGAGTATGGAAGCCTTGTTTCTGAAGATCCTCAACATGAGCATCACCGGCGCATACGTCATAGTGGCCGTGGTCCTTGTCCGACTGCTGCTTGCCCGCATGCCCAAGCGATATGCGTATTGGCTGTGGTCCGTGGTGCTGTTCCGCCTGGTGTGTCCGGTGTCGCTTCCGAGCGTGTTCAGCCTGTTTCGCATCAAGCCCTTCGACATGACCATTGCCCAAAGCAAGGGCACCGCCATGCTGCGCTACATCCCCGAGAACATCGGAACCATGCCCTCTCCGGAAATGACGGTCGGCATTCCGGTCATGAACTCCGTCATCCGCGGCAGCCTTCCGGATGCCACCCCCTATGCCAGCATCAACCCCATGCAGGGATGGATCCTTCTTGGCACCATGCTCTGGACGGCGGGTCTGGCCCTGTTCCTGGCTTACAATCTCTACACGTACTTCACATTGAAACGGCGCATGGCGACGGCGGTGCGCCTCGAGGGAAACGTGTATGAATCGGACGCCATCCGCTCCCCCTTCCTTCTCGGCTTCCACAAGCCGCGCATCTACATCCCGTTTGGCATGAACGAGGGGGAACGCGCCTGCATCCTGGCCCACGAACGGATGCATCTGAAACGGAAGGATCACCTCGTCAAAACGGCCGCCTTCCTTGTGCTGGTCCTCCACTGGTTCAATCCTTTTGTCTGGCTTGCCTACAACCTGATGGCCAAGGACATGGAAATGCGCTGTGACGAACTGGTGCTCAAAGGCTCGGCTCCCCAGGCTGTCAAGGCGTACGGCACGGCGCTGGTGTCCTTTGCGGCCAACCGGCGCTTCCTGGTCGCAAGCCCGCTCGCATTCGGGGAAACCGGCATACGCGAACGGGTGAGGAATGTGCTGCGAAACCGCACGCTGCCGAAATGGGCAGCCCTCGCCGTGCTGCTGGTTTGTGCCGGAACCGTCGCAGCCTGTGCAACCAATCCGCTCAAGCTTCCCGCATCCGGTTCCATCACGCCCAAGGCTGGTTCCGCCGATCCGGCGGGCCTCTCCGCATCCAACACCTCGTCAGCCCAAACAGACACGAACATGCAGTCAACCCTTCCCGAGCCGCTCTCCGGGGCGCCGCGCGGCAACTTCCGATTCGAACGGCCGATTTACATGAATCCCCTCTCCTCCTTCATGGCGATGGCAGGGATGAAGGAATACTACACCCTCACAGACTCCGTTTTCGTCATGGTGGATGAACAGGGAGAACGGCAACGGGTGGCCGTTGCCTGGAAAGAGGCCGAGTGGGACGAGGCGGCGTTCAAGGACACCTTCATCATGGCGGATCCCGGCACCGTGGATACCCGGAAGTACGCCACCAAGCGGGTGTTTCACCTGGAGGAGGTCTCCGGCAGCCGTCTGTTCCATGTCTACCTGCTCGATGACGAGATCTGGCTGGCGCGCCTGAACCGCGACAGGGAGCAGAAGAAATTCTTCTGGAGCATTTATGGCATCGCTCCGGTTGAAGGCACCGTTCCCGACAGGATGTCCTTGGCCGGCTGGATCGTCGGGGTGGATGACTTCCTGAAAATACAGGGGGACTATGACTCGTCCTATGAAAACGACACCTGCCTCAACATCACGCCGGAAGACATCAAGGCCCGTTCCGGATACCAGGTGTTCAAATACAGTCAATCCTGCGCGTCCTTCCTGCTGTATGAGGGAGAGATCTATCCGCTCGGGGAATGGTTCGGCGGGTATGGCGTCGTCAATCTTGCCATGGCCGATCTCAACGGGGATGGGCTGCAGGAGCTGTACTTCACCTCCTCGTGGGGATCAGGCCTGCACCGTTCAAATGCGGCGTATTTCGATCCGGTCACGAAAAAAATCGAGCCTTTCTCCTACACCCACCTGAACAAGGACATGATGTTCGCCTGGAATCCGGCCGGCGGGCTCTCCCTGCACGAGGCCGAGGTGACGGACTTCACCGATTTTACGCACTTCAGCGTGGAGAAGAAGGCATTTCTCGGCGATGTGGTGGTCCGGGACGGAAAGATGGATGTCCGGATGGACTGACGGCGCCACGCGAGAGCAAATCCACTCACGGAGTTGAACACATGAAAACCCACACCACCTCCTCCCATGCACAAAATCCTGCCGGGAGGGGTGGTGTGGGCGGTGTTGCCTGAAGGTGTCCTTACACGCCCAGCTTCCTCGTCCGCGCGAGTTCCCGGTTGTTCTGGGCGGTCTTCGCGACATGGCCCGGAAGCGGCAGGATCTTCTCGTGGATGGCGTCGAGGAACCAGTCGGGTTGCGGGAAGAAGGCCTCCTCGAGCTCGTAGGCCGGTGTGATCCAGTTGCGTGCGCCGATGACGACCGGCGGTGCGTCGAGGAAGTCGAATGCCAGCTCGGAAATGGTCTGCGCCATGTCCTTCAAGATGGAACCGCGCTCGCAGGCGTCGGACGCCAGCACGATGCGTCCGGTCTTCTTCACGGACTCGATGACCTTGTCGTAGTTGAACGGCACGACCGAGCGGGCATCGATGACCTCCGCGGACAGGCCGTACTGCTCCTCGAGCATCTTCGCGGCATCGAGGGCGCGGTACAGGGTGGCGCCGATGGTGAGGATCGTGATGTCCTTGCCATCCCGCTTGATGTCCGGTTCGCCGATGGTCACTTCGTAGTACCCTTCCGGCACTTCGGGCTGGAACATCTCGCCGATGTCGTACAGGCGCTGGCTTTCAAAGAAGATGACCGGGTCGGTGCCGGTGAGGGCCGCGTTCATCAGGCCCTTGGCATCGTACGGGGTGGCCGGGAACACGACCTTCAGGCCCGGGATGTGCGCCACGAGCGCGGTCCAGTCCTGGGAGTGCTGGGCGCCGTATTTCGAGCCGACGGAAACGCGCAGGACGACCGGCATCCTGAGCACGCCGGCGGACATGGACTGCCACTTGGACAGCTGGTTGAACACCTCGTCACCCGCGCGGCCGAGGAAGTCGCAGTACATCAGCTCGACGAGCGCGCGGCCGCCGCACATGCCGTAGCCGACGGCGGAGCCCACGATGGCGCCTTCGGAGATCGGCGAGTTGAACAGGCGGTGGTATGGAAGCGCCTCGGTCAGGCCGCGGTAGACGGCGAACGCGCCGCCCCAGTCGCGGTTTTCCTCGCCGTAGGCCACCAGGGTCGGATCCTCGTAGAACCGGTCGATGATCGCCTCGAACACGCCATCGCGGAACTGGTACATCTTGTTCTTGGATACGGGCTTTCCGTCCTGGAACGCGCTGCGGACCTTCTTGGCGATGGCTTGCACGCGCGGGTTCTCGGCCTTGGGATGGTTCACCTCGACCGGGCGGTCCTCCATCTTCTCCCTACGGGTGTTGGAGAACATGAGGTCGGCGATCTGGTCGGGATGCCGCACGAGGTTCATGCGCGGCGAGACGGTGTCGTCCACGGCCAGCTTGCAGATCTTCGTGACAAGGGCCTTCACCTGCGCGAGGATCGCGTCGAACGCGGCCTCCTGCGCCACACCCGCGTCCACGAGCTGCGCGCGGTAGCCGATGAGGGAATCGTGGGACATCCAGGCCTCGATCTCCTCCTTGGTGCGGTAGCTGGAGGCGTCGGACGGGGAATGGCCTGTGAAGCGGTAGGTAAGCGTGTCGAGCAGAACCGGACCGTCCTTCTCGGCGAGCACCTGCTTCTTGCGGCGGATGGCATCGATGACGGCGAGCGGGTTGTAGCCGTCGATGCGCTCGGCGTGCATCTGCTCGGGGTTGACGCCGGCGCCGATGCGGGCGAGGATGTCGTAGCCCATGGTTTCGCCGCAGGTCTGGCCGCCCATGCCGTACTGGTTGTTGAAGATGTTGAAGATCAGCGGCAGGCCGCCCCTGTACTCGCCCTCCCAGAGCTGCTTGTACTGGTCCATCGCGGCGAGCATCATGCCCTCCCACACCGGACCGCAGCCCATGGAGGCGTCGCCGATGTTGGCGATGACGATGCCCTTCTTGCGGTTGATCTTCTTGTAGAGCGCCGCGCCCACGGCGATGTCGCCGGAGCCGCCGACGATGGCGTTGTTCGGGTAGATGCCGAATGGCGTGAAAAATGCGTGCATCGAACCGCCCAGGCCCTTGTGGAAGCCGGTCTCGCGGGCGAAGATCTCGGCGAGGGTGCCATAGACGAGGAAGTCGATCGCCAGGTCCTTCACGGAACCGCCTTCGGGACGGTTCGCCTCGACGACCTTGAGGATGGCGCCGTCGAAGAAGGTCGTCATGACTTCCATCAACTCGGCGTCGGACAGTTTCTCGATGGCTGAGAGGCCCTTGGCGAGGATTTCGCCATGGCTGCGGTGGGAGCCGAAGATGTAGTCGTCCTTGTCGAGCAGGTACGCCTGGCCGACGACGGAGGCCTCCTGGCCGATCGACAGGTGGGCCGGCCCGGGATGGTTGTAGGCGATGCCGTTGTACTCGTTGGTCGTCTTGATGAGGTTGAGCATCGTCTCGAACTCGCGGATGATCGCCATGTCGCGGAAGATGCGCAGGAAATCGGCGGTCTTGAAGTGCTGCTGCTCTTCCTTGACGGTCTTCGCGTACTGGTTGACCGGGATGTCCCTGAACTGGATCCAGCCGGGCTGGCGCTTGTCGTTCGGATCAAGGTGCTGTGACTTCGGCATGGCGGGTTCCTCCCTGCGTGTGCGTGTGGTTCGGATGGCCTGTGATGCTGCTGCCATGGTGCAGGCATGCGGTGCGTATGGCATGCCGGCTGCGGTCCGGCCGCGCCGGGCGGGTGCGAAGGCGGGGGTGGTGATCCTTTTGGTGTTGCGGTCAATGAATGTCCGAAACGGACGCTCTCGAACTTTGCCGTTCCGGCAAAGTCCTGCCGCTTTGGTGTAAGACCCGATTGAGGGGGGTTGACCG
>JAEXRM010000001.1 GCA_023440865.1 Bacillota bacterium
CTCCGCCACCCCCCCAGACAGGCTTCACCCCGCCTCCCTCCATGCCGCCGCAGGCTGGTTTCAACCCGCCTCCCTCCATGCCGCCGCAGGCCGGTTTCAACCCGCCTCCCTCCATGCCGCCGCAGGCCGGTTTCAACCCGCCTCCCATGCCTCTCCAGGCAGGATCCGCACCACCGTCCACCATGCCTCCGCAGGCCGGTTTCGCGCCCCAGGCTCCCGTTCCGCCCCCGCCTCCCTATGCCAGCCCCATGCCGTCTGCCGGTTATGGCGCGCTCCGATACGAGATCTTCGGCAGCAACCTGCCCGCCGTCTCCATCCGGCTCAACCCCGGAGAAAGCATCTACACGCAATCCGGCGGCATGACCTGGATGGATGCGGGCATCACGATGGAGACCAACATGTCCGGCGGCCTGATGAAGGGGCTGGGGCGCATGCTGTCGGGTGAATCGCTGTTCATGGCCACCTACACCTCGCAGGCGCCCAATCAGGAGATTGTGGTCGCAAGCACCTTCCCGGGCCACATCGTCGGCGTGGACGTCTCCCGCTGTCCCATCGTCGCGCAGAAGAGCTCCTTTCTCTGCGCGCAGCCTTCCGTCCAGCTGAGCACCTACGTCGTCAAGCGTGCCGGCGCCGGCTTCTTCGGCGGCGAAGGCTTCATCATGCAGCGCATCGCAGGCCAGGGCATGGTCTTCTTCGAAGTCGACGGCAGCCTGGTCGAACGCACGCTGGCGCCCGGTGAAACCATCAAGGTCGACACCGGCAACGTGGCGGCGTTCGAGGAATGCGTCCAATACAGCGTGGAGACCGTCAAGGGCTTCAAGAACATCCTGTTCGGCGGCGAAGGCCTCTTCCTCACGACCCTCTCGGGCCCCGGCCGCGTCTGGCTGCAGACGATGACCATGCCCTCCTTCGCCAAACGGCTCATTCCCTTCCTGCCCAAGCCAAGCTCCTCAAACTGAGACCGGCTTGTTAAAAACGCATGCGAGGGGCGGTCCGAAACCGGACCGCCCCGCGTTTTCCCCGTGTTATCAATCGAACGCCCGGACTTCACCCCCCCGACTGGCGCCGGGTCGCCACAAGGCGCATGAAGGTGATGTTCTCGCCGGCCAGCACATGGAACGGCTCCTGATCGACGCCCGTGATGCGGGCATAGTCGTGGAAGAGTTTCGTTCCGTCACCATCCGGCAGGGTGTCCGCGAGCTCGAGCTCCACGTCTCCCGTCTGCACGAAGCACCGCCGCCACCAGTCGAGCGTGTGCCATTTGTCCAGCTGTTCGGACCAGTACGGCCGCAATGCCTCCGGCACGCCCTCCTCATACGCCCGGTGGAAGCCCGGCACGATCACCCCGATCGTCCCCCCCGGTTTCACCAGGCGAACCAGCCGGTCGCGGAGGAATTCCGGTCCATCGACATTAAAGAAGAGAGAATTCACACTGACCATGGCATCGAAGAAACCGGAGGGGAACGGCATGTCGGCGGCATCCGCCCGGATCGGGAACACATGGTCGCCCGCACCGGCGGCTTCGACGCGCTGCCAGTTGTCCGTCGGATCATTCCACAGATCGGCCGCCCAGACGCGCACACCGAACTCCTTCGCCAGGAAGATGGAACTGATGGCCTTGCCGCAGCCCATGTCGAGCACGCGCATGTCCGGCGCGAGCGCCATCACCTGCGACAGCGATTCCTGCAGCCACAGGCAATGGGAGCCCATCGCGTTCCCGATGATCCATGCCGGATCATACCCCGACGAGCGGGGATACCGGTCGTTCCGCATCCATTCAAGGACCGCATCCTGCATGTATTCCATTCACGCCGCGCCTCCTGCGCCACCTGCCTGCGGCCGGCGGATCCGGCCACAGATCCAGCGTACGCGGCCACAGGCATGAGAAATGAACTTTTCGCATCCTTTTTTCGGGGCGGCACACGCGGCGACCGCCCTCCGTCATGGCATGCGCCGCTCCACGGGGGCAAACCATTCCATCATGCAGAACCGTCCGTTCCCCGCCGTGGTGTCGATGCGTTCCATGAAATACCGGTCTCACCGGACGGCGAACTCCGAGCGGTTGCTGTCCAGAAACCGGAACACGGCGGCATACATGTCCCTGGCGGTCTCCTGGCTGATCGCATGAACGGCATGGGCGCCGACATACCGGAAGCGCACGTGCATCCCCGGTTCCACGGTCACGGCGGCGCACCCCTCCGGCACGGGCGCCTTCCGGCCAACCCGGACGGCGGGCATGTAGCTCGAGTGTGCCGGATCTTGCTCCAGCATCCGCGTGTAGCCGTAGTAGGTCTCGGGTTCGGCGACATGCCGGATCCCGGTCCGTCCCGAATCCCAGAAAATCCGGGCCGCCCGAGGCGCCTGGATGCCGGATTCCCGGTGAAGCACCAGCCCGGGCCTGCCCACCAGCATAAGCCGGGGCAGCATCACGAAATCCGGCCCGAACAGCAACCCGTCCCCCATGCGGTTCCGGTCGTACAGCTGCAGCGGCGGGGTGATCGGGACGATGGCGGCGGAGCGCCTGTATGCGCCGGGCGTCATGTCATACTCTCGCCGGAACGCGCGGATGTAGGCCTGTTCGTGGGTAAATCCGCACTCCTGTGCGATGTCGAGCACGGCAAGGCTGGAACCGCGCAGGGCCGTGAGGCTTCCCGCCAGCCTGCGCGAACGGGCATAGCGCGCCAGCGGCATCCCGAAGGCGAACCGGAACAGACGCTGCAGATGCACCGAGGACACATGAAGCGAGGCGGCGAGCGTCTCCAGATCCGCAGGGGTCTCCGGACGCTCCTCCAGCATGCGCAGCAAGCGCTCCAGCAGCGGGTGCGGCATATCGATGCCATCCTGGCGCATGATATCCCCTTCTCCCGACGCCTCGCGGTCAGGCACGTCCGCCGGCGTCCGGCCCACCCCGCACCGGCTCCCGCACAGGCCCCTGCACCGGCCCCTGCACCGGCCCCGCTGCGGCCGCAGGCGCCGCATCGGTCCGGTACCTTGTGGGGGGCATGCCGAAGTGCTTCTTGAACGCCTTGCTGAAATGGAACTCGTCATAAAAGCCCAGGTTTGCGGCGATGTCGGCCAACCGCATGTCCGGATGGTCGCGCAGGCTGGCGCAGGCTTGCTCCAATTTCACCTGGAGCTGGTATTGCGCCAGCGTGCGGTGATGCAGCTGCTTGAACCGGTTCCGCATGGCCCGCTCCGGCACGTGGAGCAAGTGGGCGAACTCCTCGTATGTGAAGAAGCGATGCGGATTCCGATGGATGAGCTGCACGAGCCGCTCGTCGATTTCCCGCCCGGCGTTCTCCCCCACGCTCCGGCATTCGGAAAGCTCGCACAGCAGCAGTTCGAACAGCGCGGCGCACCGGACGGCCTTCTGCCGCGAAGCCGACCAGAAGGCGGCGATGATCGCCTCGAACAGCTGCTTGACGCCGTGGCTGCGCTGGCAGTGGATGACTGTGGGGAGAAACAGGTCGCGTTCGTCCACTCCGGCCTCATCGGCGGGCAGCACATCCGAGGGCGATCGCCGGTCCCGGCCATCGGACGATACATGGAGGAACATGGTCCGCGTGCCGGGCGTGCAGGGCGTTGTGCCATCATGATGCCGGCCCGCCTCGAGGAGGATGACATCGCCCGCCCGAAGCGCATGCTCCGTCCCATCCTGGCGGATGGTCCAGGCGCCTTCGAGCATGTACACGAGGTCATGCTCGCCCATCACCCGGTCCGGATGCAAGGCACCCTGAACATACATGTTCTGCTGGGCGAGCGAAATGCTTCGCATCAGGCCAGTCCGATAGATTCCCATCCTGTTCGCCTCCACCGAATGACCACATCGTACATGCCCGTCCGCCAGATTGTCAATGGCATGCCCCCTGTCCCCCGGCGGTATGCTGGAGCGGAAGGAAACACACCCATGAAGGAAGGGAGAACGCCCGCATGAAGAAACTCCATGTCGCCTTGGTCGGCCTCGGCTTTGGCGGTGCCTTTGCCGAAATCTACCGAGATCATCCCCATGTCGCCTGCGTGGGCCTGTACGACGCGGATCCCGCCGTGACCGAGCGTGTGTCGCAGGCGTGCGGCCTTCCGAAGCGGTATGGGAGCTTCGAGGCGATCCTCGCGGACGATGCGGTCGACGCGGTCCATCTGGTCACCCCCATTCCGCTCCACGAGGCGCAGACGGTCCGGGTGCTCGAAGCGGGGAAGCACTGTGCCTGCACCGTGCCCATGGCGCTTTCGCTGGAGGGCATCGAACGCATTGTGCGGGCTGTCGGGCGGTCCGGCAGGAACTACATGATGATGGAGACCTCCCTGTACACCCGTCCGTTCCTCCATGCACAGCAGCTGCTTCGGGAGGGGCGGTTCGGCCGGATCCAGTTCCTCCGCGGCGCCCATTACCAGGACATGGCCAACTGGCCCGCCTATTGGAACGGGTTGCCGCCGATGCTGTACGGAACGCATGCGATCGCGCCGCTGGTCGTGCTAGCGGAGTCCCGCATCCGGCGCGTGTGCGGGTTTGGCTCCGGCACGATGCGGCAGGCGCTCGTGGAGGCATACGGCAACCCCTATCCGGTCGAGTGCGCCCTGATGGAATTCGGGAGCGGGCTGAAGGCGGAAGTGACGCGCACCCTGTTCGAAACGGCGCGGACCTATCAGGAGGGCTTCTCCGTGTACGGCAGCGAGGCCAGCTTCGAATGGGGACATGCCGATGAGGACGCACCGCTGCTCACCACGCCGCTGCCGCAGGACGGCATGCAACGGGGCCGCGCCTTCCGGGTGGAAACCCTGAAGGTGCCGAACCGGTACCAAACCCTGCCCGCGCCGCTGCAGCGCTTTACGGTCGGCGGCGCCTTCGATCCGCTGAATCCGCAGGATTCGCTCACGCGGGGAGCCGGCGGCGGCCATCACGGGTCCCATCCCCACCTGGTGCACGAGTTTGTCATGAGCATCGTGGAAAATCGAAAACCCCGCATCGACGAGCACCTGGGTGGCAACATCACCGCAGCGGGCATCTGCGCGCACACCTCGGCGATGCGGCAGGGGGAACCGGTCGACGTCCCGACGTTCGCGCCGGAATGACACGCCGGCCGTATGCGATCGGACAACACGCCGGCGCATGCGGCAAGGCAACGCGCAGGCCGCACGCGACAAGGCAATGCGCCGGCCGCAGGCATGCGGCATGGAACGAAAATCAGGGGGCGTCACGTCCATGGGTGCCCTGCGGCGACCGCGGGACCCGGAAAGGATCCACATGAAGGCATCGGACCTCCACTACCGGGACATCCGGATGTACGAACAGCATGAACGCCTGCAGGCGATCGACATGTTCCAGCGCCTGTCCGCCGAGTTCGGGTGCGCCGAGGAAGGCGCGCACCTCTTTCAAACGCTTTCTGCATGCATCGAATCCAGTCTCGCGGCCTATGAGGCGCTGATCCGATCGCATCTGGACAAGGACCCGGAGGAGCCCGACTCGCTGGAGGCGATCCGCCGCCTGCGGCCGGCGGGTCCAAGGCGGCTCGCCCAGAGCCTTCCGTCCAACCACTTCGATCGCCTCCGGGGTGCGCTGTATGGGCGCGCCGCCGGCTGCACGCTCGGCGCGGCCCTCGAGTTCCGACCGGTCTCCACCCTTCGGAACTGGGCGGACTACACGGGAACCGACTTTCCACCGACCGATTACTGGCGCATGGTGCTGAGCGACCCCGAGGATGTGCATTACCTCGTCGCGAAGAAACGGAACCTCACCCGCGGCAACTTCACGGCGGTCCCGCCGGACGACGACCTTGTCTATACCCTGCTGGGTCTTCTGACCATGGAAACCTGCGGGCTCGACTTCACGCAGGAGCAGATGGCGCAGCTGTGGATGAAGCACCTGCCCATCGGTCCGGACGACGATATGGTCCACGGCAACCGTGCCTGCTGGTGGGGAGAGCGCTCCATGCTCGTGAACCTGCTTGCGGGGGTTCCGCTGCCGGAGGCGGGCCTGCGCGGGAACCCGAATCTTCAGAACATCGCGGCATGGACCCGGGCCGACAGCTATGGCTATGCCTGCCCGGGATGGCCGGAAAAGGCGGCGGCGCTGGCGTACCGGGACGCATCCGTCAACCACCGGCGAAACGGGGTGTACGGATCGATGTTCATGGCGGCCACCATCGCGGCGGCCTTTGTGCTGGATGATCCCCTGGAGGCGGTTCGGATCGGGTTGACGGAAATTCCGGAAAACTGCCTGTTCGCCGAAGGCATCCGCTGGGCGCTGGAACAGGATTTCCGTTCCTGGCAGCAGGCGCACGACCGGATCTGGGAGCGGTACCGGGGCATGTTCAACGGCAGCGCGCTGACCAATGCGGTCCAGGTCGTCGCGGGCCTGATGATCGGGCAACAGGATTTCACCCGGGTCATCGGCGAGACGGTGGCCATGGGCGGAGACAACGACTGCACCGGCGCGACCGCCGGCAGCATTCTGGGCGCGGTGATCGGCCACGATCGCATTCCCGCCCACTGGATCACCCCGTTCCAGGGGCGCATGCAGCTCTATCTCAAGGACATGCCGGATACGCTGGCGCTGAATGACATCTGCCGGCGCTTTGAGGCGCTGGCGCTGCGCACGGTGCGGGACTAAACGGCGCTGGCGCTGCGCACGGTGCGGGACTAAACGGCGCGCTGGCGCTGCGCACGGTGCGGGACGAAACGGCGCGCCGGCGCTTCGGAATGCCGACGCCGGGCATGTCAGGCCTTTTCGAGCACAAAGAAGAACCGGACGCCGGCCGTTGTGTTTTCGACCCCGTAGGGGCAGCCATGCCCCTCCAGGATGGACCGGACGATGGCCAGCCCGAGCCCCGCGCCCTCCGCCGAACGGCTGTGGGAGGTATCCCCCTTGTAAAAGCGATCCCAGATCATGGCCAGCTGTTCCTCCGGGAGCGGATCGCACGCGTTTTCCACCGCGATCTCCACGCCTTCCGGCACGGACCTGCCGCGTATCCGGACAACTGTGCCCTCCCGCCCGTGCCGGACGGCGTTCCCGATGAGGTTGTCCAGCACGCGGCCGATGCGGGCGGCATCCGCACGCACCGGGCCCCAGTCGCCTTCGACGTCAAACCGCATGCGCCGTCCCTCGGCGATCGGCGCAATGGCCGAAAGCGCCTGTTCCACCAGGTCGGTGGACTCGACCGGCTGTTTGCTGAACACCACGGCGCCCGCATCTAACCGGGAGATCTCGAGCATCTCGCGCACCAGATTGTCCATGCGCTCCACCTCTTCGAGGATCACCGCCGTGTAGCGGTCGCGCTTTTCCGCGCGCACCCCGTCGAGCAGGCCTTCCGCATAGCTCTTGACCACCGCCAGCGGCGTCTTGAGCTCATGGGACACGTTGGCGACAAACTCCCTGCGCACCTGTTCCTGACGGGTTTTCTGCCGGACATCCTCCACAAGCTGCCGATTGGCGTCCGTCAGATCATCGAGTGCCCGATGCAGGTTGCCGGACAGCGTGTTGATGCTGCTGGACAGGATGCCCAGCTCGTCCCCGGAGTCAACGGGCGAGACGACATCGCGTTCCATGCCGGCCATGCGGGTCGCGGCTTCGGAAATGCGCAGGATCGGCCGCACGACGGTACGGTCATGCACATAGGCGCCCAGGAGGGAGATCAGGACCGCCAACAGCAGCACGAAGGGCAGGAACAGTAAAAAGACCCGGGCCACGTCCTCCACGGGCTGCAGCGACAGGTACACGCTCAGCATCTTCTCCGAACCGTCCGGCAGGACCGCATTCCGCCAGAAATAGACTTCCTTGCTGTTGGTGAACGTCATGTTGGAAACGGTGTATGCCACGCCGTCCCGCTTCTCGACGTCCTGGTTCGGCCAGCTGCCCGCTCCCGGCACCACCATGCCGGACGCTCCGACCTCCCCGATGGAAAAAACGATGTCCATGCCGTCGATGACCGTGGACGTCAGCATGCCGTACACATCGGCGCTGTCCACAGGCCGGATGGCATAGACGGATCCATCCTCGAGGCGCAGCGAGATGCCCCCGGACGAGGCTTGCCCCCCGCCTGAAACCACCAGACCCCCGGCAGGCAACTCCTGCACGAGCACCGCGTCCGCCAGAACGGGCAATGCGTCGTTTCCGGCCGGGGTCGCAGACTCTGGCGGAACGGGCGGCGCTTCGCCCGCGGAGGCGGTCACAGACTCCGACGGGACGGGCAATGCGTCGTTCCCGGCCGAGGTCACAGACTCAGCCGGAAGGATCACGACCGAAGAGACGATGTCGCCCTGGGCGTCCGTCCCTTCACCACGCGTAACGGTACCGGTGTCGCCCTCCGCCACCGGTGTCGCCGCGGGCGTGAGGGTGATGCTTGCCTGCTCCGCATCGAACGCAGTGGCGTCGTCGATGACCAGGTACACGCTTTCATCCTTCATGAACCGGTAGGCGGCCACATAGAGCTGTTCCTGCGACCAGACGCCGGATTCATAGGTTTGCGCGAACCGGTTGATCGCCCGAACGGTGCGGTCGATCTTCACCGGCGTGTAGAAAAGGGTGAAATACGCATACAGCGATCCGAGCACCGCCAGGATGAGCACCAGCGAGGACCCGAGCGTCAGCAGCAGCATTTTCCGGGACAGCGATCGCCTCATGCCGACACCTCGAACCGGTAGCCGATGCCGATGACGGTCTGGATGTGCTTTCCCGACCCGCCAAGCTTCTTTCGCAGCGTCTTGATGTTCGTGTCGACCACCCGGCCGTCGCCGCAATAGTCGTACCCCCACAGGGACAGGATGAGATCGTCCCGCCGGAACACCCGGCCCGGATGCTGCATCAGCAGCGCCAGCAACTCGAGTTCGCGCGTCGTGAGGGAAACGGCCTCGGAACCGACGGTGACGCGGTACCGCTGGCGGTCGAGCGCGATGTCGCCCGCACGGAGCAGCTCGTCGCGCATCACCTTGCCGCCGCTGCGTTTGAGCAGCGCCGTGACACCCGCCACCAGCACCTTCGGACTGAACGGCTTGGTCACGTACTCGTCCGCCCCCAGCTCGAAGCCCATCAACCGGTCGTCGTCCTCGCTGCGGGCGCTGAGCATCACGATGAGCACGTCCGACCGCTGCCGGATGCGCCGGCAGACGGACCAGCCGTCCAGGTGGGGCATCATCACGTCCAGCAGCACGACATCGACCGCTTCCCGCTCGAAGACGCGGATCGCCTCCGCGCCGTCGGAGGCCGTGAGCACCGTGTATCCGGCCTCGGTGAAATAGTCTTCCACGATTTCCCTCATCCGCGCGTCGTCTTCCGCAACCAGGATCCTGCCGCTCATGCTCCACCCTCCCCTGTCATCATACAACATCCTACCCGACGGATGTGTGACGGATGTGAAACACCGTCACACAAGATCCGCACACCGCGCTCACGCGTGCTTCACGTCCGCATGGCAGACTGGTCCCAGATCCACGCAGGCGGTTTTCCACCCACCGCACCAACCAATGGAGGAGATCATGAAAACACTCGCACACGCGTGCCTGAGCATCATCCGAAAACCATCGAAGGCCATCCTCCTGTTCGTCATCCTGCTGGTGATCTTCAGCCTCGTGTTCACGGGCATCATCATCCAGAACAGAATCCAGCGGTCGAAGGAAGCCGTCCGCCGGGGACTTGGCGCCATCGTCGCGCTGGAGCCCGATTTCATGAAGGCCATGAAGGACAAGCTCCCGCCGGAGGACTACCAGAAGGTGCTGTCCCTGACGACCTCGCTGGCGGACGATCTTTCCAGGGATCCTTCCGTCGTCCGGACCCACGTCACGGAAGCCGCCGCCGGTTTCAGCAACGTGCTCAAAAGTGCCATCGGCACAGGGGATGGCTCGGGGGAGGGTGCGATCATCGTGGCAGGCACCGGAACGGACAACAGCACCTATCTTCCCCTGTACGGTTCCAACCAGCTCATCCCGCTTGCGTTTGCTAGCGGGAAGCTCACCCTGTCCGAAGGCCGGCACCGGACGGACGCGGATGACGGAAGGCATGTGGTGCTGCTGTCCGCGGAGTTTGCCGCGAGGAACAAGCTCGCCCTCGGGCAGCAGATCACCGTCAAGAGCAATGACGGCGCCATCTCGCAGACGTTCGAGGTCATCGGCCTGTACACGGGTGCGGACACCTACGCAACCGACACGATGTACACCTCGCCGGAGAGCTGCCGCACGTTCACACCCGGCCAATCCGAACCGCAGATCAGCTCCATCCATTTCGAACTCGGGGATCCCATGCAGGTGGACGGCTTCCTCCAGCGCAACCAGGCGCGCCTCCCATCCGACTACCTGCGCCTGAACGCCGGCAACAGCGAGTACACGCGGCTCACCCGTCCCCTCGACCTGATGTCGACCATCACCACGCTCATGCTGTGGGTGGTGTTCCTGGCAGGTGCGCTCATCCTCAT
>JAEXRM010000036.1 GCA_023440865.1 Bacillota bacterium
CGCGCCACCGTCATGGTACACCCAGGTTTCATAAGGCGCCGCGCCGAGCTGTTCGGCGATGACCAGGGCGTTCAGGCCATTCACGGGATTGGGTTCGATACGGATGGCACCTGCTGCATCCGTCTGACGGATCTTCATCTGCAGATAGGACAGGGCGACCCGCACCTCGCCCTGCGCGGTGCGAAGGCTGTCCGTCCGGCGGTATGCGGTGCTTCCGGACGAGGCCAGCGTGAAGACGCCCACGCCCAGCAGCAGCAGCAGCAGAAAGACCGCCAGCACCTCGGTCTGTGTGCGGCCGGCCATGGGAGGCAACGCCGGGCTTCCGGCTGCCGTGACCGGTGCCGGGCCGCCTGCTGCCGTCATCGCACCCGACTTGCCTGTGATGGAACTGGTTGCAGGTTTCATCGTTCATGCACCTCGATGTCCGGCATGATGTTGGATGCGAACACCTCGTACCGGACGGCGTAGCGCGCCTCGTCGAGCTGCAGGCCGTAATGCGCGCGGAGGTATCCGACATCGGGCGGATAGCCGCCCTCGAGCGCGTAGCACTGCACCGCGGCCTTCCGGATGGCCTCGACGACCAGTTCCGTCCGCTGCGGGTCGGCACCGCGCCAAAACCGGAGCATGCCGTCAAGCGAGGCGGCCATGAGCACAAGGACCACGAAAAGAAGAATGAGATGGGGCATGTCGTTCCGGTCCGGTCGTCTCACGGGCACCTCCTTCCGATGCGCTGCGTTCCACAGGACTTGCCGGTGTGATCCGGACAAGCCGCCCCACCTATCCGATGCTTCCCATGATGTTGATCAGGGGGAGCATGACCGCCAGCAGAATGACGCCAACCACGGCCGAAAGGATGATGACGAGTACGGGCTCGATCGCGTTCGTCATCTGCTGGACCGAGTTGTCCACCTCGCCCTCGTAGACCGATGCGAGCTTGACCATCATCCGGTCGAGTTCCCCCGTCTTCTGCCCAATCTGGATCATGCGGGTGAACAGGGGTGGGAACAGCGCCACCGGCGCCAGTGCGGCACCGAGTTCCATGCCTTCGCGGACATTGCGGGCCACCTGCCCGATCACCAGCCGCACCTGCCGGTTTGCGGCCAGCTCCCCGACCTCTTCGAGCCCTTCGGCCACCCCCATGCCACTGCGAAGCACCAGCGCAAGTCCGTTGCTGAACCGGGCGGCGGCCGCCTTGACCAGAACGCGTCCGATGAAGGGGGATGTAAGCTTCCACTTGTCCCACCACAGGCGTCCCTTCTCCGTGCGGATCACGAGCACCAGGACGACGGCGGCGGCGCCGAGGACGAGCAGCATCCACAGGCCGTTCCTGCTGAAGAAACCACCCATGCCCAGCATGGCTTGCGTGACGCCGGGCAGCTCCCCGCCCAGGGAGGCGAGGATTTTTGAGAACATCGGCAACACCTGGGTCACCAGCAGCACCACGACGCACAGCATCAGGAACAGCAACAGCAACGGATAGGCAACTGCGCTCCGGATGCGTTTCGCAACGCGGTCCTCCTTCTCATAGAACCTGCTGAGGTCTTCCATGACGCCCTCAAGCATGCCGGTCGCCTCCCCAAGCCGCGTCATTGTCACCAGATAGGCGGGGAACACACCGGAAGCCTTGAACGCCTCATGCAGGGGCATGCCGTCGAGGGCCGCCTTGCCGGCATGTTCGAGCGCCTCCCGCAGGAGGGGATTCACCATTTCATCCACAATCAGCGGAATGCCTTCCACCGGATGGATACCCGATTTGAGCACAAGCGCCATCTGATGGCAGAACAGGGAAAGCTCAACTGCATCCGGTTTCCGCCGCCTTCTGCCTGCGGCCGTGCCGCCGCCTGTCCGCTCCTTCATGTCGTCACCCTCCATCCGCCCATGCGGATGCCCGCCGGCCCAGCGATATGTGCAAGCCGTCTGCCGACCTGTCTGCATGCGCCGTCCGGGTCCATTATATCACCGTATCGCCGAAACGGCACGTCATCCACCCGTCCCGTCCTCCAAGCCGGCATCGCATCCGGCTGGCGTTGTCACGGGATGCAGCCGGATCCGGAAGGATTCGCCCGCGAAGCAGATCCTGTCGCCCTCGCCGATGGCATGCGGCAGGTACGGTTCGATCCGGAGCCCGTTGACACGTGTGCCGTTACGGGAGTTCAGGTCGCATACGGCATATCCCGATGTCGTCTTCCGGATTTCGGCATGCAGCTTTCCCACCGCCGGATGCGCGAGCCACCCGTCCACCTGTTCCCTGAGCCTTCCGACGACGTACGGGGAGCGGCACATGGCGGGAAGCGCCTCCTTGAACGCAGTCCCGCCGGCCTCCCCCTCCCGTTCGAGAAGCATCAGGGCGGTATTTCCTGTTGCAGGTTCAGGTGCGTGCGCATCCTTCCGGGAAAGGTCCGGGGTCATCCACGGTCCGGGAGGTTCCGGTTTCTCCCCTGGCATGCAGGACGCGGCCCGCGGTCCTTCACGTAGCGCTTCTTCCTCCTGATTGCCGGTTTTCATCAGCGGCATCCGGCCCTCCTGAATCCGCAGGCCCGCACTTGGTCTTGAGCGCGCAGGCGCCTGTCCGCCAGCGGCCGGTTCCGCCGCCGCATTCTCCGAACGGCCGCGCAGTCCCGTCACTGTGAGCATCTCGATCGCCAGACCGACCACCAGCAGGCCGGCACGCGCCATGTCGCCGTCCGGTCCCTGCAGCGATAGCACACCGGCCGATCTGGCGCAAAGCACCGTCAACAGCAGCACGCCCTGCAACGCGGCCGCCTTGGCAAACCTGCCCGTCCGCCGGGAATCCCGACCCTGTTTCTCCCTTCCGGGCGGATGCGCCTGCCCGGACCGGTCCGGCGGGACGGTCCCGACCTGGGCAACGCCGCCCGGGATGCTTGTCCCGCGAGCCGCATGGGGCCTCTCCGCACTGCGGTCGCAAGGGCTGCTCCCTTTCCTCGACCCCGACGGAGAACCGGGCGCCTCACGGCGCCCCATGCCACACGATGTGTCCCCACTGGATGCATGTCCACCGAAAGGATCTGCATCAAAAGCCGTTCCGCGGGATGCGGATCCATCCGGGCGGACAAGCTCCGTCACCTGGCGTGTGAACAGGTTGCGGAGGCATCCCCAGTGGAATGCCGGATTCTCAAGCAAATGCAGCAGGTCGGACAACAGCCGCGCATCCGATGGTCCAAGGGTGCGGCACCCCTCCAGAAACCATCGACGCAGCGCATTGCGGACATGATCCCGCGGTGCAGGATGATCCGCCAGCGGCCGATAGGCAAAAAGGAGTTCCCCGCAAACAGGTTCATACTGGATGTACCGGCAATCAAGCTCCAGGCGGTCGACATCCAGCAGCAGCGACTCCATGCGCTCGAACAGGTCGGGGAGGGGGCGAATCAGGCGCATCATCTCCGATACGCCGAGCGGGCGTCGTTCCAGCAGCGCCGACAAGGGCTGGCAGGCGGAAACACGCCAGGTCAGCAGCACGCCGCCCGCATGGGATTCACATGTCAATGGAAGCAGACCCGGCACCGCCTGCGCCTCCAGCATGCGCACCTGGTGCGCCAGAATCCCGCCGGTTCCCGGCACGGCCAGCTGCATCACCGCATGACCGGAGATGGTGCCATATGCGGGGGTCGGAATAAAACCCGATTCCGGTTCCATCAGCTTCATCTCTCCTTTTTGCCAAGCATGCCGTCCAAGCCGCCGCCCCGCGGCATGGACGCGGGGCCCGCGGCGCGGCGCGCCCCCCCCCCCTCA
>JAEXRM010000160.1 GCA_023440865.1 Bacillota bacterium
AGGCGGCCTTCCTGCCGTTTCAGGAGGCACCATGCAGCATCATCAGCGATTCTGCTCCTTTTCGTACAAAACCGGCGCGCTTGTGCTGGCCTGCCTGCTCACGCTGCAGGTTGGGCTGTTCGGCTGCGGACGCACGGCAGCCGGCGAGCCCACACCCGCTCCGACTGAAACGGTCCGGAGCACGGAATCACCAACGGCGACCGCCACGCCGGCGGCCACACCGACACCGTCGGTCGTCGCTTCCGGTTCTTCGGCCGCCGGTACCGCGCAGCCGGATCTCGATCCGCCCGATTGGGCCGCTGCGGGCGACTTCGAGGTGCCCGCAGGCTCCGGCGTGTCACATGACGCCTGGCTTGTATTTCTCGAGCAGTCGCTTCGGGACAGCTTTTCAGCGTACAGCGGCGCCCACGCTTTCCTCGAGCCGTTCGGCTTCGCGTCCGAGCCCTCGGCCGGCAGCGGGGAATGGCGTATCACCTGTCTGGTGGCCATGGCCTGGTTCACGCCCGGCAGCGGCATGATGCAGTACATGTCGAACCGGGAGCTTTCGGGCGTCTCCCTGCTGGTGCTCGAGCGGGAGGGAAGCCTTTCGCTGGTCGACCTGTCCTCCGACTTTGCGGGCGAGGCCATCCCGCAGGCGGTGGAGGATGCGCTCCAGGCCTCCTATCGGGCCTGGGTCGATGCCTGGGAGGACGATGCGCCATCGGATGTCGCCGCCCTGCCGACCATCACCACCCCGCTGGAGCGGACGCCGATCGGCGGGTTGCACGGCGACTTCCTGCCGCCCGCACAGGCATCGGTCTCGGTCGACCTCGATGGGGATGGAAAGGATGAACTGGTCGAGATGGTGTACCGTGAGGATGACACCCGCTGGGAGATGCGCTGTGGCGAAGCCTTCGCCACCGATTGGTACGACACGCCGGAAGGGGTGTATCTTGTCGATCTGAAGCGGGATGACGGCCGGCTGGAGATCGCCGTCTGCGATCGCGGCCCAAGCTCGGATGAGCTGACGACCTACTACGCCTACCGGGAGGGCGCATTCTTCCGTGTCGGCAGCATATCGGGCCTTGTGCCCGATGGCGACGGCAGCGGGCGCCTGTCAACCTATGCCAGGTCCTGGCAGGGGCCGCTGCTGACCTGGTTCTTCCGCATCGAGTACGAACTCGGTGATGACGGACGGCTCCGGATGATGCCGGCCCGCTGGTATGCCTCCGATCTGCCGGTCACGGTGAAGGTTGATGTGGCAACGTATGCAGCACCGTTCACGGAAAACCCGGGGCCCGTCCTGCCTGCAGGAACCGCCTGCACCATCGATCTGAGCGATGTGTCGGAATGGTTCCGGCTGACAGCGCAGGACGGCACGCAGGGTTGGGTCCGGTTCATCGACGGGGAGAGCCTGCAGCCGCCCGGCGGCGGGGAAATCCGCAACCAGCTCGACGTGCTCGATGGCATCGTCGCCGCGGACTGACGCCGCGGCGTATTGAGTCCGGGCCTTACATGCGCAGAAAGGAAACCTGCACGATGCGAAACAGCCCGCAGCCGCACCGTTCCCTCCGACAACGCATGCAATCCCATCGCGGGGAGCTCCGCGCGGGTATCGTGGAGGGGTTCCCGATATTCATCGGCTATTTCCCGGTTGCCATCGCCTATGGCCTGTTGGCGAAATCGGTACCGCTTTCGCTCGCCGAAACGGGACTCTTCTCGGCCGTCGTCTTCGCGGGCGCATCTCAGTTCGTTTCGGCCTCGCTGCTGTTGGCCGGGGTGGGTCTGGGCAGCATCGTGGTGACGACCTTTCTGGTGAATTCGCGCCATCTGCTGCTGTCCACCGCCGTGGCGGCACGTTTGACCGGTTCGCGCCGGGGCGTGGCGCTTGCGGCTTTCGGCGTGACGGATGAAACATTCGCCATCGCGACGACGCGTCCGGACACTTACGGCACGCCCTATCTGCTCGGCCTGAACACGACCGCATGGCTGGGCTGGCTGCTTGGCAGCCTGGCCGGCCACATCGCGGGCGGTTTCCTGCCACAGCGTTTGCAGGCGGCCATGGGCATCCTGCTGTATGTCATGTTCCTGGGCATCCTCATGCCGCAGGTCCGCAAGGACCTGCGCGTGCTTGCGGTGGCGGGCCTGTCCGGCGCGCTGCATTGGGCGTTGCGCATGACGGGATGGCTGCCGGACGGCTGGGCGCTCGTCGCGGCCATCCTTGTTTCCGTCCTGCTTGTGGACGGTATCAGGGGAAGGGGGGAGAAGGCATGATCCGGTGGGAAATGCTGCTGCTCGTTGCCGGCATGATGCTGGTCACCTACCTGCCGCGCCTGCTGCCGTTCGCTTTCCTGCGGGCGGAGCGCATCCCGCCCAGATGGCGCGGCATGCTGGGGCACATTCCGCCGGCGGCGCTCGGGGCGCTGCTGTTTCCGGGTTTTCTTGACGGTGTGGCCGGCAATCCGCTGGCATCGGTGGTCGGCATGGTTGCGGCGGGCGTGCTGTACTGGGTCAAGCCGAACATCCTGCTGGCGATGGCCGCGGGTGTCCTTGCGGCATTGCCGTTTGCCGGCGCGGCATGACAGCCGTCGGGGGATTGCGTTGTGACAGTTGTCGCCCGTGATTGCGGCAAACCGGCAAGGCATCGGCGCGGTGGACTGCGGCAACACAAGGGGAGGAGGGTTCTTCATGAAGCAGGCGGTGGAATACGCCATTCTTGCCAATCCGGGTCACAACCGGGTCTACTTTGACGCATCCGTCGGCATGTCGCTGGCGGAGCTGACGATTGCGACCCGACATTTTCAGGTGGCCTGCGACAGCCTGCACGTACAGGAGGTCGAAGGCATCCGGCTGATCGTGTTCCGTGCGGCGGACCACCTTGGCGAGGCCGATCTGGCACTGCTATCGAGGCTTTCGTTCGTGTACGCGATCTTCGAGATGAGCGTGCGGGCCGACGGCCGCACCGCGCTGCTGCCCATCCGGCGGCGGCAACAGGGTTTCCTTGGCGAGGATGTGTCCGCCATGCTCAAATACACCGGCAAAACGAACGAGCTCTTCACGCGGATGATGCTCAACGTGGGCATCCTGTCGGGCGATTTCGCACAGGCGGAGGAGATCGACGTGCTCGACCCGGTCGCCGGAAAGGGAACGACGCTCCTCGAGGCAGCCGTCAACGGCTGGAATGCTTATGGCATCGAGCTATCCGACAAATCCGTCCAGGAGGCGCGCGCCTTCTTCAAAAAGTACCTGGAGACAGGCAAATACAAGCACAACATGGAGAAGGAACGCATCAGCGGCGAAGGGAAACAGTTCCGCGCCGAGATGACACGTTTCACCTACTCGGCCTCGAAACAGGCGCAGAAGGCGGGCAGGGGGAGCCGGCTCGAGCTGGTGGAGGGCGACAGCCGTCATGCCGACCGGTATTTCCGCCGCCGCCAGTTTCATCTGATTGTCGGCGACCTGCCATACGGCGTGCAGCATGGGAGCCGGATCTCCGACAGCAGCGCAGTACCCGCCCCTGGCTCGGGCGGCCGGCATCCCCAGTCTTCAGGTGGTTCGCCCACACGCAATCCCCTCGAGCTTGTCCGCACCTGCCTGCCTGCATGGGTGGAGGTGCTCAAGCCCGGCGGCACCATCGTGCTTGCCTGGAACCAGTTCGTGCTCGAACGCGGGGCGCTTGCGGAGGTTTTCCGCATCAAGGGATTGACCGTGCTGTCGGATCCGCCGTATGACGGTTTTGTACACCGGGTGGACCAGTCGATCCTGCGCGACATGATTGTGGTGAGAAAGGAGCAGCCATGAAACTGTGCATCAACCCCCTCACCGTGTATGGTGCCCGCGAGCCTGCGGAAGCCTTTTCCGACATGGCGGCGCGCGGCTTCCACGACTTCGAGCTGTGGCATGTCGATCCCGGGATGATTCCCTCAATGAAATCTGCGATGGATGAAGCCGGCATGCGATTGGCTGCCTTCTGCACGCGGGTTTTCGACCTGACGGATCCTGAACGGAGAGCCGCCTATCTGGAAGGGCTGGCCGCCGCGCTGGCGGATGCCGCCAGTCTCGGCTGCCGCATGCTGATCACGCAGGTGGGACCCGATACAGGCGCACCGCGTTCCCTGCAGCATGAAAGCATCCTCGCGGGCCTGCGCGCCTGCGTGCCGATGCTGGCAGCGGCTGGCGTCACGCTGCTGGTGGAGCCGTTGAACACGGTGAAGGACCACCCCGGTTATTATCTGACAGACTCCCTGGAGGCGTTCGACCTGATCGAAGCCGTGGACTCGCCGCATGTGCGGGTGCTGTACGACGTCTACCACCAGCTGCACATGGGCGAGCCGGTGATGGATCGCATCCGGTCGCATGTGCCCCTGATCGGCCACATCCATCTGGCGGGCTTGCCACAGCGGGACGAGAAGCTGTTCGTTGGGTACGACCACACGGACCTGTTCCGCATGCTCGACAAGGTTGGATACAGGGGACTTGCCGGTTTGGAGCTCTTTCCATCGCCGGGGAGTCGTGAAGCGCTTTTTGAACAGCTGAAGCCGTTCCTCGGTCCACCGGCTCCGTGACCAACCGTGAATGGATGACAGCGCCTCGCCGTGCAGGCTCCGCTTGCGGCGCCGGCGACTGGCACCCTACACCTCTGCCGACGATTCCGTGACCGGAATCGTTGATCGGCTTTCCACACTTCACTCTGCCGGCTCAAGAGCCGGCCAATCGTCAGCTTATACCTCTGCCGACGATTCCGTGACCGGAATCGTTGATTGTGTCAGGTTGCGGATCCACTTGAAGCGGTTGACCGTGATGAAGGCGACGATGCACTTGAGAATCTGGTCGGACTTGAGCAGGGCGAACACCACGACCGGATCGGCATGGAACACGAAAGCGGCGAGCATGGCCGAGGGAATCACGAATCCCCAGATGTGGATGAGGTCGTTCACCAGCACGAAGTGTGTCGCACCGCCCGCACGGACGATGCCGGTCAGCGAGGACATCTGGTAGGCCGTACCGACAATGGTCACGGACAGGACACCCATCATCTGCAGCGCCATGCGCTTTGCCTCCGGCGAGAGCGTGTACAGCGTCAACACCGGATACCGCACGAAGAACAGCACGAGACCCGAACACAGGCCGATGAGCAGGAAGATGCGCTGCAGATGCTTCGCATAGTGCTTCACGCGCACGATGTCACCCGATCCGACGGTCTGGCCGATGAGGATCGCCGTCGCGCCGGCGGAACCGTAGACCAGGACGCCGGTCATCTGGAAGATGGTGCCGGCGATGCTGACCGCGGCTGTCGCGGAAGCGCCCAGATGCCCGATGATGCCGCCCTGCACGGCCAGGTTGATGCCCCAGGTGATGTCGCCGATGATGACCGGCAAGCCGAACCGGAAGAAACGGCGGGCGAGTTCCGCTTCGAAATGGAACAGGTTCGTGAGCCGTATGCCGAGCCGGTCATCGATACGCCGCACATAGAAGACCATGATCGCGCATTCAAGCACGCGCACCGTGAGGGTGGCGATCGCGGCACCCTGCACGCCGAGCGCGGGTGCGCCGAAGTGCCCGAAGATGAGCACCCAGTTGAGCAGCACGTTGACCGAGAAGGTGAGCATCGACAGCCACATGCCGATCTTCACCCGTTCCACGACGCGCATCGCCGCCATCAGCACCTGCGTGACGCACTGGAACAGGTAGGTGAACCGGATGACCTCGAAATAGCGCATGGCCTCGGGCAGGACGGTCTCGTCGTTCGTGAACAGGCGCAGGATGCTTTCGGGCCTCGCCAAGGCCCAGCCGAACAACAGCGCGCTGATAGACAGGCCGAACACAAGCGTCATGCCGACGATGGACCGCACGCGCACCGCGTCGCGCCTGCCCCAGTACTGGTTCGCGAGCACCTGCATGGCGGATGCGAGGCCGATGACGAGCATGCCCAGCAAATTCTGCACCTGGTTGGCCACGAAGACCCCGGAAAGCGACTGCTCGCCGAGGGAACCGACCATGAGGTTGTCCGCAAGCCCCACAGCGAAGCTGATGATGTTCTGCAGGGCCATCGGTGCCGCCAGCTGCATGAGACGGCGGAACAGCGCGCCGTCGATGAAGCCGGCGGAGGGGGAGAGGGGGTTGTCTGTCCGCATGCGAGGTCCTTCCCGTGGGCATCCGCCCGGTGTCGTCATGCCGCATGATGTCGGAAAAGAGCGGAATACGCCTTTCCAAGCCGCAAGCTGGCGATGCCATCGCATCATACCACGGCATTTGCGGTGCGACAATGTACGATCCGTACGTGCGGGTTGTACAGAAACGACTACCCTATGCCGCGACAAGCGCATGACGCGCACATGGACCCATGGGCATGCGAAAGGGCGGATGCCTGTGCGACATCCGCCCTTGTCTTCGAAAAAGGAGCAAGCAATTCCTTGCCTGCGCCTTACGCCTTTGCGGACTCCTCGATGGCCACGGCCACCGCGACGGTCGCACCGACCATCGGGTTGTTGCCCATGCCCAGGAAGCCCATCATCTCGACGTGCGCGGGAACCGAGGAGGAACCGGCGAACTGCGCGTCGGAGTGCATGCGGCCCATGGTGTCGGTCATGCCGTAGGAAGCCGGACCGGCGGCCATGTTGTCGGGGTGCAGCGTGCGGCCGGTGCCGCCGCCGGAGGCGACGGAGAAATACTTCTTGCCAAGCTCGTTGCATTCCTTCTTGTAGGTGCCGGCGACCGGGTGCTGGAAGCGGGTGGGGTTGGTGGAGTTGCCGGTGATGGAAACGTCCACGCCTTCCTTGTGCATGATGGCGACGCCTTCGCGGACGTCATCGGCGCCGTAGCAGCGCACCTTCGAGCGTTCGCCCTTGGAGTAGGCGATTTCGCGCACGGTGGCGACTTCGCCCGTGCCGTAGTCGAACTGGGTCTGCACGTAGGTGAAGCCGTTGATGCGGCTGATGATCTGCGCGGCGTCCTTGCCCAGGCCGTTGAGGATGACCTGGAGGGGCGTCTTGCGGACCTTGTTGGCGCTCTTGACGATGCCGATGGCACCTTCGGCGGCGGCGAAGGACTCGTGGCCCGCGAGGAACGCGAAGCACTTGGTCTCGTCGCGCAGCAGCATGGCGCCGAGGTTGCCGTGGCCCAGGCCGACCTTGCGGTCCTCGGCGACTGAACCGGGGATGCAGAAGGCCTGCAGGCCGATGCCGATGGCTTCGGCCGCGTCGGCTGCCTTCACGCAGCCCTTCTTCAGGGCGATGGCCGCACCGGCCACATAAGCCCAGCATGCGTTCTCGAACGCGATGGGCTGGATGTCCTTGACCATCTTGTAGACGTCCATGCCCTTGGCCTTGCAGAGGGCTTCGGCCTCGTCAAGGTCCTTGATGCCGTACTGGTTCAGGGCGGCATTCACCTTGGCGATACGTCTGTCATAGCTTTCAAACTTCGGCATTGTGTGTTGCCTCCCTTCTTATTCGTGACGGGGATCGACATACTTGGCGGCGTCCGCGAAACGGCCGTAGGTGCCGGTGGCCTTCTTCATGGCCTCGTTCGCGTCGGTGCCGGCCTTGACGGCGTCCATCATCTTGCCCAGGCTGACGAATTCATAACCGATGATTTCATTGTTCTCGTCGAGGGCGACGCGGGTCACGTAGCCTTCGGCCATTTCCATGTAGCGGGGGCCCTTGTCGAGCGTGCCGAACATGGTGCCGACCTGGCTGCGCAGCCCCTTGCCCAGGTCCTCGAGACCGGCGCCGATGGGCAGGCCGCCCTCGGAGAAGGCTGTCTGGGTGCGGCCGTATACGATCTGGAGAAACAGCTCGCGCATTGCGGTGTTGATGGCATCGCACACGAGGTCCGTGTTCAGGGCCTCGAGAATGGTCTTGCCGGGCAGGATCTCGGCGGCCATGGCGGCGGAGTGGGTCATGCCGGAGCAACCGAGTGTTTCCACCAGCGCCTCCTGGATGATGCCGTCCTTGACGTTGAGGGTGAGCTTGCAGGCGCCCTGCTGGGGTGCGCACCAGCCCACGCCGTGCGTCAGACCGGAAATGTCCCTGACCTCCTTGGCCTGGACCCATTTCCCTTCGCAGGGAATCGGCGCCGGACCGTGGTTCGGTCCTTTTGCGATGCACGTCATGTGTGCAACTTCGTGAGAGTACTCCATGTTCTGGCTCCTTTCGGTGATGTATCCGCGGTGCGGAAGCCTGAGCCGGGATGGGCCCGGTACCGTCGGCGGTCGGATGCCGCGCGGAAACGATGCCGGATGCGACGCATCCTGTCAGAATCCTGACAATTCTATCATGAAGCCGGCGGTTGTGGTAGGGGGTTTTCGCACGCGCACCGCCGGTGCTGCCGGAAGGCGGTGCTGCCGGCAGGCGGTGCCGCAGACGTCCTTGTTTCTCCCCGGCGGCATGCGGGAAGACTTGTTATGGAGCGTCCCATGCAAGGAGGTTGCAGATGCGACGGATACCGCACCCGGCCATTAAGATCCGGATCACGGGACAACGGTTCCGAGCCCTGCGCCAGCGCATCGAGCCGCTCTTCTTCACCCCGGCCGACCGGTTGGAGCATTTGACCGGCCTGGTCTATTGGCGGCAACTGACGTTCTTCCTGTTTGCAATCCCCTTCGTGTTCGTGTCGCCCCCCATCCTGCTGTACGGGGCTTTTCGCTTCATCGTCGAAGGCATGCCCGTGCAGGGCGGCCTCGAGGCGGCGCTGGCGGTGGTCTCCGTCCTGCTGGTCACGTGGCGGCGCATGCCGGTCCGGAACCGCAGTCTGGTGCTGATTGCGCTGCTGTACGGCCTGGGGCTGCTGCTGCTTGTCACCGTCGGTCCCCGTGGCGCCGGTCTCGCCTGCATCATCGGTGTCATGGCGATAGCCGGTTGCCTGTTCCCGTTGCGCGACGTGCTGCGGATCGTCGGCCTGAACGCCGCCGCGCTGGTCCTGCTGACATGTCTTTATCTGACGGGTGCCCTGGGCCAGGCGCGCATAACCGGCTATGGAGACGCCTGGCTCATCAACCTGCTGGTGGGGCTGATCTTCTCCTGCGGCTTGCCGCTTCAGATCCAGGTCATCTACAACGGGTTGGAAGCCCAGTACCGTGAGGGCAGCTTGGCCCGCGAGCAGGCGGAGTCGTCGCGCCTTGCGGCGGAGCAGGCGCGCGAACAGGCGGAACATGCCCGGCAGCGTGTCGAACAGGCGCTGGAGGATACGGAACAGGCCCGCAGGGACGCGGAAGCCGCATCCGCCGCAAAGTCCCAGTTCCTCTCGAACATGGCGCACGAAATCAGGACCCCGATGAACGGCGTGATCGGCATGATCCAGCTGATGGAGCTGACCGCACTGGACGGGGAGCAGCAGGAGTACATGAAGCTGTTCCACACCTCCGCGGACGCGCTGCTCGGCATCATCAACGACATCCTGGACCATTCGCGCATCGAGTCGGGACGCATGGCGTTCGAAACCGGACCGTTCGCGATCGAGGCAATGCTCGAGGATCTGCGGGTGCTTTTCCGTCCCGCGTTCGAAGCCAAGGGTCTCCTGTTGACGACACGTCTGGATCCGGATGTGCCGGAACGGATCATCGGCGACCGCTTCCGCATCCGCCAGATTCTGATGAACCTTGTCGGCAACGCCCACAAGTTCACCGATCAGGGCGGCGTGCACCTGCTTGTCCGGAGCGGAACGCGTGAATCCGGCGGTCGCGTTCCGCTGACCTTCGAGGTCCGCGATACGGGCATCGGCATTCCGTTGTCGGAGCAGGAACGCATTTTTGACAGCTTCCACCAGGTTGATGGCACCAACACACGCCAGTATGGCGGCACGGGGCTGGGACTTGCGATCTCGCGCGGCATCGCCGAGCAGATGGGCGGCACGATGCAGGTTGAGAGCGAAATCGGACACGGAAGCACCTTCCGGTTCCAGTGCTTGTTCGAGGTGGCCGGCGCGGGAGAGGGGGAAGGAACCGAAGCCGGTGCGGAACCGGAGCAGGGGACAAGACCGGAGCAGGGGACAAGACAAGACGGCATGCCGGAAGGAGCGCCGTGAAAGGTTGGTTCTACCGGAATTCGCGCGTTGTGCGGCGCGCCCGGAAAGCCTATGATGGAATGGAAATGAAACCGCATGCGGATGCAGGAAAGGGGTGGGATCATGTCCTTGTTCGGTGTCGTCAGAAAGATGCTCCATGCAATGCTTGCATGACGCGGACGGCCTATCGGGAAATCCTGTTCCTGTGCGGATCCGCATGAGGGCGGTTCGGCGGAAGGGAAGATGGCGCGGCAGGTTTCAATGGAAACGTGGCCGGCCCTGGATTCTCCCTCGTTTGCATGGAGCGAATGGTATGCCGGCTGCGCGTCTTCGTCGATGACGGAGTTCATGCAGGCTTTGCACCTCGACCGATTGAAAATCGATGGAGGCGTGGAGCGGACATGAAGTATATCAATGCGTGCAGTGTGCTGCCGGACGAATTGGTCCGGGAAATCCAGAAA
>JAEXRM010000167.1 GCA_023440865.1 Bacillota bacterium
GTCGGGAAGGTGTCCACACGACCGTAGGGTTCCTTGGCAAGGAAGTCGAGCCGGTCGTAGGTGAGGGGCTCCGAGGTGTAGCTGCCCGCAGTGTAGATTGCAGGGTTGCCGGGCTGCATGACATACCAGCCGTCCTCGGTCGGGGTCCTGGCGCCCAGCAGCACGCTGTACGACTTGTCCGTCGCATGGAAGGTCGCCTCGGTGGCCGTATCAAAGCCGAAATTCTTCTTGTCTTCGTCGCTTGCCTGCTCGACGATGCGGCGCAGGGTCGTGAAGTGGCCGCCGGCGATCGCCAGCTTCTGGGCGGTGTCGGTGTCAAGCCGCATGTCGGGGCTCGTCCACAGCTCGACGGCGGCCACGGTGGTGGTGATGGAGCCGTCCTCGTTCTGCGTCCGCTGGGTCTGCTGTTCGGTCACCCGGTTCATCGTGATGGTGCCGTCCGGTGTCTTGACCACCATCTTGACCAGCTGATCCTGGTCGAGCGGCACCATGTCGATCACATTGGTGGTGTCGGATGCCGAAGGCGTTGCGCTGGCGGCCTCGTTTGCCGGCAGGACCTTCTCCACGAGAAACCACACGCCGAAGAGCGCCACAACCACCACCAGCAGGGCGATGATGCGTCCCTTGTTTCTCATAGGTGCTTCCTCCTGAACCAGACGAAGATGCCTGTGCCGATCACGGCCAGCGGCAGCAGGATCACCAGCGCGAGGAAGATGAAGAAGGTGCTCTGCTCGGTGACCGTCAACGCGGGGGCGGCGTAGTCCTTCGCCGGGATGATGATCTCATCGCCCTTGTCCTGCATCCAGCTGACCATGGTCAGCAGGTAGCGCTTTCCGTTGTCGGTGGTCTGCTTCATGGCGTCGTTGGTGACAAAGGTCGCATTGCCGATGACAACAACCTTGGACTCGGCGGGGCCGCCGGTGGAGGTGGATGCCGCGCCCATCAGGAACGTTCCCTCGATGGGTTCCTGGAAACCGGACGCCGCGTCAAGCCGGGCCGCGTCCTCAGAGGTCTGGAAGATCGGGAAGTTCTTGATCCATTCCTTGGTGTTGCTGAGGATCTCGACCGTCCGGCTGTTCGGCATCAGCAGCATCACCGACTCGGGATCGAGCTGTGTGGTGATGTCGTTGGCCGCGACCCGAGGGATGACGTAATTCTGCTTGTCGAGGTAATTCTGCTGGTTGCCCTCCATGACGATGTCACGGTTGAGCTTGAGGTTGTAGGCCTCCAGCACGCTGTCGAGGTTGGGCATCGCGGGGGAGTTGGCGTTGGCATCGGCCAGCACGATCATGTCGCCGCCCTTGCTCTTGAGCCAGTCGCCCAGCAGGGCCGTCTCCTCGCCCAGCAGGTCCGTCGTGGGGTTGGCGATGACGACAACCGCGGCGTCATCGGGCATGGCGCCGGTCAGGGTCAGTTCCTTGACCTCATAGTTGTTGATGTCGAGCGTGCCCTTGAGGGTGGACAGGTCGGCATCGATGCCCATCTCGCCATGGCCTGTCAGGAAGTAGACGACAGGCGTGACATCGGACGTGACATTGAGGATGGCGCCGGTGAACGCCTGTTCGATCAGCAGGCCGTTCGAGTAGGACTGGCCGGTCTGGTAGTCGTACTGCGTGTCCTGCATCTCGCTCTCTTCGACAACCCTGACCTTGGTGCCGCTCTTGACGACGAGGCTGCCCTTGGAGATGCCGGTGATCGCATCGGGATCGAGCTCGCGCTTGATGAACTGGGGATCCTTGTCCAGATCCACGTAGCGGACCTTCAGGCGGCCGCCGCTCTTGAGCTCGTACTGCTTGAAGATGTTCTTGAGCAGCGTGCTCGAGAACTCCTCTTCGGGCGTGAGGACGATGAACTCGACGTCCTTGGCCATTTCCTTGAGCACCTTCTCCGTCTGTTCGCCGACCGAGAACAGCTTGTTCTTGGTGATGTCGATCTTCAGAGCCGTATGGATGCGGTCGATGCCAAGGATCGCATTCAGGCCGACCAGCAGGGCCAGGGCGATGACCGTGATGAGCAGCGCATAGGATCCGTACCGCATCGTGCGGGCGTTGATCCATTTGGCGTTTGTCTTCTTGTCTTTCTTCATTTTGTTCACCCCTGACTCCAGCGTTTGCGTTCCAGCACGCGGACGGTAAAGTACCCGAAGGCCGCCACGAAGCTGAGCATGAAAATGATGGACGTGATGTCGAACAGACCGTAGCTGAAATCCTGGTACCGGCCGTTGAGCGAGAGCCAGGTGAGCACCTTGCTGCCGACGCCGCCCACCAGGGTGGCCATGAAGTCGATCAGCATGAGGAACAGCAGCATCACGAAGCCGATGACCGCCGACACGATCTGGTTCTCGGTGAGCGAGGAGGCGAAAACGCACATCGCCACGCAGACGGCGCCATAGAGAAGGAAACCGACATACGAGGAAATGATCGGCAGGGCGTCCGGCTTGCCGAAGAGAAACAGCACGAGCGGGTAGAACAGGGTCATGGCGGTCATGGCGAGAAAGACGCCGTACACGGCGAGCATCTTGCCAGCCACGATCGAGACGAGTGAATTCGGCGAGGTGAGCAGCAGCACCTCGGTGCCCTGCTTCTTGTCCTCGGAAAAGGCGCGCATGCACAGGATCGGCAGGATGAACAGCAGCAGGGTGTTCATGCTGGCGAAGCCGTTGGAGAAGTCGGCCGTTCCGCCCCGAACGGTTCCCATGAACATGATGGACATGACGAACAGGAACAGGCCGATGAGCACGTAGGCGATCGGCGAATTGAAATACGACCGGAAGTCGCGTCTCATGATGGCAAGCATGTTCATTCCTCCTTTGCCGCGGCTTCGACTTCGCTGGTGGTCAGCTGCAGGAAGATGTCCTCGAGCGAGAGGCTCAGGCTCTTGAGCTCGAGGATCGCATATCCGTGCTCTGCCAGCTTGTTGAACAGCGGCTTGCGGACGTCGATTTCCTTGTCGGCCTCGATGATGTAGCTGAACTCGTCCTTTGCCGTGCCGGATCCGCCCTGGGTCTCGAGGTACTTGATGCCGTAGACCTCGGAGATGGCGTCCTTGACACGGGCCTCGGGGCCGGCGATGGTGATCGTGAAGCGCGAGAAGTCGGACAGCTTCTTCGACAGGTTGTCCGGCGTGTCGATCGCGGCGATTTTCCCCTTGTTGATGATGACGACCCGGTCGCAGACCGCGCTGACTTCGGGCAGGATGTGCGAGGAAAGGATGATGGTGTGGTTCTTGCCCAGCGCCTTGATGAGCTTGCGGATCTCGATGATCTGCTTGGGATCGAGGCCGACGGTGGGCTCGTCAAGGACAAGGACCTCGGGGGTGCCGACCAGCGCCTGCGCCAGACCGACGCGCTGCTTGTACCCCTTGGAGAGGTTCTTCACCAGGCGGTGGCTGACATGCGTGATCTTGACCAGCTCCATGATGTCGGTCTTCTGGTTCTTCCAGTCCTTCTTCGGAACCGCCTTGAGGTTGGCGCAGAAGTCGAGGTACTCGTTGACCGTCATGTCCATGTAGAGCGGCGGCTGCTCGGGCAGGTATCCGATGCGCTTCTTGACCTCCTCGGGCTGCTCGAGCACGTCGAAACCCGACACCTTCACGGTGCCGGACGTGGACGAGATGAACCCGGTCAGGATGTTCATGGTGGTGGACTTGCCGGCACCGTTCGGCCCGAGGAATCCGAGGATCTCCCCCTTGTTGACCGTGAAGCTGACATCGTCGACCGCCTTGATCTTCCCGTACGATTTCGTCAGGTTGCTGATCTCTATCATGCGTTTCCTCCTACGGCCGCCGGGCCGGCAACCGTTTTTGCACAAACAATGCGGGCCCGATGCGCCGCTTTCGGCGACGCGCCGGACCCGCATGGCCCGTTGCTTTCAATTATGGGGGATGATTTTGAAGAAAGTGTGAACAAACTGTAACAAATGGCGATGGCCGGAGGGGCCTTTCCTTTCGGAGGTTGGTGCCGTTTTCGCTGCACAGGAAGCCAACCGCCCTCATCCAGCCTGCCATTGCGAAGCAAATACAGGTCAAGCGCAACTTCTCTTGATCATTTGCCTGATTCCTGCGGAGTCCTCCTCAAGTTTCATGCATAAGCCCTGGCTTTATATCCCGACCTGCGAGAAGCCGGCGTCCACGTAGTGGATTTCACCGGTCGTGCCGGCGGAAAGGTCCGAAAGGAAGTACAGGGCGCTGTTGCCGAGGTCGCGCAGGGTGACATTCCGGCGCAGCGGCGCCTTTTGCGGCACGACGTCGAGAATGTCGCCGAAGCTTTTGACGCCCTTGGCGGACATCGTCTTGATGGGGCCGGCCGAGATGGCGTTGACACGAATGGCCTTCGGGCCGAGATCGTACGCGAGGTAACGTGTGGACGCCTCGAGGGCGGCCTTCGCGACACCCATGACATTGTAACCGGGCAGCACGCGGTTCGATCCGAGATAGGTGAGGGTGAGCATCGATCCGCCCTCCGCCATCAGCGGCGCGGCGGCGCGCGCCACGGCCACGAAGGAATACGCCGATATGTTCATCGCCAGCAGGAATCCGTCCCGCGACGTGTCCACGAAGGGCACGGCAAGATCCTCGGATTTGGCGTAGGCGATCGCATGCACGAGTCCGTGGAGCATGCCGCACTCGCGGGCGATGGTGTCGAACAGCACCGCGATCTGTGCATCGTCGGTCACATCGCAGGGCAGGCACCGGACACCCTCCATGCCGGCGACGAGTTTTTCGAGCGCCTCCCCCTCCCTTTCCCCCTGATAGGTGAAGACAAGCCTCGCTCCGGCCTCGGCAGCCCGCTGGGCGATCCCCCAGGCGATGCTCCATTTGTTCCGGACCCCCATGATCAGGATCGTGCGGTTTTCAAGCAGTCGTTCCATGAATCCTCCATGCCGCCGCGTGGCGGTGTCCGCAATGCGCGCCCTGCCGGCGGCATGGCGACGTGTGCGCTTCGCCGGACCGCCCGGTGAACAGGCGCCGCGAATCAGCGTTACTCAATGCGCATATGGTATTATGACCTGAGAATAGGATCTTGCTCCATGATACCCCATCCGCCCGCATGAAGCAACCGCATTCCGCGCCATGGCGACAAACTGGGCCCCGGCTCCTACCGAACGCCGCTTCCGCAGCCATTGCCGCAGCCATTGCCACAGGATTGCCCCAAACGGGGTGCGTGCACGACCAGGTCGCCGATTGACAGGACACGGGGCGAGGCATACAATCAACACGGTTCTGCGGAACGCACGGCACATCTCGGGGGGGAATTGTGATGAGCGAACTTGAGCAGATCCGAACCCGATTGCATGACGCACTCCGCGCGGATCTGCCGCGGGAGGAGGTCCTGCTTGTCAGCCGACGGCTCGACACGCTCATCCTGACGGACATGAAGGCCCGCGTGGCCTGCCATGCCGACATGGTCCAGGCGGAATGAACCGTCACTCGGTTCGGTGAAGGAATGCAGACATCCATCCTGACAAGAAGGGGTTGTACCTACGACCGGCAACGGCGCGGGCACAACCCCTTCCCGATTTTTCCGGCATGGACGCCTTACGCCGTTTCGGTCGCAACGCGTTCCATGAAGCGGCCGATGCGTACCAGCGCCTCGCGGATGTTGTCGATGGCGGTGGCATAGGTGGCGCGCGCGAAGCCCTCGCCACAAGCGCCGAACGCCGTACCCGGCACCATCAGCACCCGCTCCTCCATCAGCAGCCGTTCGCAAAAAACATCCGAGGACAGGCCCGACCTGCGGATGTCGGGAAACACATAGAACGCGCCGACCGGCTCGAAGCAGTCGAGGCCGACGCTGCGGAAGCCGGCCACCATCAGGCGGCGGCGGCGGTTGTACTCCTCCACCATCCGCTCGACATCGGGCCTTCCGTTGCGCAACGCCTCGATGGCCGCGTGCTGCGCCGTCGTGGGACTGCACATGATGGCGAACTGGTGAATCTTCTTCATTTGCTCCATGAGGACCGGGTGGCAGCATACGAAGCCGATGCGCCAACCCGTCATGGCAAATGTCTTGGAGAAGCCGCTGACGAGAATCGTCCGGTCGCGCATCTCGGGGAACGAGGCGAGGGAGGCGTGCGCCCCCTCGTACAGCAGCTCGGCGTAGATCTCATCGGAGATGACGATGATGTCGCGATCCCGCAGCACGTCGACAAGCCGCTCGTAATCCTCCCGGTCCATGGTCGCGCCGGTCGGGTTGTTCGGATACCCGAGCAGCAGCACTTTCGTGCGCGGCGTGATGGCGGCGAGCAGCTCCTCCGGCTGCAGGCGGAACCGATTCTCCGCCTTGAGCGGAATCGCGACCGGCGTGGCGCCGGCAAACAGCGTGCAACCGCGGTACGCGACATAGCAGGGTTCGGGAATGAGCACCTCGTCCCCGGGCCCCACCAGCACGCGCAGGGCCAGGTCGATGGCTTCGCTGCCGCCGACGGTGACCAGCACCTCGCTGTCGGGATGGTAGCGGTAGTCGAACCGCTCCTCGAGATACCGGCAGATCTCCCGCCGCAGCTCGATCGATCCGGCATTGGAGGAGTAATGCGTCTTGCCCTTCTCAAGCGACCAGATGCCCTCCTCGCGGATACCCCAGGGCGTGTCGAAGTCGGGTTCGCCGATGCCCAGCGAGATGGCGTCCTTCATTTCGTTGATGAGGTCAAAATACTTCCGGATGCCGGAAGGAGGCGTATCCACCACATTCCGGCGCAGCATGGCCGACAGGTTCATAACACCACCGCCTCCCGCTCGTCACGGACCTGGTGGCCGAAGAGCACCCCGCGGTCCTTGTACCGGCGCAGCACAAAATGGGTCGCCGTGCTGAGAACGGATTCGATCGGCGCGAGCTTTTCCGCCACGAACAACGCGACTTCCTTCATCGTGCGTCCCTCGACCACGACAAACAGGTCGAATCCACCGGACATGAGATTGCAGGCGACCACCTGCGGGAACTGGTAGATGCGCTCGGCCACCTTGTCGAAGCCCTGCCCCCGCTGGGGCGTCACCCGGACCTCGATGTAGGCGGTGACGGATTCCTGGCCGAACTTCTCCCAGTCGATGAGTGCGGCATATCCGCGGATGACGCCGTCCGCCTCGAGTTCCCTGATGGCCGTCGCGACCGCTTCCGCCTCCTGGCCGATGATGGTTGCGATTTCAGATGCCGACATCCTGCTGTTGCGCTCGAGTAGGGTGAGAATTTCGCCTTTCATGTTCCGTCCTCCCTCTTGTCATTGCTGCAGCGACGCCGGAGTGATTTCCGCATCTCCCGTCGCGAACACCCGTTATCCGTCAATTCCGGTTTTGAAAAAAACCCTGCCGTCCGGCAGGGTTTCCTCTCGCTGTGTTGTGACCCGGCCACGCTCCGGGCGCCAGTCCGATGTACTGCATCAGACTCCGTCCGAACCTGTATGCGCTTGTTCGCGTGCCTCGACAAGGCCTTCCGCCTCATCGAGGTTGGCCGCGTATTTCGCAAGCAGATCGGACACATGGGCTTTCATGTCGCGTATGTCGCGCTTGATGTCGATGAGATTTTCACGATGGACTTCCAGCAGCTTCTCGAGACGCGCCTTTTCGGCTTCGGCCCCGACGCGGGCTTCCTCGAGCATGCTATCGGCCTTCTGCTGGGCCTGGATGAGGACATTGGAAATGCGCTCGCGGTCCTTCGCGGCGGCGTTGACGTCGGTGCCGGCCTGATCGAGCTTGTTGCGCAGGTCGCGCAGTTGCGTCTTGAGGTTGGCGATCTCGTCGTCCTTCTCCTTCAGGCGGCTGTCGAACTCACTGAGAATACGCTCGATGTACTCGTTGACGTCATCCTTGTTGTATCCGTTCATACCGGTGCGGAACTTCTTTTCCCCAGACACGGCTACCCCTCCTCACAGCGGAGTTCATTGAGACATCACAGACAAGGCCCATGTGACGCGCCGGGTTCCGCCGGACAGGCGGGTGACGTTCCGCAGGCCCTGCAGGCGAGTTCCGTATGACGCACTTGTATCTTATCGCATGTTCCTGAAAAATACAACGCCGGGATCGCCGCATCATGCCGTTTTCCGGTTTCAACCACCCGACGCGTGGGGTAAAATGAATCAAGACAGCAAGACCATGTGCCCGCGCACGCGAATTCCCGCATCAGCAGCCGGTTCGGCCAGTTTACGGCCCCTCGGCGGGATGCCGGCCAAATGGAGGTACGACAATGTACGCACTGGGCAAGATCAAGGTGACAACCGCCATTCCGGAACGACTTCGCAAATTGCGCGATATCGCATATAACCTCTGGTGGTCGTGGAACAACGAAGCCATCGACCTGTACCGCGAAATCGATCTGGCGTTGTGGGAGAACCTCAACAAGAATCCCGTCCGGTTCCTGCAGGAGGTGAGCCTGCGCAAGATCGAGGACAAGCTTGCCGATCCCGATTTTCTGGCCGACTACGACGCGGTCGTCGAACGGTTCGACCGGTATATGGGCGAACGGAACACCTGGTTTGCGACACATCATCCGGACATGGTGGACGAGCGCATCATCTATTTTTCCGCCGAGTATGGGCTCCATGAGGTGCTGCCCGTCTATTCGGGCGGCCTGGGCGTCCTGTCCGGCGACCACTGCAAGTCCGCAAGCGATCTGGGTCTGCCGTTCACGGCGATCGGCCTGTTCTACAAGCAGGGGTATTTCGAGCAGCGCATCAACCAGGAGGGCTGGCAGCAGACGAACTTCAACAACCTCAACTATTCGCAGCTTCCGGTGCACCCGGTGGAGGATGCCGCAGGCAAACCCCTGATGGTGCATGTCGAACTGCCGGGCCGCATCGTGTACGCGCGACTGTGGCGCATTGCGATCGGCCGCATCAGCCTTTACCTCATGGACACCGATGTCCCCGAGAACAACCAGTTCGACCGGGCCCTCACCGAGCGGCTCTACGGTGGAGACCGCGAAACCCGCATCCAGCAGGAGATCCTGCTCGGCATCGGCGGCATCCGGCTGCTCGAGGCGCTGGGCATCAAGGGCACGGTCTTCCACATGAACGAGGGACATTCCGCCTTTCTGGGCCTCGAGCTCGCCCGCAAGCTCATCATGGAAAAGAACATGCCGTTTGCGGAAGCCCGCGAGATGGTCATCTCCTCCTCGGTGTTCACGACCCATACCCCGGTGCCCGCAGGAAACGACGTCTTCCCCATCGACATGATCGACCGGTACTTCTCCAATTACTGGGGACAGCTCGGACTGCAGCGGCACGAGTTCATCAACCTCGGACTCAAGCCAAGCGACACGCAGAACTTCAACATGACCGTCCTCGCCCTGGGCATGTCGGGACGGCGCAACGGCGTCAGCGAACTGCACGGCGCGGTCTCCCGCGACATCTACAACGAGCTGTGGGCGGAAACACCCGAGGACGAGGTGCCGATCACGCACATCACGAACGGCATCCACACCCTCACATGGCTCGCACCCGGCTTCAAGTACATGTACGACAAGTACCTGCCCAAGGATTGGAAGGAGCGGCTCTACGACAAGGATGTCTGGACGGACATCGACACGATCCCCGACGAGGAAATCTGGAAGACCCACAACGTGCTCAAGACCAAGATGATCCGCTTCATCCGCGACCGGCTGAAGAAACAGTACCTGCAGAACGGCATCCCCCTGCACGAGGTGCACGACCTCGACGGCATGATGGATACGAACGCGCTGACCATCGGGTTCGCTCGCCGTTTCGCCACCTACAAGCGCGCGAACCTCATCTTCCGCGACCTGGCCCGCATCGAGCGGCTGCTCAACAACCCCGCCATGCCGCTGCAGATCATCTTCGCCGGCAAGGCGCATCCGGCGGACCGGCCGGCGCACGAGGTGATCAAGCACATCAACGACATCGCGCACCGCGAAGGATTCCGCGGCAAGGTGTTCCTCGTCGAGAACTACAACATGACGGTAGCCCGCAACCTCGTGCAGGGCGTCGACGTCTGGATGAACAATCCGCGCCGACCGCTCGAGGCCAGCGGCACCAGCGGGCAGAAGGTCTGCATCAACGGCGTCGTGAACTTCTCCGTCCTCGACGGCTGGTGGTGCGAGGGCTACAACGGACGAAACGGCTGGACCATCGGTGACGACACCGAATACGACAACGAACAGCAGCAGGACGACGCCGACAGCCAGTCGATCTATGAAACCCTCGAGAAGGAGATCCTGCCGCTTTACTACGCGAGGAACGAGCAGGGGATCCCGGTCGGCTGGGTGAAGCGGATGAAGGAATCGATCCGGACCCTCACACCGGTTTACGGGACCCACCGCATGGTCCAGGACTACGTCGCCGCCATGTATGTGCCCTGCATCCAGCGCATCCGCCACATCGTGTCGACCAACTATGCATTCATTCGCCGCTTCGCCGCATGGAAGCAGAACCTGTTCCGTGTCTGGCCGCAGGTTCGCATCGTGGCGGACCGGGACATCCACGGTCTTGCGGAGTACAGCTCCAAGTCGGGCGAGGAGATCGCACTCGGTGTCACGGTGCAGCTTGGTTCGCTGCTGCCCGAGGATGTGAGGGTGGAGATCTACTACGGGAAGCCCGGCAATGGCGGCATTTGCGAGGGTAAGGCCGTGCCGATGGCCATTTCGCGCCAGGTTGACGCATCCACCTATGAGTACCGAGGCGGCCTCGCCATCGACGACGGTGGTGAATACGCCTACTCCTTCCGGGTCGTGCCGAACAACGATGCCCTCTTCCAGCCGGCCGATCTGCCGCTCATCCGCTGGGCCAACGTGTAGTCATCCGGCAGGCGGTTTCCGGCCGGAGCGGTATTCCAGCCGGCAGTCCCGGCAAGGCAGTGTACGGCGGGCGGTGCCAGGCAAGGCGGTGTATGGCGGGCGGTCCCGGCAAGACAGTGTACGGCGGGCGGTGCCAGGCAAGGCGGGCATTCGGCGGGCGACGGACCGTTTGGCCTAAGCGCTGCGTGGAACCGCCCACCCCCCTGTCGGGGGCAACGCACGGATTCGTCACGTCCCCGGTTACCCCCGTCGGGCTGTCCCATCGCGATCAGAACCGTTTGACGGATTCCCGAAGAATGGTAAAATGGGGAGACGGTGTCCCGCCAGCAAGGGTTGCATCGCCGCAATGACGGAGAAGAGGGCAAGCAGAATGAATCGCAGCATCCGTTACTCCCGGTTCGGCCTGCAGGCAGCGCGTACCGCGCTGTCTGTTTTCATGATGGTCTGCCTACTGGTCGCAGCCGCAACGCCTGCCCGCGCGACGGAGCCTGACCCGAACGCCGTACCGCTGACGGTTGACGGCGTGTCCGCGCTGCTCATCGACGCGGCGCGCGGCCAACGGCTGTATGCCAAGCAGGAGGACGAGCCGGTTCGTGTCGGCATCGCCTCACGGCTCATGACGGTTCATCTCGCCCTCACGAACGCCAAGCCGAATGCACTCGTCACAGCAAGCAGCGAGGCGGCCGGCGTCGAAGACGCGCAACTGTCGCTGCGTGTCGGCGAAAAGTACGGCGTCGAAGCGCTCTGCTATGCCGTGCTGCTGACGGGTGCGAGCGACGCCGCGGTCGCGCTGGCGGAATATACGGGCGGCAGCGTCGCCGAATTCGTCGCCATGATGAACGCATCCGCCGAGAAGCTCGGCATGCACGGCACGCATTTCATGAACCCCACCGGCAGAAACGACGACCATCAGGTGACGACCGCCGCCGACCTGGCGCTGTTCATGAAAACCGCACTCACCGACGCGAATTTCGCTCGCCTGTTCTCGGCTCAGGCGAAGCCATGGTACGACGACCGCAAGACCACGCTGCTGACAAACCGGAACACGATGTTCTGGAGCTTCGACGGCACGGACGGCGGCATATCGGGCAGCACCGATCCGCAGATCGAGAGCATGATCACGACAGCCACGCGCAACGGCCTGCGACTGATTTGCATCCTGCTCGACGAGCCCTCTGCCAGCAAGACGGCGGACTGCACGAACCTGCTCAACCATGGCTTCACCAACTACCGGTACGGCAAGCTTGTCTCGGCAGGTCAGACACTCAAGACGGTGACGGTCGAGAACCGCTCATTGAACCTGCTCGCACGCACCGATGCATACTATGTGTATCCCATCGGTGAAATCTTCGTGCAGGACATGACAGCGGCTGTCGATGAAAGCAAGATGATACCGCCGATCCTCGCGGATGTGACCGTCGGCAAGGCGATCTTCACATTGGCCGACAAGACCGTCATCGAAGTGGATCTGGTCCCCGAGTCGAGCATTCTGCCGCAGAAAACGCAGTGGCAGCTTCTCTGGGAGCGCATGCTCGCAAACCGGGAGATCCTCATGCTCGTGGCCATACTGTCTCTGGTGGAGCTCATCTGGTTTCTGAGCTGGATTGCGGGGATGCTCGTGCGGCGCATCCGGCGTCTGCGCCATCCTGCGGGCTTGCGCTGAGCGGAATCATGCGTTGCAGGCGCTTCGCCGTCACGCCGTCAGGATTTCCTTGAGCAGGGAAACCAGCTCCACGATCCGTACCGGTTTGGGCAGGTACCCGTCCATTCCGGCATCCAGGCAACGTTGCCGTTCGAAAGGGCCGATGATGCCGGTCACGGCGATGATCGGCACATGCTCTCCATCCGCTTCAGTCCGCCTGATCATGCGGGCCAGCCCGAGGCCATCCATCTCCGGCAGCCCGACGTCCATCAGAATTGCGTCCATGCGGTACCGGGACAGCAGATCCATGCATTCGCGGGCGTTGGGCGCCTGATGCACGATCATCCCCCCCTGCGACAGGTAGCCGGCCATGACCCGCGCATTCACCGGATCATCCTCGACCAGCAGCACACGGCGTCCCGCAACCGGTTCCATCGATGCGAGCATCTCCGCCTCACGCGCGTCATCGGGACCCCCGACCGTATCGGGGGACTGAAGCAGCAACTCCAGCGAGAACAGGGTGCCGCCGCCGGGTCGCGGTTCATGCCGCAACACGGCGCCCAGGCGGGTGGCGAGCATCTTGGCGATGGACAGGCCCAGACCGGCACCCGCAGCCTGGCATGCGGGTGTTTCCAGCACGGCGAACGGCCGGAACGGGTCGGCTGCCAGCGCGGCCGGCAAACCCGGACCGGTGTCTGACACCGAGAAGCGGATGCGCACCATGGCGCCGTGCCGCAGGGTCACAACGGCACCGAGCCGGACGGAGCCCTGCCGCGCATATCGGATGGCATTGTCGGTCAACACGCACAGGATGCGGCGAATCTGCGCCAGGTCGCCGACAACCGTCTCCGAACGGGCGGAGGAGGGCTCCAGGAGCAGCTGGATCCCCTTGTCGGATGCCTGATGCCGGAAGGATGATTCCATCCAGCGGAGCAGCTCCCCGATGCGGAAAGGCCCGCGCGCATCCGCCTCCTCGCATTGTGCCGCGTGCATCGACTCCAGCAGGTTCCCGCACAATGTGCCGATCCCCGTTCCGGCTTCCCGGCACGATGCCAGCAGGGCCGCCTGCTGCTGGGACAACGGCGTGACCGCCAATTGTCCCAGCAGGGTGTTGAGATGATCGACGGGGGAACGGAGCCTGTTACCCAATTGGCCCAGAAACCGCTCCGTGAGCCGGATGCGTTCGGACATGCCGGCGCAGTCGCGCTCGAGGGTCCGGATCCGCTCCTGTGCCAGGCTGCGGAAGACTGCAAGACCGATGTCGTCCGCGATCAACTCCAGAAAGGAAAGCATCGCGGCATCAAAAAAATCCTTGCGCTGGTCGTTGACCTGAAGCAGACCGAGCATCCCATCCGGTCCGCGGACAGGCAACAGCGCGATGGAAGCGTAGCCGCTGCGCATGCACATATAACGCGGATTCAGACCAAAGCCCTCCGGATCCGCCGTTTCGGCAAGCGACAGGGCATCGTTCGTGAAAAATGTGCCGCGGGTGGTGGTGTTTTCCGGACCACCGACCGAAAGACCTGATAAAATCCTGCCGCACAGGCACTCCAGGCGCGGCACGACATGCGTCGGCGGGTTGGCGGGAACCGTGCGGTCCGGACCGTCGGCGGGACACGACTGTATCGGCATGCCGGGGGAAGCCGTCGGATGGCCGGATCCGGCGATGGCCTCGCCAGGGCACAGGGAATACTCATGCAGCACGAAACTGTTGGAAAAGCCATCCTGGACAAAATAAGGGTAATCGCCATCCTTCTCCAGCCGAAGACCGGTCGCGCCGCAGCCCGTTACGGCACGCACGTGGACAAGCACCTGGCGCAACGCGTCGCGGAGATCGACGGAGCGTCTGAGTTCGGAACAGATGCGATGCGCTTCCCGTGCCTGTGTCAGTTCATCGTGGTACATGACCTGCCTCCTAGGTTGCTTCGGCAGTCGAACATGCCCTCTGTGTTGTGTCATGGCGTACGGCATCGTGTGATCCGGGCTGTCGCCAGGATACAGGACGGCATCCTGCAGGATCAGCGCCGCTTGTTCTGCAGGGAGAGGAAGGCGAGGATGAAATCGTCCAGCGCGCCGTCCATGACGGCCTGGACATTGCCGTTCTCGTGGTTGGTGCGGTGATCCTTCACCAACGTGTAGGGACAGAAGACATAGGAGCGGATCTGGCTGCCCCATGCTATGTCCATCTGCTCGCCCTGGATCTGGCTGAGTTTCTCCTGCTGCTCCTTCTCCTTGAGCTCGAGCAGCTTCGCCTTGAGCATCTTCATGGCCATTTCACGGTTCTGCACCTGTGAACGCTCGTTCTGGCAGGCGACGATGATGCCGGTGGGCAGATGCGTCAGGCGGACGGCGGAGGATGTCTTGTTGACATGCTGGCCGCCGGCGCCGCTGGAGCGGTAGACGTCCATCTTGATGTCATCGGGGCTGATGTCGACCTGGATGTTGTCATCGAGCTCCGGCATGACATCCATGGAAGCAAACGAGGTATGGCGCCTGCCGGAGGAGTCGAAGGGAGAAATGCGCACCAGGCGGTGGACCCCCTTTTCGGACCGCAGGAACCCATAGGCGTTCTCACCGACGATTTCAACGGTCACGCTCTTCAGGCCTGCCTCCTCCCCATCGAGCATGTCGAGGACGCGTGCCTCGAATCCGCTGGCTTCCGCCCAGCGCACATACATGCGGTAGAGCATCAGCACCCAGTCCATGGCCTCTGTGCCGCCAGCGCCGGCATGCAGCGTGATGATGGCGTTGCTGGCGTCGTATTCCCCTGTCAGGAGTGTCGAGAGGAACATCTTCTCATAGTGCTGCTTCTCGACCGCCAGCTGCGGCGCGACCTCCTCGAGGACCGTTTCATCCTTTTCCTCAAGCCCCAGCTCCGCCAGCGTCAGCAGGTCCTCGCATCCGCGCTCGAGTTTGCGGAACGCATCCAGGCGGTCGCGGAGCGATTTCGTTTTCTGGAGGACCTTCTGGGAATTCTCCATGTCGTTCCAGAACTCGGGCTCGCTGGCCTTCGCCTCCAACTCCTCGAGCTGCAGCTCGAGCCCTGGCAGGTTCAGCGATTGCCCCAGCTCGGCAATGTTCTTTTCAAGTTCCTTCAGATCCAGGCGCGCCTGTTCGAGCAAAACCAGACTCACGTTGTATCGTCCTTTCCATACCCGCTTCCGGACACGGGGTGTCATCATGCCGTCATGGCTGACTCCGGGGAATGCATATGCACTTCATGATAGCATGGCGGGGAGGCCTCCCACAAGCACACCGTGCAACGGTTATGCACGCATCGTGCGAGTGTGCCGGCGACCTGGCCGGTCCGGAACACCGGCGCAGGCCAGGCCGGAAGTGCGAAGCGCCATACCGTTCCGGAAGGCGTCTGTGGTATGATGAAGTCATGCAGGAACGCATTGATTGCCTCAAGTGCAGGCATTATTTCGTCACATGGGATCCCGCCCGACCCAGGGGTTGTCGGTATTTCGGCTTCAAGGGACCGAGAATGCCCTCGGATGTCGTGCGCGCATCATCCGGTGAGGACTGCAGGATGTTCGAGCCGAAAGGAAAATGAACCGATGAGCATGCCCTCCACGACTCCGGAGTCCTTGTCCGGAGCATGTTCCGGATCACACGGCGTGACGATGCCGACACCGGGGGCGGCCCCGCCCGGCGAGCGCGAAAAGGTATTGCGGATGGCGGCCCATGCGGGCGATCTGCTGCTGCGCTGCGGCGCGGAGACCTACCGGGCCGAGGAAACCATCTCGCGCATCTGTTCGGCCTACGGCTTCCGGAGCGAACCCTTCGCACTGCCGACAGGCATCTTCGCCTCGATCTCGGGTGACGGACCGCCGCTGAGCATCGTACGCCGCATCAAAAGCCGTTCGTTCAACCTCGGGTGCGTGGCCCAGGTCAATGCGTTCGCGCGCGAGGTGGTGCTTTCCCCGCCAAATCTGGATGAAGGACTGGCCCGGCTGGCCGCCATCGAAAAAACCGGCGCGTACAGAAAACGGCATGTCTTCATCTCCTATACGCTGACCGCCGCCATATTCACACTCCTGTACATGGGAACGCCCATCGATGCGGCAGGCGCGCTCGTGATCGGCATGCTGCTGGCCATCCTGCGGCAGGCTTTCAGCCGCCTCTCGCCGTTCCCCTTCTTCGAGAACTTCACGGGCGGCCTTGTGGCGGGCTTCTTCACGCTGCTGGGAACACGTTTTGTACAGGACATGAATGTTTATGTCGTCGTCACGGGCGCGCTCATCAACCTCATGCCGGGCACCGCGCTGGTCAACGGCGTACGCGACATGCTCGGCGGCGACAGCGTTAGCGGCATCGCACGCCTGGGCGAGGCCATCGTGTCCGTCGGCATCATGGCGGCCGGCGCCGCCCTCGGCATGGGCATGCTGTCGGCAGTCTGGCCCGTGCCATAGAAGGGAGTATCCCATGCAGGTCCTCTTGCTGCTCAAATGGTTCCTGCTGGCGAGCGCAGGCGCCATGGTCCCCGCCGTTGTCCTGAACGTGGAACGCAAGCTGCTGCCATGGGTGGGGCTGTGCGGTGGATTCGGGTATCTGGCCGCCGTCCTTGTCTCACCGTCTTTCGGCATTCCCGGCTATCTGGAGGTGTTCCTCGGCGCGGTCGTCGTCAGCCTACTGGCAGAAATCTTTGCGCGGCGGTTCAAGGCGCCGGCGGTGACTTTTCTCATCCCCGCCATTTTCCCGCTCGTGCCGGGCATCAGCGCATACCAGACCATGCAGCAGATTGTGGCGCGGGAATGGGAAAAAGCCGCTGCAACGGGTCTATCCACCGCCGCATCGGCTTTTTCGATCGCTTTCGGGTTGATGCTCGTCTCCGCCCTGTTCCGGGGCATGTCTCGCAAACCGGTGTAGCGGAATGTCCGCCGCGGGACATGTGGGGTTCCGCAACGGAACACGGTCATACGCCTTGCGGATGCCGCGCGGCCCAGGCTTCCTCCGCCATGCGGTAAACCGTGCGAAACGGCAATCCGGTACGACCGGCCGCAGCCCGGACATCCTCATACTCCGGCGCCGCCTTCACGATGTCGTTCCAGGTGCAGATTTTGACGGCGATCCGGTTGCCCGCGACCTCAACGGCATCGAATGAGCGGTTCATCACGGCCCGTTCCGCGCGGATCCGGCGGATGCCGATCGTGCTGCTCTCCCGGAAGATCAGGTGTTCCAGGGCATCCACCCTTGCAGGTTCCGCCAGGACGGTCAGCAGCATGCCCGGCCGGTTCTTTTTCATGTAAACGGGGGTATGGAACGCGTCACGCGCGCCGGCGTCCAGCAACAGGCCCAACAGGTATCCGGCCGCCTCGCCCGTCATGTCGTCCAGATTCGCCTCCAGCACGACCACCTCATCCATGGGGCGTACCCCATCCGGCTTGGCGGTTTCCACAAAGCCGGCTTCCGCCGCGGCGGATTCCATCACCACGGGTGCCGGAATGACTGCAGCCCCCCCCTGCAGATCGATCGCATCACCGACAACGAAACGCAGGATGTTCGGCGCGTCGAAATCCTTGTTGCCCACACCATAACCGACGGAGCGGGGAATCATGGGCGGCAGGGGGCCAAACCGGTCCGCCAGCTCCGCCACAATGGCCGCACCTGTCGGTGTCGTGCGTTCACCCGGACTGCCCTTCGCATAGACCGGCACCGCTCCCTGCGCGAGGATCTCGGCCGTCGCGGGTGCGGGCACCGGCAACAGGCCATGCTGGCATCGCACAAAGCCGCTCCCCGTATTGACGGGGGAGGCGATGACCTGGTCGGGCAGAAGCCAGCAGAAACAGATCGCCGCACCGACAATATCGACGATGGAGTCGACCGCGCCGACCTCATGAAAGCCAACCGAAGCCAGCGGAACGCCATGCA
>JAEXRM010000182.1 GCA_023440865.1 Bacillota bacterium
GTTCTGGATGTACTCGATGAGGATTTCATCGAGTGCGGGATACTCGCCGACGGTCGGGCCGTTCTTGAGCATGGTGTAGTTGTCGCCGCCGACCGCCATGAAATCGTTTGTGGCGACCTTGTACGTCTTGGCCGGATCGAGCGCGACACCGGCGATCTTCACCTCGACGATGCGGCTTCCCTTTGCCTTGGAGGAATCGAAGCGGATGGTCATGCCTGCGGTCTGCGAATAGCCGCCAAGCGCCTCGGGATAAAGCGAGAAGCCCAGCTCGAGGGCGGCAAGGATATCCGAACCCTTGAGCTCCTTGACCACGACGTAGTTGCCGAACGGCAGCACGGTGAGCACGTCGCCCTTCGTGACGGGTCCCGCCTTGATGGAGGCGCGGATGCCGCCGCCATTGGTGATGGCGACGTCGGCGCCCGTCTTGTCGAGCATGGCGGCCGTGATGAGGTTGGCCAGGTTCGTGGGCTTGGTGCGCACGTTGCCGCGCACGCCGTCGAGCTCGACGGGGCTGGTGCCGATGACGGCGGCCGTCAGTGTCTCGATCTGCGCGTCCGCAGCGGTGACGATGGCCTTCACGGCGGCTGACTCCGTCGTGTTGACCGCATTGGCCATGGCGTAGAGGGTGGAGCCTGTCTGGTCGAGCTTGCCGTCCCTGAACACGAGGGTGGTGATGCCCAGCCCCTTGTCATAGTAACCGGTTTGCGCGATCAGTACGCCGTTGACCGTTTCATTGAGCTCGCTGTGGCTGTGGCCGTCAAGAATGACGTCGATGCCGGGAACGGCCTGCGCCAGCTTGCGGCTGGTGTCGTCGCCCTCGATGCCCAGATGGGCCAGCGCGACGATGACATCGGCCTTGCCGGAAAGCTCCGTCACCATGGCCTTTGCCGCCACGACCGGATCCTCGAAGGTGAGCCCCGTGACGTTGTTCGGATTGGTCTTGTACAGGGTTTCCGGCGTCGCCAGGCCGAAGAGCGCGACCTTCACGCCGTTGACGGTCTTGATGACGTAGGGCGTGAGGTAGTTCGTGCCATCCGCCTTTTTCACGTTTGCGGCCAGAATCGGGAAATCGGCGAGGGTGTCGAGCTCGGTCAGCCGGGCCTGGCCGTAATTGAAGTCGTGGTTGCCCGGCGCCATGGCGTCGAATTTCATGGCGTTCATGACCTTGACCGCATTCTCGCCGCGGGTGAGTGTCACGAAGTTGACGCCGTGCAGGGTGTCGCCCACATCCAGCAGCATCGTGCCCGGATTGGCCGCCCTGTTTGCCGCGACCAGTGTGTCGATCTTGGCGAAGCCCATGCCGTCGCCGGCCTTGATGCGGCCGTGCGTGTCGTTGATGTGGAACAGGTCGATGGTCTTGTAGCCGGCGAGGGTGCCGTTGGCGATGAGTTCGTACACGTTGAGCGACTTCGCGTTGGCCGCCTTGCCGTCGGCTGACGTCGGCAGGGCGAGCTTGCCGGCCTTGACCAGGGCGATGATCTCGTCGCGCAGCGGGTGGGCGAGATTCGCGCCGATGAGGCTCCAGTTGTCGTCGACAGTCGGGGCCAGCGTGAGCGTCTGTCCCTGCAGGTCCTCGGATACGCCCGTGAGGGTGAAGGCCGCGCTGGTGAGCGGGAGGGCGGCGGGAAGCACGGCCGCCTTCGTGAGGGATGCATACTGTTCAGACGGCAGCGCAAGCCGCAGCTTCTGGTCATCGGCGACCGCCTTGCCGTTGAAGGCAAGGCTCGTGATGCGCTTGCCGGCCGGCTGGGAGATGTCGACCTTGTATGTGACACCGGCAAAGGCGTGGAGGCCCGTCAGCGGGAACGCGGGGTTGAAGCTGACGGTCACGTCGCCCGGCTTCCAGGTGTTGTACGCGCTGACGGCGCGTTCCATGACGGCCTTGAGCTCCTTGCCCGTGACCGTGCCAACGGAGACGGAGGCCGGATCGGACGAGAGCCGCGCCAGGTCGGAAGCCGTGATGCTGCCGGCCCTGAGGGCGGCGGTGTCGGAGGGAAGCGCCGCGCCGGACACGTCTGCGCCCGTCACATCCCGCTGCAGCTTGTTGATGAGGTCGAGCAGCGCCGTGTCGCGGATGCGGGCCTCGGCGATGCCCGGGATCTCATCAGCGGGCTGGAAATCGGCCGTGACCGTGCCGATGGCCGGTTCCGGCGTCGGTGTCGCGGTGGAGACGACCAGCTGCTGGCCCGGGAAGATGAGATCGGGATTCTTGACGGTGTCTCGGTTGAGTTCATACAGCGCCTGCCAGGTCAGGCCGTATTTCGGTGCGATCTTGGACAGCCATTCGCCATCCTGCACGGCATGGTATGTGATGGCGCCGGCAGTCTGTGTCGTGAAAAGCGTGAACAGCAGCACGAGGGCGATCAGGACAAGTTTCCGGTTTCGGTTCATCCTTTTTCTACCTCCTGACGGGAGACACGGCATACCCAGCGGTTGTCCGTGCGGCGTGGCCCCGGTTCCCGGGGGCCGGAACATACCCGGCACACCCGTTTTATCACACTGGCGCGAATCTGCAACAAGGGAATTGCCGTTGTGTGCGGAAGCACACGAATTCGACAATAATCGCCTTGATTCGACGGATCCCTTGAAGTGCTGGACATCCGCCACCGTGCGCGCCGTTGACATCCTGTCAGCTGCCCGTACTGCCATATTGCCGCAGACCCCGCTTCCAGGCCAGCCAGGTCAGTCCGCTGAAGACGGCCGTGACGGCAAGCGTCGAGAGCCATTCCCACCCCGTGAGCAGACCGGTGAAAAACTGCGTGGGGATGGTCGCGATCAGCGAGTAGGGCAGCAGGACGTAGAAAACCAGTTTGGCGGCACCCTTGAAGACGATGCCCGGAATGCGGAAGGTGAAGTTGACCAGCTCGTTCTCAAGTTCCTCCAGCGCGCCGGTCCGCACCACCCAAAAGGCGATCGTGCGCAGCAGCACCAACAGGTCGTAGAGCAACACCAGCATCGCCGCGATCAGGAACAGGTACCCCAGAAGCCGGGCCGGCGTCACCGCGATGCGCATGCGCACCGCCGCCCACACCACCATGGCGATGCCGGGCAGCGCGATGAAGCCCGACCCGGGGTCGATCGACTCGAAGCTGACCAGGAGCAGCGGGCTGGCCGGCTTGGAGAGGAACAGGTCAAGCTTGCCGTCGCGGATTTTTTCGGGTATGGACAGCACGCCGAAGAAAAACAGGCACATCTCCAGTCCGTCGATGATCGTGAAGGTGCCCACGAAGAACACCATCTGCTCACGCGACCAGCCGTTGACGCTGTCCACCGAAAGGAACAGCGTGGAGAAGACCGCCAGCTGTGTGGCAAAGACGGTGATGTCCACGAAAAAGGCGGTCAGGAAGCTGGCGCGGTACATCATGCGGCTGCCCAGGCGGATCCTCAGCATGGCGCCGATGAGACGCAGGCTGCGGCGGATTTTCGCGGTCAGGCCGCTCGGGAGGTCGCTCCGGACAACACGGGACGGCGAGGCGGATTCAATCCGGTTCATGCGCCCACCCCCTCGTCGAGCCGGCGGAGTCGGCGCCAGGCAAACTCGCCCAGCAGCAGGAACCCGACGGTCCACACGGACAGCACGAGCAGTCCCGATGCGGCCTCCTCCGTCCGCATCCCCAGCAGCAGCGAGGCCGGCAGGTACTGCATCTGGTAGAACGGGAACAGCCGCATGACCTCCACGAGGCCGTCCGGCAGGAGCGCGAGGGGCAGCATCGCGCCGGTCAGGAATTCCACGACGACGCCCTTGATCATGTGGAAGCCGGAGATGTCCTGGAACTTCCAGGCCAGGATCGCCGTCAGCCAGTTGAGCGAGGCCGAAAAAACCAGACCGAGCAGGGACAGCAGGAGGGCGGCAAGCAGCGTGACGGGTGAAGGCAGGGAGAGGGACGCAGCCTCCGGGCCGCCCGCCCAGCCGGTGAGGGCCGCGAACAGCACCCCGAGCGACAGCAGCGCGATGCCCGCCACATACAGCGTGTTGGCGGCCGCCGTCGCCAAAAAATGGCCGAACGGATTGACCGGCTTGGTCAGGTACTTGACGAACCGGCCGTCCTTGATGTCTCCGGCATATTCCCAGACGAGGCTGCCGGACTGGTCGAGCCGGGCCAGAAACGCCGTCAGGATGTAGTAGGCCGTCATGGACCCGAGCGTGAATCCGCCGATTTCGTTCTTGCCGGCGAAGAGCGCGCGCCACAGCAGGAACGACAGCAGGACGCGCAGGAAGGGCAGCGTGGTGCCGATGATCACATCGAACCGGTAGGCGGTGCGCGCCCGCATGCAGACGGCCCCGATGGCGAGGTAGCGCGAAAGACCCGGGCGGGAGCCGGAGGAACGAGCCGTCATGCGAACACCTCCCGGCCCGAACGGTAGATCCGCTCGATGACATTGCCGATCTCCTCGTCCTCGATGCGGATGTCCTCGATGTCGCACTGCGCCAGCAGGCTCGCCAGCAGATCGCGCACGCCGGAACGGTCGACCTCGAGGGTCAGCCGCCAGGGCTGCCGCTCGGTGAAGGTGACAGCCCCGGGCAGCTGCAGCGCGAGGCCGACCGGCTCCCCAAGGGTGACGGTGACGGATCGGCGGCCCTGGAACCGGTCCAGCAATGCGTCCAGCGGTCCGTCGTACATCTTCGTTCCTTCGTTGACGACCACCGTGCGCCGGCACAGGTGGCGGATGTCCTCCATGTAGTGGCTGGTCAGGAGCACCGTCACGCCCCGTCTTGCATTGACCTCGCGGAGGAAGGCGCGCATGCCCTTCTGGGCGACGGCATCCAGGCCGATCGTCGGCTCGTCGAGGAACAGCAGGTCCGGCTCGTGCAGCAGCGCGGCCAGCAGCTCCATCTTCATGCGCTCGCCCAGCGACAGGTTGCGCACGGGCACCTGCAACAGGTCCGACACGCCAAACAGGTCGACGTACTCGTCCAGGCTGCGCTGCCATGCGTCCGGCGCGATGCCGTAGATCTCGCGGTTGAGCCGGAAGGTGTCGAGGGCCGGGAGATCCCACCACAGCTGGCTTTTCTGCCCCATGACGACGGCATAGCGCCGGCGGAATCCGTCCTTGAGCTCGCCCGGCCTGTAGCCCAGGACGGAGAGGGAGCCGGAGGTGGGCTGCACGATGCCGCACAGCAGCTTGACGAGGGTTGTCTTGCCGGCGCCGTTCGGACCGATGAGGCCGACCAGCTCGCCGGCCTCCACCGTCAGGTCGAAGTCGGCAAGCGCATGCTTGAGGGTGTGGGCCGGATGGAAAAGGGCCTTGAGGGAGCCCTTGAACCCCGGCTCCTTCAGGGGACGCCGGTAGGTTTTCGACAGGCTTCGGGCTTCGATGACGATTTCGGGCATGCTGCTCCTTTCGCCGCCGGCATGACAGCCGCGGCACCATGGTTTGTCTTATCCGCCGGCGGCAGCCGGCAATCAAGGCGCTTCCGCCGCCGATTCCCGGACAGCGCCGGTCGCGGGACTTCCGATTGCGGGATTGCCGTCACCGGTTGCCGGTCAGCGCCGGCCTTCTTCGGCCGGGGTGACAACCTGCAGCCCTTCGACGTGCCGCTTCGCCATCTTGTGGCGGGCCTTGCGGTCGGCCACCGGATCGAACACGATCGAGAGATCGTAGTCGTCGGGGTACAGGTCCTTGCCCTCGATGAAGGGCCGGATGCGCTTGTGGCTGACCATGACCTTCTTCTTCATGATCATCACGCCGATGTCGCCACGCGCGTTTTCCGTTTCACAGACGATGCCCGTGCGGTTCATCGTCGTGACGAACACGCAGTCGCCGAGCCGGTAGGGCGAGGCCAAGCGCCGCGTTTCCCGCCCGAGGGCCATCTTCGCCTTGTGCCGCGCCTGTGCGTGCTCGTTGGCGGCATCGCGGCTTTCGAGGATCTCCGCGGCGGCAAGGGCCGCCGTCGGCGGCAGATGGGTGGGAAGCGGCGGTACGGGTGCGGGTGGCACAATGACGGCGCCGGGATCCGTTGGCGGTGCATCGGTCAGGCCGGCACCCGCATTGCCGTCCGCGCTGCCGCCCGCGTTGCCGCCGACAGCAGGGTTCTCGGCGGATGCGGCGCCTGCGGCCGCAATCCCTCGGGCTTCCCGGTAGTTGACGGCTTCCTGGTAGGTCACCTGGTGGGCGCGCTCCACCAGCTTGGGGTCCATGCCCAGCCGCAGGGAGATCAGGAATGCGTTGCTCTCGCCCGGCACGCCGATCGAAAGCTCGTAGCGCGGCATCAGGGTTTCGACGTTGAAGCCCATGCAGCCGTTCCGGAAGCCCGGCGTCGTGGCGGCGAACGCCTTGATCTCGCTGTAGTGGGTGGTGGCGAGCAGTGTCGTGCCCTTTTTGTACAGGGCCTCCATGACCGCGACCGCAAGTCCCATGCCCTCGCCCGGATCGGTGCCCGTGCCCAGCTCGTCGACGATGGCGAGCGTGCGTGGTCCGGCGCAGGCCAGGATGGCGATGATGTTGCGGATGTGGGAGGAGAAGGTCGACAGTGACTGCGCGATGCTCTGGCCATCGCCGATGTCGGCGAGGACGTCGTCATAGACCGCCAGCGACGTTCCCTCCTCCGCGGGCACGAACAGACCGGACTGCGCCATGAGGTGGAACAGGCCGACCGTCTTGAGCACCACGGTCTTGCCGCCCGTGTTCGGGCCGGTGATGACCAGGGCGCGGTAGCCGTCGCCGATGTGGAAGTCGAGCGGCACCACGTCGCCGGGCAGCAATGGATGGCGTCCCTTGACGATGGTCGTGCGTCCCTTCGCGGACAGCGCCGGTCGGACCGCCCGCATGCCGTTCGCCAGCTTGGCGCGTGCGAACAGGAAGTCGTACTGCGCCATCGTCTCGAGGTTGATGCGCAGTGCCCGGGTGTGCGCCTCCGCCATGCCCGTGAGGGTGGAGAGGATGCGGTAGACCTCCTGCTCCTCCTCAAGGCGCAGCAGGTCGAGCTCGTTCTTGAGCGTCCGGATCGCGGCGGGTTCGATGAAGACGGTCGAGCCGCTGGATGAAACATCGAGTACCTGCCCGTCGAGCTTCTGGCGGTGTTCCCGTTTCACCGGCACGACATAGTGCGTGCCGCGCATGCCGACGACCGCGTCCTGCAGCAGGTCGCGGGTGCCCGGCGCGCTCATCAGCGCGTCGAGCTTCTGGCGGATGCGTTCGGAGAGGATGCCGATCTTTTTTCGGATGCGGCCCAGCTCGGGCGAGGCGCGGTCATCGACCCGATTGTCGAGGATGCAGCGGTCGATCTCCTCCGAAAGCGGCGCCAACTCGTCCATGGATGCCGCATAAGTTGCAATGGTCGGCGCGATGCTTGTCCGGTCGCGCATGAAACGCATCATGCGCCCGACATTCCGGTTCATGGAGCGGATGGTCGTGAGCTCCTCGGGGGTGAGGTTGACCGTCTTCCCGAGTTTCTCCATGACCTTTTCCATGCCCTGGAGGGAGGCCAGCGGCACGCCGCCCTTGTCGGAGACGGCACGGGCCTCGGCCGTTTCCAGCAGGCGCAGCTCGATGATGCGCGGTTCGGTCTCCGGTTCGAGCGCCTCGCAGAGGCGCCGTCCGGAATCGGACAGCGCGTGGTCGGCCAAGCGGCGGATGATTTCGGGGTATTCGAGAATGTTCATGGCGGTGCGGTTCATGGGTTGTCCTCCTGTCGGATGGTGGGAACCGTTCCGATGTGTTCCGTGGGCGGCGGGGTTGTGCATGTCCGGCAGGAGGGGAGCGGCAGGCGGGTCGTGGCGGCCCGGTTGGGGAGCCGGCCCGTCATGGACGCAAAAAAACCGTGCGCACGACGCACGGTTCCGGTATGCAATCCTGGAAACATTGTTTCCGCGGGAAGGGTGACGGGACACCCGACGCAATCCGTTCGCTGCGATCCTGACTTCAGCTGCCGAACCGATCCGACGGCCATGACGCCCTTGTCCGATGAAGAAGATCCCTCTGCCATGGGGCAGGTGGTTCGCTTCACGAAGCGGACGGGCAATGCCGCCGGAACCCTCCCTGTTTCCGGAATACGGAAACAAGCCCTGTCAGGGGCACGGGGAACGGTTCGTGTGTTCAACTGTTGTTTGGATCGTCAAGCAACAACTTGTTCGATGATTTCAATCATGAATGACCAAACCTGCCATTCATGATTGAAAAAGAACAAGTGGTTTCTCAACGCTCCTTAAGCCAGGACTCTCGCAGACATACGATCCTCACGGTTGCGGGTGCGGACACCCTTGATGCCTTCAGCATATCAGCGGCTGGTCGGCCCTGTCAATGGGCGGGTTTGGTTCGGATGGGAACGCGCGCATGCAAGACCGCCGCGCTGCGCGGATGCGGGCCTGCCTGTCCTTGGGAACCGGACGGAGTGAAGCGGTTGACCGGCCTGCGCGCAAAGAAACCATATCAGCCGATCGGAAGCGATCCAATGCGGAAATGCAATCTGACGGTGTCATGCGTGCATGTGCTCCATGCTTTCATGGATGTTGACGGTGTTGCACGCAGGATGGATCGTGATAAAATAGCACCAGCCGGTATTCCCATGGGAAGCCGGACACGGCAAATCCTTCCGGCGCCGGGCCAGGACGCGGCCTGAAGCCGGAGGGCACCATCCACACCCGGGGGGCGGGTCAAGTTCCCCGAACGACTCATATCCCGCACGGGAATGAGATTGGAGGAAACCATGAACAAATCGAACCAGAACCCGGGCATCCGCAAGATGCCCAACACCCGGCGGATCGCGGTGGTCGGCATCCTGTCCGCTCTCACGCTCGCGTTGTCGCTGATTCCGCAAATCGGGTACATCATGATTCCCGGTCTCGGTGTGCAGATCACCATTGTCCACATCCCCGTCATCATCGCGGGCATCATCGAAGGACCCGTCGTCGGTGCGTTCGTCGGCTTCATCTTCGGCCTCTCGAGCCTGTACACGGCCCTCACGTCGCCCCTTCCCATCGCCTTTGCATTCCTCAACCCGCTGGTATCCATCCTGCCGCGCATCCTCATCGGCGTCGTGGCGTGGTATGTGTTCAAGGGCCTGACCCTGCTGACCCGCGACCGGTACCGGCCTGTGTCGATCGGCGTGGCGGCGGCGCTGGGCACGGTCGCCAACACGATCGGCGTCCTCGGCATGATCTGGCTGTTGTACGCGAAGCGCTTCATCGAGGCGCTCGGTCTTGCGGACGTTTCCCCGGCGGTGGTCATCTTCGGGCTGGCGATGCCGAACTTCCCGCTGGAGCTTGCGGCGGCCGTGCTGTTGACCATCCCGATCGCGCTGGCGGTGAAGCGCATGAAAAAGGAATGACCCCGTGATGCGGGGTGCGGGCTGTGCCGGTACGGTGGCGGCTTCGCACCCCGCATGATTTTTGACCCGGAGCGTGCAACATGAGCAGACTCATCGGCATCGACATAGGCGGCAGCACCACCAAGATCGTCGGCTACGGGAAGGGCGTCATTTTCAGCCCCATGCTCGTCCGGGCGACCGATCCGCTGGCATCGGTCTACGGCGCGTTCGGCAAGTTCCTCAGCGTCAACAGCCTGGAGATCGAGGATGTGGACCGCGTCATGATCACCGGCGTCGGATCCTCGTTTGTCACGGACCGGCTGTTCGGCCTGCCCACCGGCAAGGTGGACGAATTCCGCGCCATCGGCATGGGCGGCATCAAGCTTGGCGGCTTCGAGCGGGCCATCATCGTGAGCATGGGTACGGGCACGGCCTATGTGAAGGTGGAGGACGGAACAGCCTGGCATCTCGGTGGTACCGGCGTCGGCGGCGGCACGCTGCTGGGGCTGTCCAACCGCATGCTCAACGTCAGGAACTTCGACGACATCGTCGAGATGGCGCGGGGTGGCAACCTGGCGAATGTGGACCTGGTCATCGGAGACATCACCAAGGAGAAGCTCGTCGGGCTGCCGCCGGAGACGACGGCCTCGAACTTCGGGCGCATCAGCGATTTGGCCGACCGGCCCGACATCGCGCTGGGCATCATCAACCTCGTGTTCCAGACCATCGGCATGATTGCGGTGTTCGCCGCCCGGGCGGACGGCATCCGCGACGTCGTGCTCACCGGCAACCTCACCAACGTGCCGCAGTGCATGGAGGTGTTCGATGCGCTGGCGAAGCTTTTCGACGTGGCCTTCCATATGCCGCCTCACGCGGAGTATGCCACGGCGGCCGGTGCGGCGTTGGTTTTCGACCGGGGCGGTCAGTTCACCGAGATCGGTTGAGGGGAGGGACAGGCATGAATAGACCGGATGCGGGGCTGTACGAAGCGACGAAGACACGCATGTCCCGACGGAAGTACAGTCGTCTTGCCGTCGACGCGGAGCGGTTGGCCAGGCTCGCCGTTTTGGCGCGCGATCTCGAGGCGGATGCCCCCGGCGTGCGCATTGTGGTCCGCTCCGAGGGCGCCGGCCGCATCTTCGAGGGGCGAACGGGGTACGGCCTGATCACCGGCGCAATCTCCTACGCGGCTTTCATCGCGCGTGACAAATCCGAACAGACAGCCCTTCGCATTGGCTCCTGCGGCGAATGGCTGGTGCTGGAGGCGACCCGGCTGGGTCTTTCCACCTGCTGGGTCGCGGGCACGTTCCGCCGTGCGGAAGCGGAAAGTCAGCTGGGGCTGGCGCCGGATGAAACCCTGCTGTGCGTGACACCGTTGGGAGAAGCGGATCCGGACCTCTCCCTCAAGGAGAGGACGGTCAAGGCCGTCATGGGCAGCCGGAACCGCAAGCCGCTCGCGGTGCTGTGCCCCGGGGTGAACCCGTCGACGCTCGCCCCATGGCAGCAGGAAGCGCTTGCCTGCGCACGCAATGCGCCTTCCGCCGTGAACCTGCAGCCCTGGCGGTTTGACCTGACCGACGGCGACCGCTGCCGCATCAGGCTGGTCGAGGGGAAGGCGCTGCCCATCGCGTATGTCGATCTGGGCATCTGCATGCTCCATTTCACACTGGGAGCGCTGCACGCGGGTGTGCCGGGCAATTGGGTCGCGGCACCGGCACCGCATGTCGCCGCGTTCGTGCCGGAGAACAAACCGGTCCGACATGGCCCGGCATGAACTGCGGCACGGGGGTTGCCGCCACAAGTCAGGTACCACACGGCGTCCATGCGGGCATCATGCCTTTCCGGCGTCGGTGAGACATCATACGGACATCAAAAGGGCATCAGACTGCCATCATTCAGAGAGGGGAACGCCATGATCGCCGAAACTGCCGCCAGAAACCTCGACCGCATCCGCCAGAACCCCTACCCGGGTCGGGGGATCATCCTCGGCATGAGCGCCGACTGCAGCAAAATGGTGCAGGTATACTGGCTCACGGGCCGAAGCGAGAACAGCCGCAACCGCGTTTTCATCGAGGAACCGGAGGGCATCCGCACCCAGGCATACGATCCGGCCAAGCTGGTCGATCCGAGCCTGATCATCTATTGGCCGGCACGCCGTTTCGGCACCGTGCACCTGGTGACAAACGGCGACCAGACCGATACGCTGTGCGAGCGGATGCAGGCCGGCGAATCCTTTGAGGATGCACTCATGACCCGGCAGTTCGAGCCCGATGCGCCGAACTTCACCCCCCGCATCAGCGGCATGTTCGATGCGGCTTGCACGGACGGGTCGTACAACCTTTCGATCCTCAAGGCGCAGGACGGTGATCCGTCACGCTGTGTCCGCTGCTTCTACCGTTTCGACGAGGCGTTTCCGGGC
>JAEXRM010000007.1 GCA_023440865.1 Bacillota bacterium
CGGAACCGTCAATGCCAACAATGCAAGCACCGTGGTGTCCTTCGAGTATGGACTCACCACAGCATACGGCACGACGGCAACAGCAGCGCAAAGCCCGGTCACAGGCACTTCGGGCACATCTGTCAGCAAGGCAATCACAGGGCTGACACCCAACACCACCTATCACTACCGGGTTGTTGGAACAAATGGCGGAGGAACCACCAACGGTGCTGACAAAACCTTTACAACTTCAGCCATTGCGCCGGCAGCAACGACCAACACTGCTGGCAGCATTTCCTCGACGGGAGCGACCTTGAACGGAACCGTCAATGCCAACAATGCAAGCACTGTGGTGACCTTTCATTATGGACTCACAACAGCATACGGCATGACGGCACCAGCAACGCAAAGCCCGGCCACAGGCAATACAGGCATCGCTGCCAGCAAGACAATCACAGGATTGACACCCAACACCACCTATCACTATCAGGTTGTGGCGGTCAATGCGGCGGGCACGACATATGGAGGTGACATGACCTTCACCACATCCCCCGTTCCCGTGTCCCCCCCTTCCTCCACCACCTCCACCTACTCGCCGCCCGCGCCGGTCACCCAGATCAACAACGGCGGCAGCACGACCGGTTCGAATCTCGACCAGCTGGTGTCCGCCGGAAAGACCCTGACCGTGGACGGAGAGAAGGGCGCGAAGCTGGTGTTCGACACGACGGCCCTCAGGGGAATCGACGGGCAGACCTCCGGCGAGATCAAAGTGGAAATGAAGGATGTCTCTCCCACGCACCAGGAGAATCTCCCCGGCAAGCTGGTGTTCTCCCTGACAGTCTCCTCCGGCAGCAATACGATTTCGGATTTTGGCGGCTCGGTCACCATCACCCTGCCATATGAGCTGAAGGATGGCGAAACCGCGGAGGATGTGACGGGCTGGTTTCTGGCGAACGATGGCACGATGACCGAAATCCCCTGCACCTATGATCCGGCGACCAAACTCGCCACCTTCACGGTCACCCATTTCTCGCTCTATGTGGTCGGTGTTCCGGGCGTCGAGTCCTGGACCAATCCATACGCAGACGTGAGAACGAATGACTGGTTCTACAACGCCGTGTCCTTTGTTTCATACAACGGCCTGATGAAGGGTGTTCACGGCACAAGCTTCAGTCCCTCGGCAACCGTCACGCGCGGCATGTTCGTCACCATGCTCTGGCGGATGGAAAAGGAGCCGCCGGCAACACAATCCGCATCCTTCACCGATGTTTCCGACAGCCAGTGGTATGCAAAGGCAGTGGCCTGGGCGACGAACAACCAAATCGTCACCGGTTATGCAGGCAGGTTCAGTCCCGACGCCCCGCTCACGCGTGAGCAGATGGCCGCCATCCTGTACCGTTATGCTGCCTGCAAGCACAGGAACACGAGCGGCACCGGCGATCTCTCCACCTTCACGGACCAGCCTTCCGCCTGGGCGCGTACAAGCATGGCTTGGGCTGTTGCGGAAGGCCTGATCCAGGGAGATGGTGAACGTCTCGATCCCTGCGGCGGCGCCACCCGTGCGCAGGCTGCCACGGTTCTGCACAAGTACATGACCAACGCGGGAAAGTAATCGACGCATCGGAACCTGTCAACGCGGAGGGGGTTGCATATGCCCCCTCCGCGTCTTTTATGCCGGCAAGACACAAACACGGCTTGCCCTTTCATTTCTTTCGCCTTGTGATATACTTTCTCCGGCAATACTGGCAACCTCTGCATGGAGGATGCGTATGGACATTTTGGTTCTGCTGCTGCTTGTCTGTGCCTCACGCCTGCCCGGCATCCTGCTTGGGCTCGCGGGTATCACGCAGCCTGGCTGGCTTTCGGCCATGCAAGGGGCATTGATGCTGCTGTTCTGCGTGGCGGGCTTTCCCTTGCGACAGCTTTCCCCGCTGCGCAGGCTGTCCGCGTCCCTCGCGGCAATCATCCTGCTGCAGGAGGGCGGCCGGATCCTTTCCGCCCAGCGTTTCTGGCGCAGCCGGTTCGGCCTGGGCACGCTGGCGGGAAGCCTGGGAAGCGGCATCACGCTCAAGGCGCTGAGCGCCGCCTGCATGACCGTGTTTCTGCTGTTGGCGCTCCGCTCGGCCAAAGCAGCCTATCTTGTGCCGGGCGACCTGACAGTCAGGGCAAAACGGATCGCATGGCTCGGAATCAACGGCGATCGCATCCCATGGGGCCGGTTGTCCGTGATCTCCGCGGTCCTGATCTCTCTTGGCACGGTCCTGCTGACGGTTGTCACCGTCACCGGGTTCCGGCTTCCATCCGGATGGAAGGACTGGGCAGGCATGATCCCCCTGCTGCTGCTGTATGCGGCCATCAACGCCATCAGCGAGGGGATTCTGTACCGCAACGGCATACTCGGCCCCCTGCAGGGAATTCTTCCGGATCATCGGGCCGCACTCGGTGCCGCCATCCTCTTCGGCCTCGCCCATTTTGAAGGCGCGCCGGGCGGGCCGCTCGGGGTTGTGATGAGCGGCTTGCTCGGCTGGTACATGTGCCGGAGCATGGTGGAGACGAAGGGCTTCGCCGCCGCGTGGATCATCCATTTCATGCAGGATTTCGTCATTTTCAGCTCCCTGTTCCTGCTGAACGGGCAACTGACCGGGTGATGTCCTCGAGAGGAGGGATACGACATGCGTCATGCTGAGAAAAAGGGGACAAAGGGTGCCCGCCGCATGCTGCAGGTGTGCTGTACGGTTCTCGCGCTGGCACTGCTTGCACTCTACGTCCTGATGCCCGCGGGTGTCGGTGTGTTCGCCCTCATGCGGCATCCTTCCGACGTGGGCGCACCCCCCGACGGCTTTCAAGCCGTGCAGATCCCCGCCACCGACGGGGTGGAGCTTGCCGCATGGAGCCACCCAGGCGTAAACGGCGCAGCCATTCTCGTGCTGCATGGCGCGACCTCTTCCCGCGAAGAAATCCGTCCGATCGCTTCGGCGCTGGCGGCATCAGGCTACAGTGTGCTTGCGCCCGATCTGCGGGGGCATGGTGAAAGCGGCGGACGCGGGGTTCCCGCATACGGCTGGCATGGGACGGAGGATGTGAAGGCTTGTCTCGCATGGATTGAAAAACGGGAGAACCCTGCATCCATTGGCGGATACGGCTCGTCACTCGGTGGCGAGATCCTGCTGGGTGCATCCTCCGACTGCCCTGCGATGGCAGCCGTTGTCGCGGACGGCGCGACCTATCGTTGCCTGTCCGACTATCTCGTGCTGCCCGCGAACAGGCACCTGTGGCACAGTTTCACGACACGCGTGCTGTTTGCCGCCATCGGGGGCTTCGGGGGTGAGGACGAGCCGAAACGGCTGGTGGATGCCATGGCGGATGCCGCCGGCACCTCGTTCCTGCTGATCGAGGCCGGTAACGTTGCCCGGGAAGCGGCGTATGGGAGCATGATGGCGGCGTCGGCGCCGGACCGTGCGCAGCAATGGCTGATTCCGGGCGTCTCCCATGTCGGGGGGTACGGTGCGAATCCCAAGGAATACGAGAAAAGGGTCATCGAATTCTTTGGAGAGCATCTGCATGCACCAGGGGAATAAGGCATGACGCTTACGTGGGCGAGCGCAATTTCCTTCTCCTTGCAAGGACTATCCACAGCACGCCGGCCAGAACCAATGCGAACACGCCTGCTGTCGCAAGGATGGCAGGTCCGGACGAATCCACAGGACCATCGGCCGGTCCGACTTCCGGGCTGTTGGCGGCTGATTCGGATGAAGCAGGGGATGAGGCCGCGCCTGACATGTCCGATGGCGCTGCAGCACCCGCGTTCCCGATCGCAACCGTCCATTCGCGCTTCAGATCGCCTGCCTGGGCGACGAGTTGAACCTTTCCATCCTTCTTGCCCTTCAGCACACCCGTTGCCGCGTCGATCTCCGCCAGCGAATTGTCGGAGACACGCCATTGCAAGGGCATGTCCAGCCCGACCACCTTGGCCTGCATGACGGCGCTGCCGCCGACCGGAACCGCGGCCAGTATCTGCAGCGGCTGGATGGCAGGCGCCCAGACGTCCACTTCGAACCGGAAGGGCTTCTCCGCGCCATCCACGGACAACGTGCCTGAAAGGACCGCGGTGCCCGGCGCAACGCCCGTGATCGTGCCCGCCGCATCCACCGCCGCCACATCGGGCTTGTCGGACGTGCAGACGAAGGTGGCGGGTATGTGGCCCGGCACAACCGGCACCACCTGCGCCGTCTCCCCGACCTTGACCTGGGGGGAGGAGGGGACTGCATCCACGACTGCGACGGCATACGGGGTCGCCTCGTCATCCGTGTCTTCTTCCGGCAGCGCGGCATCCGCGCTTGCCACGGTCGCCGGCATCTCCCCCTCTTCGGGATAGACATCGATCATCGCCGCCATCATGGCATTTGCCGATCCGTAGAGCAACAGCGGTTCCTCCGTGTCGATGCGGTACACCGCCGAAAGATCCTTTGCGATCAGGAACTCGCCGAGCATCGCGCCGTTGTCCCCGAACACCGCCTTCAGCTCGTAGAACCAGCCGTCCACCCCGATATCCGAGAATTCCAGCCGATACGCGCCGTTGTTCGCATTGAGGCTGGTTGCGGCGGTCGGCAGGCCTTCCACCAGTTCACCCGCCATATCCGCGGTCACTTCGAGGTTCGGTTCGAGCCAGGTGTAGGCACCGTCAACCGGCAAGGGGAGCCTGCCCTTCTGCGTGACCGTCACGGTCTGACCCGCCAGTGTGAACCGCAGCGACACCGCTCCGGACTCGGTTTCATCCTCCCAGGTTCCCGATCCGTCCTCCCCGATCACAAAGGTGCCGGACATCAGGAAGTCATCCGTCCAAGCCTCCGCCTCGCTGCCCTTCATGACAGCGAGCTCGAAGAGCACGCAGCCGCTGTCCAGCGGCAGCAGCTGCAGCTTTCCGCTGTTGTACTGGCTGCCGTCCGCCTGCGCGAAGCTGCCTGATAATGCGGACCAGTCGCCCGGCGAGGCCGCCATCACGGGAAACGCATTCACCCGGATCGTTGCAAGGACGAATGTGACCGCGAGCATGATCAGACGCGTCAGCGCGGGCATGGGCAGGCGCACCGGCGCGGGCTTTGCCATGAACGTGGGCACATGCACGGGCGCGGACTTTTGTGCGAAGTGGTCCGACAGCGGTGTTTTTGATCGATGAGGCATGATTCCGATTCTCCCTTCCCTATATGCTCAGGTTGACGGAGGTCTGCTTCGGATTGCCATCCCCGATCCAGTACTTGATGATGTAGGTGCCGCTCTTCGCTTTCAAGCCGCTATCCGGGAAGTAGTTCCATGTCAGCGTCCACGTGCTCTTGTCGTATTCCGTGTCGCGCTCATAGGCGCGAACCAGTTTGCCCGCCTTCGTATAAATCTCGCAATGCAGGGTCTGCCCGGCGCCGCCGACCTGGGAGAAGACGAACTTGTGCACATAGGTGCCATCCGATGCCTTTGTCTTGTACTGCTTCGTCATCGTCATGCCCGTCTTGCGCGTATGGTTGACCGTCCACGCCCAGTTCTTGCTTTCCTCGCCGAATGTGCCGGAACCGGTGTAGACGATGTTGAGCGCATACAGACCGGACGGTGTTTCGGCGTAATTGCGCGGGAACCGATACACGGCCGGGGTGCTGTAACTGCTGTGGCTGATGTTCTCCCACCGGTCGACCACGTCGCCCGCCTCATCGGTCAGGAAGATCTCGAGCGTTCCAAAATCGAGGTTCGACGTCTCCACCTGCATGACAAACAAGCCGTTCTCGGTATAGCACTTCGTCAGCCTGATGTCTCCGTACACCTCGGCCGATGTTGGCGCGGGAACCACCAGAAAGAACAGGACCCCCAGCAGGATCACGAGCAATGGCTTCAGACAGGTCCGCAGCTTGAACATGCGCTTGCCTCCACATCTCATCGGAATGCACGATCAGCATAGCACCGCACCGTGAGATACCGCATCACCCGACGGGTGATGTGAATACCGGCCTGCGGCTCATGGAGAGATCCGCCAGGAGGTGAACCCGATGCGATAGCCCTTCCTGTCTCCGGCAGGTCATACAGGTCATGGCAGGTCGTGGCAAGACACGCCGCCGGTTCCCGCTCAATGGAAAGGGGCGTGTGACACGTCCTTCCGGCGTGTTGTCAAAGGGTTTTGACGCAAAATGGCGCATGATGACAAGGATTATGGATGGAGAACGGAGCGCCGATTTGGTATGCTGCAAGCAACGGAGGACAAACCATGGACATTGGAGAGAAACTGAGGACAGCCCGCGGAAAAACCGGGCTGACACAGGAGCAGGTTGCAGAGGAAATCAAGGTCTCCAGACAGACCATCTCGAACTGGGAAAACGGCAAGTCGCTTCCCGACATTGTGAGTGTCCTGCACATGAGTGAGCTCTATCAGGTCAGCCTTGACGCATTGCTGAAGGGAGATCAGGTCATGATGGACAAGATCGAGAAGGATACATCCGTTGTCAAGAGCGGCAGAAGGCTGGTCATCATCGGCAGCATGTTTGTTCTGCTGGCGGTTGTGCTTCGACTGGCGGACATCTTCCTGGATGGACCGTTCCTCGAATTCTCAACGGCTGCCATGCCGTGGGTGCTGATGGGCGTCGGGGTCGCCTGCGCATTGGCATATCTCGGCCGCAGGCAGCCCCGATAGACGCGCGTGCAGGCACCTCCAGCGGCTGTACAGCTTCCCAGCGCCTGTCAGCCCGATATGACGGCCCCCATCAGATGCCCATACCCCGCCGGCTCCATCTCCGCCAACGGCACGAACCGCAATGAGGCGCTGTTGATGCAGTATCGCAGGCCTCCCGCCTCCTTGGGGCCGTCGTCGAAGACATGTCCCAGATGCGTGTCGCCGGCGCGGCTGCGGACCTCGGTGCGCACCATGCCCAGCGTCTTGTCCAGCCGTTCGACCACAACCGCTTCGGCGATGGGACGTGTGAAACTCGGCCATCCGCAGCCCGAATCGTACTTGTCGCGGGAACTGAACAGGGGTTCCCCCGTCACGATGTCCACATACAGGCCGGGCTCGTGGTTGTCCCAGAAAGCATTGCCAAATGCGCGTTCCGTGTCGTTCCCACGCGTAACCGCGTACTGTTCGGGTGTCAGTCGTTCCCGCAGTTCCGCATCGGCGGGCATCGGATACTGGGCCGGGTCGATGCGCCCCTCCATGCGGTACAGGGGCGAGAAATCCACGTGGCAGTACCCGTCGGGTTCCTTCTCGAGGTAGTCCTGATGGTACGGCTCTGCCGGCCAGAAGGCGGTCAACGGGATCACTTCCGTTGCGATGGGCTTGTCATGGGCCTGGCGCACACGGTCGACCACCGTGTCGATGAGCGGGCGGTCCGCCGCATCCTCATAATAGATGCCTGTCCGGTACTGCGCGCCGCGATCATTCCCCTGCCGGTTGACGCTGGTCGGATCGATCAGTGTGAAATAGTGTTCCAGCAGCGTTTCCAGGCTCACCCGTTCCGGATCGTAGCGGACATGGACGGTTTCGGCATGCCCCGTCTTGCCGCCGACGACCTGGCTGTAGGTCGGATTGTCCACGACCCCGTTCGCATAACCCGACACGGCATCCGCCACACCGTAAACGCGCGCCATGTAGGCTTCCACTCCCCAGAAGCAGCCGCCTGCGAGCCAGATGTCCTTCAGCCTGCCGGTCGCGTAGTCGACCAGCAGGTTGGGGTTGGCGGGGTAGCGTCCGCCGTGGGTGCTCGCATCCAGCAACGCGTATGCATCCGCATTCCGGCCGGTTCCCTGCATGGCCATGCTTTCCTCGGGCTTCGTGCCCGCGGCCGGGGAGGGGATGGAAGCCGTCGATCCGCCATCAATCCCGTTCCAGCTTGATCCTGCGGCACCCGCCTCGGCCTGTGCCGCATCGATCTGCGTCCAGACCTCCCCCAGCAGGTCGTTGCCCATGCTGCCGGCCATGCTGTAGGCAACGCGCCCCTGCCGATCGATGAACACATTGGTCGGAAAGGCGCGCACGCCGTACTGTTCGGCCACATCACCCGTTTCATCGAGCAGCACGCGGAAATCGTACCCCTGGGACCGGTACCATTGCTTGAAATCATCAGCCGACATCTCCCCGTACCGATCCGGCAGCACGATGGTGATCACCTCGATGCCACCGGCTTCCCGTTGCGCCGCCGCATAGGCAACAAGCGCATCCATGCCCTGCATGCAGGCCGGGCACCAGGTGCCCCAGAACTTGAGGTAGACATTCCGGCCGCTGAAGTCGGACAGGGACACCCGGTTGCCATCCAGGTCGGGAAGCGTGAAGTCGTCTTCGGCGGATACTTCCGCCGATACGGCGGCGCCTGCGCCCTTCGTGGTGCCTGCTGTCGCCGCGCCGGCGTTGCGCATCACGGGCGCGAGGTTGGATGCCACCATCCAGATGCCGACACCGAGAATCACCAGGCCGCCGGCAAGACGGATTTTGGGCAGATGCCGCCGCAGCTTCCGGAAGAAGCCCAGCATGGTTCCCGTGAACAGCGCCAGCAACAGGAAAGGCACGGCAAGCCCCAAGGTGAACACCAGCATCAGCAGGCCACCCTGCAATGCGGCACCCTCACGGGCGGACAAGACGAGAACCGAAGCCAGGATGGGACCCACACAGGGAGTCCAGCCAAAGCTGAAGGTGAATCCGAGCAGCCACGAGCTGAACAGGCCGCCCCGCGCCCCGGCTTCCATGCGGGCCTCGCGCTCCAGCAGGGGGATGCGGATGATGCCGGCCTGCTGCATGCCCATCAGCATGATGACGAAACCGCCCGCAACGGCAAACAGCCGCGCGTCGACCACCGTACCCAGTGCGCCGGCGCCAAAGCCCATCAGCACGAAGGTCGTGCCGAGTCCCAGCACGAACAGGAGCGTCTGAAACAGCACGCGGGCCCGTGGCGTCTCCCGGTTGCCCCCGGGAGTCGGTTCGGTCAGGCGTGCAGGCTCTTCCGGATCACCAGCCGCAGGCATGCCGGGCACCACGTTCGGATCGGCGACAGGCAGGCCGGATACTGTGTCCGTGCCGGCGGCAGACACGCCGGACACTGTGTTCGTGTCGACGGCAGACATGTCGGAAACTGTGTCCGTGCCGGCGGCAGACACGCCGGCATGGCCGGCGAACCGCGCCAGGTAAACGGGCAACAGGGGCAGAATGCAGGGAGAAAAGAAGGAGAGAAGCCCTGCGGCAAACACACCGAGCAGGGACATGGTTTCGAGCTGTGTCACGATTGGCACCCCCATTCGCATAAGCAGCGCAAGCAAGCGATGCGTCGGGAGCAACCGTTCCGGTCCTTGCGTGCGTCCGGCGGCCAATGGCTCCATGACGCATCTTATATGACTAATTATATAGGATTTTTCATATTTGTCTGTGAACATTTCATGAACGGGAACGGGGAGCGGTTCCTGTTCCGGATCCGCTCCCCGTTCGATGATGATGATGTGCGGCACAGGACCGCATCGCCTTCGCATGGCACATGCCATCGTGCCTTACTCGCTGACCACCTCGAAGAACACCAACCGCCCGCCCATCATGGGCACCGGCACGATGTGGACCGGCGGCGCTTCGTCACAGGTCGCGCTGTCACCCTGCCGGCTCGGCCGTGCCATTTCGCCGGCGGTTGGGTACACCACGCCCGTCTCCAGATCGCGGATCCCCCGACATTCCCCCTTGACGAACACCTGCGCCGTATTGCGCGCGGCGCCATACCCGTACAGCCCGTACACGCCGTTGTCGTAGGCGAACAGGTTCACGCGGGAACCGCCGGCCACAAAGACGTCCATGCCGCGTGAAAACCGCTTGCTGACCATCTGCCAGACCTCCCGGGGCAGCCGGTACAGGTCCGAGAAGTTCTCGGGCACGTTGAGGACATACAGGCGGCCTTTTCCGTAGAAGTCCTCCGTCATCACCGGGAAATTGTTCTCCCCGGCCACCACCTTGACGTCGCACCAGGTCGCGTTCGTCTTGACGTCGAGGATCTCGAAGAGAACCTGTCTATCGCCTTTGCTCACCGTGGTTCCGGCAGGCGTGTCGTACGGGTTGACCAGATAGGTGTCTCCGAGCATATGCCGGTGTGTCAGCCGTACGGATGTCATCTCCCGGATGCCCTTGTCGTAGGTCCGCCGCAGGAAACCGGTGGTCACGATGGCGTGCCCGCCGGCGCGCACGTAGGCCTCCAGCTTCGGCATCACGTCGTCGTCCCCTGCGGAGGTTTCCGACAGGAACAGCAGCGGCGCGTCCGCGTCGAAGACCGGCTTGGGCTCGAACGGGATGCCGCACATGCCCAGATAGTTGAACACCTGATCCTCGCCGTCGGCATCGTATGGCTCGTAGGCGACCACGCCGACGGGGTTCCCGGTCTTGCCCATCAGCCGGTCGATGCGGTACAGGTTCGCGCCGAGCGCAGCCAGCGCCGGCGTGTCCAGCAGCACGGAGAAGTTGAACAGGGCGAGTTCCCGCGCCTTGGCAAGCATCGTCAGGCTGCCCTGCTCCAGCCAGCGTGTCAGGTTGTCGAGCGATCCGCCCTGATCGATCCAGCCTCCGCCGTTGCGGCCGGGCGCGGTGTTCTCGAACAGCCGCATGATCGAATAGCTCTCGTAGCGCTGCAGGTGCTGGTGGCTGTAGGCGGCTTCGCGGGTCTCGGTTCCCGTGTAGACCGCGTCGAAGATGTCCTTCTGCTTTCCGGGATTGTAACCGGTTTCCTGATAGGATTCATACCAGTTCGGATACTTGATGACAAACTTGATGTTCGGGTTCACTTCCCTGGCAAGCGCCACGATCTCCCTGGAGAATTCCTCCATCAGGTCCAGCCGGTAACGCGCCCACGTGCGCGTCCCCTTGGCCGCGACGCACAGCTCGCAGCGGCAGGCGGTGAAGAAGAAGTCGTCGAGGATGATCTCGTCGAACACCTGCGCCAGCTCGCCGACGATGCGCCGGTACGCCGCACGATGGGCGGGATCCGTGAAGCAGTAGGTGTCGTAGAAGGACGGCTTGCGCTCGCCGACAAGCCCGGTGGACGTGATGCCGCCGCTGGTCCGGATGCCGTTTTGTTCAAACAGCGCCTTGATCTGCCGCATGCGAGCCACCGGGATGTCGACTGTCGCGCGGTGGTTCTCCAGATACACCTTGTCCAGATGCATGTACTGGCGGTAATAGTCGATGCCGCGCAGGATGTCGTCGTCGCCTGCTTTCTCCAGCCAATAGGCAAACGCGTAGGCGGCAATCTTGAAATTCTCGTACGGCTTGAGCATGGGGACCCTCCTCTTCGCATGCGGTGCGGACACATCCGGCATTCGTGCCGCTCCCTTCACACAATACGGAATCGGGGCGATTTGCGAAAGAGTGGGGATTGTTCGGTATGCCTCAGATCTTGCGCAGGATGGCGAGGTGGAGTGCGCTCACGCGCCCTGCGCCGTCCCCATCCGCTTTCGCAATGCCGTTAATTCCCCACCCATTGCGCTCATGCCAGGTGTGTCACAAGATCAACCATCTTTCCACATCATCGTTCTGCTGTATAATGGACAGGGATCGGCGCACCGGCACCACGCGGGCACACCATGCCGGCACCACCTGCCTGGACCGCACAGGCACCGCCTGAAAGAGACGCATCGGCATCCCAGGGGCGCCATAGCGGCGCGACACGAAAACATCTCACCGCCAAACGCATGGGGGCATCGCATGAAGAAGCTGAACGACACCTTCACCCTCCGTCACCTCGCCATCCGGAACCGCATCTGCATCCCGCCGATGGTGACATTCGTGTACAATCGCGAGGACGGTTCCGTCACCGATGACTGCGTGGCACACTACCAGTCCCTGGCCAAGGGCAAGCCGGGCCTGCTGATCCTGGAAGCGGTCTGCGTGAATCCGGAAGGCCGGCTGCACGCGACGCAGATCGGCATCTGGGACGACAGCCAGATCGAGGGGCTCTCGCGCCTTGCCGCCGCGTCCCATGCCGAGCAGGTGCCGATCGTGGCGCAAATCCATCACGCGGGCATCGTCGGCATCGCGGACGCTCCCGTCTGCCCGTCCGCATATGTGCTGAAGAAGGAAGACGGCACGACGGTCGTCGGCACGGAGCTCACCACGGAGGCCCTCCACGCCCTTCGTCAGGATTTCACAGAGGCCGGCCGCCGCGCATACGAGGCGGGATTTGACGGGGTGGAGCTCCATGGGTGCCATGCCTACCTCCTTTCCCAGTTCCTCAACCGCCGGGTGAACACCCGCGCCGACGCGTATGGTGCGGAGGTGACCCTGTTTGTCACGGAAATCATGCAGGGCATCCGTCAGGCGACCTCGGACGATTTTCTCATCGGCATCCGGCTGGGCGCGTACGAACCCACCCTGGCAGACGGCATTCGAAACGCCAAGCTGCTGGAGGAGGCCGGCATCGACTTCCTGGACATCTCCTACGGCTTCTTTGCCGAAAGTGAACCGTGGAAGCCGGATGACTTCCCCTACGTCGACATCATCCATGCGGCGGGAGAAATCCGAAAGGCCGTCTCGGTTCCGGTGTTCGCGGTGAACAGCATCCGCACGCCGGAGGATGCGCAGGGCGTTTTGGACCGGACGGATGTCGACATGGTGGACATCGGCCGCAGCGCGCTGGTTGACCCGGATTGGCCCAAAACGGCGCTCGCCGGCGGCCAGCCGGGCAAATGCCTGCTGTGCAAGCGCTGCACGTTCGTGATCGGCGCCTGCGCCGGGCGGAAGCTGTGGGCGAAGAAAACATGACTTGCGGTGTGCATGCGCGCCGGGTCCGCCCATCGGCGGAACAATGTGGGACGCATCTTGGATTCCTGCGGCGCAACTCGTGAGAACGAGTTGTTGCACGGGAATCATCTTTCGATCACGGCACACGGTTCCGCGACAGGAGGTCAGCTTGAACAACACGTGGCTCGCATTCGGACTCACCGCATTCGCAGGCCTGAGCACGGGGATCGGCAGTGCGATCGCCTTTCTGGCGAAAAAGACGAACACACGCTTTCTGGCCGTCAGTCTGGGCTTCTCGGCCGGCGTCATGATTTATGTCTCCATGATCGAGATCTTCGTCAAATCACGCGAGGCGCTTTCTGGCGTCTGGGGCGCAAAAGCGGGTGGATGGGCCACCATCGCGTCCTTCTTTGCCGGCATCGCCTTCATCGCACTCATCGACAAGCTCATTCCCAAGGCGGAGAATCCGCATGAGCTGCATACGGTCGAGGACATGGCCGCAGCCGGACGCAAGGAGGTGCATCGGGATCATCAGCATCTGATGCGCACAGGCTTCTTCACCGCACTGGCCATCGGCATCCACAACTTCCCGGAAGGGCTTGCCACCTTCATCGCCGGTCTGCAGGACCCCAAGATCGCCATTCCCATCGCGATCGCCATTGCCATCCACAACATTCCGGAGGGCATTGCGGTCTCCGTTCCGGTGTACTATGCCACGGGCAGCAAGCGGCGGGCGTTCCGGTATTCCTTCTTGTCCGGCCTGTCCGAGCCGGTCGGCGCCGTTGTCGGCTACCTGCTGCTCCGCCCGTTCATGAGCGACACGCTGCTGGGCATCGTGTTCGGCATGGTCGCCGGCATCATGATCTACATCTCGCTGGACGAGCTGCTGCCCTCCGCAAGGGAGTACGGCGAGGCGCACCTGTCACTCTACGGTCTGATCGGAGGCATGGGTGTGATGGCGGCAAGCCTTCAGCTGTTTGTCGCCTGACGGTAGGCCTCACGAACCCTGTACGACACCCGGACGACCCATCATGGAAGAAACCCGCAGGCTGCCCTGCGGGTTTCCTGCTGCCTTGTGGCGCCAGCCCGGCGCCCTATGCTCCGAGGTACGCCGCCTTCACGGCCGGATTCACCAGCAGCTCGCGGCCGGGCCCCGTCATCGTGATGCGGCCCGTTTCCATGACATGCCCGATATCCGCCGTCTGCAGCGCCATGTTGGCGTTCTGCTCGATGAGCAGGATCGTGACGCCCTGCCGGTTGATCTCGCGGATGATCTCGAAGATGTTCTTCACGATCAGCGGCGCAAGACCCAGAGACGGCTCGTCCATCATCAGCAGCTTCGGCCGGCTCATCAGGGCCCGCCCCACGGCCAGCATCTGCTGTTCTCCGCCCGACAGCGTGCCACCCAGCTGCCAGGAGCGTTCCTTCAGCCGCGGGAACAAGTCGTAGACCATGCGGATGTCGTCGTCGAGCTTGTCCTTGCGCAGGTAGGCGCCAATCTTCAGGTTCTCGAGCACCGTGAGGTCGGCGAAGATGCGTCGTCCTTCCGGCACCAGCGTGATGCCCTTCGCAACGACCGCCTCGGGCCCCTTGCCGGTAAGATCCTCTCCCTGAAAGGAGATGGAACCGCCACTCGTTCTGACCAGACCGGAGATGGCGCGCAGTGTCGTGCTCTTGCCCGCACCGTTCGCCCCGATGAGCGTGACGATGCTCTTTTCCGGCACCTCGAAGGATATGCCCTTCACGGCCTCGATGCCGCCGTAATGCACCTTGAGTTCATTGATTCTGAGCATCTTCGACCACCCCCAGATACGCGTCGATGACTTGGACGTTGCCCTGGATCTCGGCCGGTGTCCCCTGCGCGATCAGACGCCCGAAGTCCAGCACGTAGATGCGGTCGGAAATGCCCATGACCAGGTCCATGTGGTGCTCGATCATGAACACCGTCAGGTTGTACTTCTCCTTGATCCTGACAATGAACTCCGCCAGCTCCTGCGTCTCCTGCGGGTTCATGCCGGCGGCCGGCTCGTCGAGCAGCAGCAGCTGCGGCCCGGTCGCCAGCGCGCGGGAGATCTCCAGCCTGCGCTGCAGCCCGTACGGAAGGCTCGCTGCCAAATCGTCCTTCATGGGAAGCAGGCCCTGCTCCTCCAAAAGCGCGAGGCTTTCCTCGCGCATCCGTTTTTCTTCCTGCCAGTTGAGCCGGAAGGTGGCGGTCAGGAAGTTCTGCTTCGCGCGCATGTGCTTGGCCACCAGCACGTTCTCGAACACCGTGAGGCTCTTGAACAGGCGGATATTCTGGAAGGTGCGTGCGATGCCCCTTTCCGTGATGCGGTCGGGTGTATGGCGCACCACCTTGTGGTACATGCCCCGGTTCTCGCCGGCATACAGCTGCTTCATCCGGCCCTGCGGATGATTGGACACGATGGTCCGGCCGCAGAAGTCCACGCAGCCGTTGGTCGGCTCGTACACCCCGGTGATGCAGTTGAAGGCGGTCGTCTTGCCCGCGCCGTTCGGACCGATCAGCGCGACGATCTCACCCCGGTTGACCTCCAGCGAGAGGTTGTTGACGGCAACGACGCCGCCGAACTGCATGGTCAGGTTTTCCACCCGAAGGATGTTCCCGCTCATCGCGTCACCTCCCCTTCCTTCTTCTTGCCGAACTTGCCGCGGAAGAAGCGGAGCATGCGGTCAAGCGACAGTTCCCGCGATCCCATGATGCCCTGGCTGTAGAACAGCACGACCAGCATGATGATGACCGAGAAGACGACCTTGCGGAAGCCCGAGCGCAGGAATGGAATCTGGAACTGGCCCAGGAACGTCTCGACGTCGAGGAACCGCAGCCACCATTCACTGCAGGCGATGAACAGGAACGAGGCGATGCAGCTGCCGGAAACGGAACCGATGCCGCCGAGCACGACGATGAGCAGGATCTCGTAGGTCATGCCGGACTTGAAGGCCGAGGCCTGCACCGTCGTCTGGTACATCGCCAGCAGCGCGCCGCCCACGCCGGCAAAGAACGAGCTGATCGTGAAGGCCAGCTGCTTGTGCTTCGCGAGGTTGATGCCCATGGCCTCGGCGGCGATCTCGTCGTCGCGGATGGCCTTGAAGGCGCGCCCGTACGAGGAGTTGATCAGCAGCACGATCATCGCGATGCAGACGGCCGCCACCGCAAACGGGTACAGGACGGTATTGAAGGTCGGGAACTTGCGCAGCAGGTTCGAGCCGTTCGTGATCGGACCAAGCTGGTCCCACTGGAAGAACGCGCGGATGATCTCCGCAAAGCCCAGCGTGGCGATGGCGAGGTAGTCGCTCTTGAGCCGCAGCACGGGCAGGCCGATGAGGTATGCGAAAATGGCCGCCGCAATGCCCGCCATGGCCAGCGCCACGACCACCGGCACCGTGAAGCGGATGATGCCGCCGTCGAAGTACTGGTAGACCGCCGCGCGGGACGCGACGGGAATCGTGAAGATGCCGTACGTGTAGGCGCCGATGAGCATGAAACCGGCCTGCCCGAGAGAGAAGAGGCCGGTGAAGCCGTTGAGCAGGTTCATCGACACCGCGACGAGCGCGTAGATGGCCCCTTTCTTGAGCACCATGAACAGCATCGAGGACGGCGGCAGCAGCTGCTCGAGCAGAAACAGCACCCCGAACAGGGCGGCGGTGAGGAGCAGCGGCACGAGAATCTTCTTTTTCATGTTTGTCATTGCATCCACCCCCTACACCTTGTCCGTGGACTTCTCGCCGAACAGGCCCGTGGGCTTCGCGACGAGGATGATGATCAGCAGGGCGAACGTGAAGGCGTCCGAGAAGGTCGACCACCCCAAGGCCTTGATGATGTTTTCGCAGATACCGATGAGGAAGGCACCCACCACGGCGCCGGGAATGCTACCGATGCCGCCGAACACCGCGGCCACGAAGGCCTTCAGGCCCGGCATGGATCCGGCGAGCGGCGTGACGGTCGCGTAGTTCGTGAAGTACAGCAGCGAACCCACTGCCGCAAGGAACGACCCGATGATGAAGGTCATGCTGATGACGGAATTGATTCGGATGCCCATGAGCTGGCTGGTCTCGAAATCGCGCGACACCGCGCGCATGGCCATGCCGATCTTCGTGTGCCGGATGACCAGCACCAGGGCGGCCACCAGCACGATGGTGAGCACCGGCGTCAGCAGCGTCACGACAGTGGCTGTCGACGACCCGATGGGCACGGAGCCGCTGATGAACGGCAGGGTCGGATACTGCTTCGCCAGACCGCTGGTGGCGTACCATGCAATGTTCTGCAGCAGGTAGGACACGCCGATGGCGCTGATCATGATCGACATGCGGGGGGCTGACCGCAGCGGCTTGTAGGCCACCCGCTCGATGACGAACCCCAGCACGACCGTGATGATGATCACCAGCGGAATGGACAGCCACAAGGGCAGCGAGGCCGACAAGTAGACCATCAGGAAGCCCGAGACCATGAAGATGTCGCCGTGGGCGAAATTGATGAGCCGGAGTATGCCGTAGACCATCGTATAGCCGATGGCGATCAGCGCATATTGTCCGCCAACCGAGATACCGGCCAACAGGTATGGCAGGTTGGCATTGAGCATTTCCATGTGGGAACCTCCGTGCATGATGTCGACCGTTGCGCATGAAAAGAACGCAGCGGGGGCATGACGCCCCCGCCTCGCGGATCAACCGACCCTTTCCGCCATTGCTTGGAGGCAAAAGCGGACTGGTTTCTTCCGGTTCCTTACTTCACGCTTTGGATGGCTTCGAACTTCCATGTGCCGTCCGCCGTGTTCACGCTCTTGATGTACGCGACATTGCGGATCGCATCGCCATTGGGATCGAAGGCGATGGCGCCGGTGACGCCGGTGTACGCCGTGGCGGGAAGCTTCGCCTGGATGGCGGTGGAGTCGGTGCTGGCGGCGGCCTTGATGGCTTCGACCGCGGTCATGTAGGCGTCATAGCCCAGCGCGGAGACAGCGGCGACGATGTCGTTGCCGCCGTTGTTGGAAAGCTTGGTGGCATCGGCCTTGAGCCATGCCTTGAAGCCGGAGACGAACTTGCTGCCGGCCTCGGTGTTGTCACCCTCGTCAAAGAAGGTGGAGACGGCCACCTTGAGGTCGGAGCCCTTCGCCGCCTCGAGGATGACGGAGCTGTCCCAGGTGTCGCCGGCCAGCAGCGGAATCTTCACGCCCTGTGAAGCGGCCTGGCCGATGATCAGCGAAGCGGCCTCGGTCGAGGTCGGGGCGAAGATGACCTCCGCGTTGGACTTTACGGCCGTGGTGAGGAAAGCGGTGAAGTCGGAGTTGCCTTCCTGGAAGGATTCCTCGACGACCGTTCCGCCCAGGGCCTCGAACGCCTTCTTGAAGTAGTTGCCAAGGCCGACGGAGTAGTCGTCACCAAGCTTGGTGAGGATGTAGGCGGTCTTGGCCTTGAAGGCGTCGACGGCGTAGTTGGCCAGGACGGTGCCCTGGAACGGGTCGAGGTAGCAGACGCGGAAATAATGCTCGTTGCCCTCGGTGACCTGCGGGTTGGTGCAGGAAACGCCGATGACCGGAATCTTGGCCTGTGCGAACACGTCGCTGGCCGCAATCGATACGCCGGAGCCGTAGGAACCGAGCACGACGGCGCACTTCGCGCTCACGAGCTTGGAGGCGGCGGAGGGCGCCTTGTCGGTGGAGGATTCGTTGTCGACGATTTCGAGCTGGATGTCGTAGGTCTTGCCGCCGATGTCGACCTTGTTCAGCACGGAGTTGGCGTACTGGATGCCGAGGACCTCCTGCTTGCCGCCCGCGCCGTTGTCGCCGGAGGACGGTTCGAAGACGCCGATCTTGATGACATTCGCGCCTGCGGCGGTACCGCCGCAACCGGTCAACAGGGTGAACATCATGCAAAGGACGAGTGTGATGGCTGCAATTCGTTTCATGCGCGCTTCCTCCATGGTTCTTCTTCTCTCCGGCATCGTCCGTGCGAGGCGGACAGATGTCCCTGTCATTATACTACGCAGGAAAATCGATGTCATCTTGCATTTTGTATGCAAAACCCGGCTTCAGCGCGAAAGCAGGACGATCAGCACGGGGATGGTCACAAACGACAGCGCCGTGGTCAACAGCACCCCGAGAGCCGCGGTTTTGCCGCGTTCCGGCCCGCCATACTGCCGACCGAGCATGGCGCACAGGGACGCGGCCGGCATGCCCAGGCTGATCGTGACCAGCCCCACCATCATCGGATCCCTGAAGACAAGTCCGGCAAGCAACCAGCCGGCCAGCGGCAGCGCGACAAGCTTGACGAAAGCGATGTAGAACAGGCGCCTGTCCGAGAGGATGTCGCGGAAGTCGAAGTCCGCCAGGATGCTGCCCACCGCGATCATCGACAACGGTGTCGTGATGCCGCCGATGAAGCCCAGCGACTCGACAACCAGCGGAGGAACCGGAACCCGCAGGAAATAAACGGCCAGCGAGGCCAGACCGGCCAACAGGCCGGGCGTGAGGATGTCGCCGACACGAATCCGGGCCCCCGCCTCCCGCTTGCCCCTTAGCAGCCGGATGCCATAGGTGAACAGCAGCACGAAGAACGGCAGATGCAGCAGGTTGTCGTAGAAAATGGCGCCCTCGCCATAAATCGCCTGGACGACGGGGAACCCCATGAAATTCACGTTGGCGAACACCAGCATCATCTGGAAGACGCCGTCCCCGCCGGGTCCGCGGGCGGTCGGCCGGGCCAGGAGCTTCGCCAGAAACGGCAGTACCGCGTACATTGCCACCCCGAACGCCACCAGCAGCAGCACATCGCCTCCCGCTCCCTCCTGCCTGGTGACCGAATAGAGCACCAGCGCCGGACAGGTCACATTGACGATGAGCCCGGAAATGCCCTTTGTGGCCTCCGGTCCCAGTATCTTCTTCCGATTGAGCACATAGCCGATGACGACGGCAAGGAAAAGCTTGAGAAAGATGCTCCATACCGGTGTACCGCTCATCGGGCCACTTCCCCGAGTCGCGCGATCGCTGCGCGGATCACTTCGGCGGAGGCGAGAAGCCGTTCCCGCTCTTCGACCGCGAGGTTGAACTCGCCGATCTCCTGGATGCCCGTGCGGTTGAGGATGGCCGGCACGCCGCAATAGATGCCGTGGATGCCGTACTCGCCCTCGAGACAGGCGGACACGGCGTACAGGCGGTTCTCGTCGCGCAGGATCGCGGTGACGATGCCGGTCACGGCACTTGCGATGCCGAAGGAGGTGCTGCCCTTGGCTGTCAGCACCCGGAAGCCGGCCTTCCTGGTGTTGTCCATGAGGGTTTCCAGGTCGACACTCGAGAAGCGGTGGCGGTTGTCCGTCAATATCTCCGCGAACGGCTTTCCCCCGGCCCGGATATGGCTCCACGGCACCACCATCGAGTCCCCGTGCTCGCCCATGACATAGGCGTCGATGCTTCGGAGGTCCATGCCGACGATCTGGGCGATCATGTCCTTGAGCCGCGCGGTCTCCAGAATGGTGCCGGTGCCGATGACGCGGTTCTTCGGGAACCCGGACAGCTGCCAGACGAGATACGCCATGACGTCGACAGGATTCGACACGACGACGAAGATGCCGTCGAATCCGCTGCCCATTACCTCAGGCATGATCGAGCGGATGATGCCTGAGGTCTTGCCGAGCATGCTCAGCCGGTCGGTTTCACCGGCCATCGGCGCAGCCGCGGTGATGACGACGATGTCGGCATCACGGCACGCCGCGTAATCCCCGCACACCACACGGACATTCCGGCTTTGGAAGTCCATGCTGTGCCGCAGGTCCCACACCTCGCCCTGCGCCTTCTCCCGGTTGATGTCGATGAGCACGACCTCCGCCGCCACGCCCTTGACGACCAGGCTGAACGCGGTGGTCGCACCCACGGCGCCCGCGCCGACCACGACCACCTTCGTCACATTGCTTTTCATGATGTGCCTCCTGTCCATGCCATAGATGTGTGCATCCCTGTCGATATCTCCCACTCTGCCGCTGTCAAACACACAGCGGAAAGAAACATGCCCCGGGGAAAACGGCTCGAGTATACCGGAAAAGGCGGACAGCCGTCAATTCATCCTTGACGACCGTCCGCCTTGATCATACGCAACAGGCCCCGCCACGGGCAATGTCTGCGCTCCTTACTCCGCCAGGGTCACCGTACCGGCAGCAACCGCCTTGTCGCCATCCGCCGCTGCCTGTTCCGCCATGCGCTTCCGGTCACGGTAGAACAGCAGCACCAGGATTGCGAACGCAGCCAGCACGCTGACCATGAGGTACATGTCGTGGAAACCGACATCGAGGCCGTCCTGGAACAGCTTCTCCAGTTCGGGGCGCTTCTGTTCGAGCGTCCCCAGATAGCCGAGGCGCGCGTCCTCGAACGCGCCCGGGATGGCGTCCCGGACCTCCGCCATCTTGGCGGCTGTCTGCCCGAGCAGGATGCGGCTTTCATCCATTTTCGCGATGCCCTCGTCCATGCCCGCCAGCGCCTGGTCCAAACCGCCAACACCTTCGCGCATGCCGTTTTGGGCTTCCGTCATCTCGACAAGCTTCTTCTCGAGCTCCGTTTTCTGGGCCAGCGCATCATCACGCTTCGCCTGAAGCGACCGGATTCCGGCCTGCAGGCCGTTGATGCCCGCCTCCAGCGATTCGCGGTTCATGGGGGTGCCTGCGGGCATGCCGGTGGCGGCGCCCGTGGGCATGCCG